>JAAYCB010000010.1 GCA_012744395.1 Pirellulaceae bacterium
CAGCGAGACGCAGAACGGCGTCGCCAACCCGTGGAACGAGCAGATCGCCGACGGCCTGGCGATTGCCGCCGGCGAGACGGCGACGATCGACTTCTTCGTGCCCCATGAGGGGATCGACCCCGGCGCGATCGACGCCCGCTTCCGGCTGATTGGCGAATCGGAACACGCGATCCGCACGACCCTGGATGCGGATTGGACGCTGCCGGTCGAAGGGATCGCCTACTCGGGCGAGGTGGAAGACTACCAGTATGGGATCGTGGCGCTGGATTATGGAGACGCGCTGCTCGACTCGACGGTTTGGGCAAGCGACGGCGCGCGGCATATCATCACGGGTCCCTGGATGAGCCAGTCCGGCACGGCGACCGATGCGGAAGACGATGGGCAGCCGAGCGTGGGCGCCGACGGCGACGATTCTAACGGTCGGGCTGATGAAGACGGCGTCGTGGCGAAGACCTATTTCATGCCGGGCGAGACGGCCACGATCACCGTCTACGCCAGCGGAGAGGCGAAGCTCGACGGCTGGATCGATTACAACCAGAACGGCACGCTCGAGGCCGACGAGTACCTGTTCGGCTCCGGCAGCGTGACGGTCAACGGCACGCAGGATATTGTGTTCACCGTGCCCGATACGGCGCGGATCGGCTACACCTACGCCCGGTTCCGCATCAGCTCGGCCGGCAATCTCCAGCCGACGGGCCTGGCCGACGACGGCGAGGTGGAAGACTACAGGATTCTGATTTCCGGGATTGACTACGGCGACGCCCCCGATAGTTACGGGACGCTGCGGGCCAGCGACGGCGCGCGGCATGTGACGGTCGGCCCGTTCTTCGGGCCGCTGCCCGACCACGACGCCGATGGCCAGCCGACCGCCGACGCCACCGGCGACGACAACGACACGGACGCCTATCCGGGCAATGACGAGCAGGGCGACATCAACCTCGTCGGGCGGCTGATCCCCGGCGAGATCGCCGAGTTCTCGCTCAACGTCAGCGGGCCGGGCGGTATCGTCGATGCCTGGATGGACTTCAACGACAACGGCAAATGGGACGCCGATGAACACGTCGTTCACCAGTCCGTTGCCGCCGGCACGAGCAGCGTCTCGTTCCTCGTGCCGCAGACGGCCGTGCCGGGAACGACCTTCGCGCGGTTCCGCATCACGTCCGACGGCCTGGGGGCCGACGGCCAGCCGCTGACGCCCTTCGGCCTTGCCTTGAGCGGCGAGGTCGAGGATCACCTGTTCACGATCGAGGAGATCGATTACGGCGACGCGCCGGACAGCTACGGGACGCTGCGGGCCTCGGACGGGGCGCGGCACGTGATCGATCCGGCCGGTCCCTACCTGGGCGCCTTGGTGGACCACGACGTCGACGGCGCGCCGAGCGTGCTTGCCGACGGGGACGATCTCCGCGGGAGCGACGATGAAGACGGCGCTGTCTTCAGCCAGCTGTTCTGGCTCGGCAACGCGAATGTCGACGCCTGGTATGAGGTCCTCGCGCCGCGGGGCGGTTATGTCGACGTGTGGATCGACTTCAACGGCGACGGCGTCTTCGACCAGCTTTCCGAGCACTTGCCGCAACAGTCCGTGCCGGCCAGCGCGACGCCCTTCCGCTACAATTTCACCGTGCCCGACCAGGGCTACACGGGCGATGCCTACGCCCGGGTGCGGATCACGAGCACGGGCAAGGGAGCGGACGGCCAGGCGCTCACGCCGTATGGCCTGGCCGCCGACGGCGAGGTCGAGGACCATCGCGTGTTCCTGGACACCGCGCCGGTGGCCGACGCCGGCGGTCCCTACTGGATCAACACGAATGAGAACCTGGTGCTCGACGCCTCGGGTTCCACCGACGTGAACCTCGCGCCCGACGCGATCGTCCGCTACGAGTGGGACTTCCAGTACGATCCGGCCAATCCGTTGAGCTGGAATCCGCAATTCGTCACCACCCAGGCGATTGATACGATCGCCTGGCCGTGGTTCGACATTATCGGGGTGCCGCAGCCGCGGCCGGAAGGGCCGCTGCCGATCTACCTCCGCGTGATCGACAGCTTCGGCGCATGGAGCCAGATCGCCACGGCCGACCTGCTGATCTTCGACAACCAGCCGACCGCGGCGCTGAGCGTCACCAGCACGGTGGGGCCGGGCGACCCCGCGCCGTTCGCGCCGGAGGAACCGCTCCACTTCGACGGCACCCTCTCGACGCACGACCGGGGCGAGCCGAAGTTCGACAAGCAGATCGTCAAGTACGAGTGGGATTTCAATGCCGACGGCGCCTACGACCTGGTTCAGAACCTCGGCGACGCCGGGTTCGGGCACGCCTACTATGCCTACCCGAAGTTCGGCCAGTACACGGCCGTGCTGCGGGTGACGGACAACAACGTGCCGCCGAAAACCGACGTGGTCAGCGTGACGATCGATGTCACGGACAGCAACTTGCCGCCGGTGGCCCGCGCCGATGGGCCCTATTGGGTCAACGTCGGCGAAGGCGTGATTCTCAACGGCGGCAACTCGACCAACCCGGACAATCCCGCCTGGGGCGACCAGATCGTCACCTATGCCTGGGACTTGGACCGCGACGGCGTCGACGACGCCTTCGGCGCCGAGGTCCTCGTGTCCTGGAATCAATTGATCGGGCTCGGGCTCGGCGTTGCCGGCGCCTATACGATCGAACTGGAGGTGACCGACTCGCTCGGCGCCAAGAGCGTGGATACGGCCACGCTGCGGGTGTTTGAAAATATGCCCACGGCGGTTGCCACGGCGACGCCCAACCCGGCCGCGCCCGGCCAGACGATCGACTTCGACGCCAGCGGATCGTGGCACGACCGGCCCGATCGCAGCATCGTACAGTACGAATGGGACTTCCATTACGACGGCTCCTTCAATCCCGAGGCGAGCTCGGCGACGCCCAGCGCCGGATTCACCTACGACGCCTTCGGCGTCTACAACGTGATGCTGCGGGTGACGGACGACAACAGCCCGGCCAAGCGGGACTTCCTCGACGAGCCGCTGGTGATCACGGTCGACCAGGGCAACCAGGCCCCGACGGCCGACGCGGGCGGCCCCTACGTGGTCGAGGCCGGATCGGGCATCGTGCTCGACGGCAGCGGATCGTCCGATCCCAACACGGCCTTCGGCGACCAGATCGCCAGTTACGAGTGGTCGATTGACGGCAACGTCCTGCCGGTCAACACGCCGACGGTCAGCCTCACCTGGGCTCAACTGGTCGCGATGGGGCTGCCCGTGGGCAGCGAGCTGCCGGTCACGCTGACCGTGGTTGACAAGCTGGGCGCCAGCGATTCGGACAGCACGACGCTGGCGATCTACGACAACCAGCCGGTCGCCGTCTTCACGGCCCTGCCCAATCCCGTGGCCTGCAACGTGCCGGTCGCCTTCGACGCGAGCGGGTCGTATCACGGACAGCCGGAAGCGGGAATCGCCACCTACGAGTGGGACTTCGACTACGACGGCGTCACGTTCGACGTCGACGCCACGGGCGCGGCCGTCTCCCACGCCTATCCCCAGTTCGGCAGCTATCTCGCGGCCCTGCGGGTCACGGATGACAGCCCGGACGAGAAGACCGACATCGCGGTGCTCACGATCGACGTCAGCCTGGGCAACCGCGCCCCGGTGGCCGACGCCGGCGGGCCCTACGTGTTCGGCGTCTCCGGGCCGATCGTGCTCGACGGCCAGGGAAGCTTCGACCAGGACGAGCTCGACGGCTACGGCGACAGCATCGTCTCCTACCTCTGGGATCTCGACGGCGACGGCCAGTTCGACGATGCCAGCGGCGCGGCGCCGACGATCCCGGCCGAGGCCTTCAGCTTCCCGCTGGATACGCCGGTGACGATCGCCCTGCGGGTGGAGGACCAGTTCGGCGCATTCAGCACGGACGCGACGACGCTCATGATCACGATGAATCAGCCCCCGCTGGCCGATGCCGGCGGGCCTTACACCGCCGATGAGGGGAGTCCGATCACGCTCGATGGCACCGGCTCGACCGATGATCAGCCGGGACTGATCTACGAGTGGGACCTGGACTACGACGGCGTCACGTTCCAGGTCGACGCCAGCGGGGCTCAACCGCTGGTCACGTTCGCCGACGACGGCGTGCGGACGATCGCCCTGCGGGTCACCGACCAGACAGGCATAAAGGACCTGGCGACGACGACCGTCACGATCGCCAATCTCGATCCGGTCGCCGGCGACCTTCAGGTCAGCCCCTCGATCACGCTCGACGGCCAGGTGCTGATCGGCGCCGGCACGGTCGTCGTCGCCGGCAGCTTCAGCGATCCCGGCGCGCTCGACACCCACGAGGTCTCGATCGCCTGGGGCGACGGGCAGGTCTCCGCCGCGGCGGTCAACCAGGAGGCCGGCACGTTCGAGGCGACCCACGTTTACGCGGGTGGCGGCCGGTTCACGATCCAGGCCACCATCACCGACGACGACGGCGGCGCGGCGCTGGTCTCAAGGACCGTCAACATCGTCAACGACCTCGGCACGGTCGATTTCCGCGACGACCTGGTCAATCAGGACCCGGCGGCCGGCGACCTCTGGTACCGGCTCGACGCGGCCCACGACGGCCTCTTGACGGTCGAGCTGGGCGGCTCGGGCGCGGCCGCCGCCGCGGTCGATCTGTTCGACGCGTCGCAAGCCGCCGTGGCCGCTCTGGCCGATGGTCCGAGCACCGGCGGCGCCGACTTCCTCGTCACGGCCGGCGCGAGCTACTATTTGAAGCTCTCCGGCGGGGCGGCCGATGTCGATCTGCGCCTGACGAACCTCGTCGAGCAAGCCGGGGCCGCGCTGACCGTCCACGGCACCGACGCGGACGACCTGTTCGAGTTCGAGCTGGCCGAAGGGCACTACGTGCGGATCAACGGCACGGAGTATCTCTTCGCCGCCGTCGCCGGCGCGGTCGACACGGTCGACTTCGACGGCGGGCTGGGCAACGACACGGCAACGTTCTACGGCGACGCGGCGGACCAGTCGGCGCGGTTCTTCACCGGCCGCGGCGAGTTCTATTCCGGCGTGCTCGAATTCGACAAGACCGGGTTCTTCGTCAACGCCCTGGCCGAAAACCTCGTCGCCCACAGCGGCGGCGGCGAAGACTACATCCAGATGTACGACTCGCCGGGCGACGACGTCTTCACGGTCGCGCCGCGATTGGCGACGCTCACCGGCCCGGGTTATTCCCATGCCGGCTACGGATTCTACGTCAGCCTGGGCTACGCCACCAGCACCGGCGGCGCGGACGGCGCCGGCGGCCGCGACGTTGCCGAGATGCAGGATTCGACGGGCATCGACAAGGTCAAGGTCGGCGACGCCGTCGGCAGGGAGACGACCAAGGACACGGTCCGCGTCTCCAACTGGAGCGCCACGGATCAGCCGTACTTCCTCCGCACCAAGGGATTTGAGGAAATCACCGTCTTGTCCAACGGCGGCGGCGACCTTGCCCGGATCTTCGATTCCGCCGCCGACGACACGGTGAACGCCTCGTATGACGAAGTCACGATCGTCACGGGGAGCAACCTGGAGAAGCCGGGAATCGCGCGCAAGAAAGCGACGATCCGGGGCTTCGAAAGCACGATCGCCTACAGTGTCTGGGGTGGCAGCGACACCCTCAACCTGTTCGACAGTCCGGGCGACGACAAGGTCGTGCTCCGGGCGCACAAGGCCGAGATGAGCCCGCGGCAGGCGGATACGCCGATCTTCACCGGCCGCGCGTTCTCCCTCGTCCACGCCATCGCCTCGGCCGGGGCCGAGAAGTACGACTATGTCCGCATGCACGACACGGTGCTGGTCGATCTGCTGGTCGCCGGGTATCTCGACGGCGAAACCTGGGCAAGCCTCTCCAAGCCGGCCGACGGATCGGCGATGACCCAGATGTACGACGCCCTCGGCTTCGACGTCGTCAGGGCGGTGAACGACTACGGCGATTCGCCGCGGAACAAGAAAGACGTGGACGCCACCGTCGACTTCCTCATGCTCGATGGCGGCTGGGACGAGATCTGAGCCGGTCGCGGTCCACGAGACAACCGCCCGCCGGCTCCTACTTCAGCTCCTTGATGCGGAGGTTGCGGAAAGCCACTTCCTCGCCGTTGCCGTGGGCGTGCAGGCCGATGTGGCCCTTGGTGTAGAGCAGCCCGGGGTGGTCCTGGCCGTCCATCCCCGGCTTGCCGGCGTAGTCGTCGAGGTTGGCGTCGACGATCACCGTGCCGTTCAGGATCACCTTGACCCGCCGCCCCTGGCAGATGATCTCTTCCTGGTTCCACTCTCCAGCCGGCTTGAGGTGGCCGGGCCTGGCCGGCACCACGCCGTAGATCGAACCGTGATGCTGGTAGGCGTGGATCGCGGCGTGCTTGGGAGCGTCGTCGTCGAGCACCTGGATCTCCATCCCCTCCAGGTGAGGCGCGCGGCTGATCTTCGTGCGGATTCCCACGCCGTTGTTTCCGCCGGGCTCGAACTGGATGTCGAGCCGGAGGATGAAATCGGCGAACTCTCTCTCGGTGAAAATGTGCTCCTTGCCGTCCTTCTTGCAGATCAGCAGCCCGTCGCGGACGTAGTAGCTGTCGGTGCTCCCCTTGACCCCCACCCAGCCGTTGAGCGTCTTGCCATCGAACAGGGGCACGAAACCCTCTTGCCGCTCCTGCTCGGAGAGCTGGCGGGGATCCGCCGCCGGTTCGGCGCCCTCGGCGCGGGCCAGGGCAACGGAGACACTGACTGCCGCAAGCAGAAGCCATCGCATGATCGGGTCCTTTCTCAAGGGGAGCAGTGGCGGTCGATTGGCCTCAACCTAGGGCGGGCGTTTCTGCCCGTCAAGAGGTCGACAGGCGGCGGGCTTTGTGAACAATCCGGGTTATACTGGGGGCAAGCGATTTCAGCCGGTTCCCAAGCTGGAGCTTGGCAAGCCAGGCGGGGCAGGCGTTTTTCGTCAAGGGGCGATCACCGTCGAGGGAAGCGTTGCCGATATGGACGAATGCGAATCGGCGGAACGCTGCGCCGAAGCGCAGCTCCGCCACGGCCTGCGGCTGGCCATGATACCCGGTATCGGGCCGCGGATTCGCCAGGCCCTGCTCGAGAAGTTCAGCACCGCCGAGGGGATCCTCTCCGCGCCGATGGACCGCCTCCGCCAGGTCGCCGGCGTCGGACCGAAGCTCGCCCGAGCGATCACGATGGCCGGCCGGGAGATCGACGTCGAGGGCGAGATCGCCGTCTGCCGCCAGAGGGGCGTGCAGATTCTGGCGGACTGGGAAGCGGACTACCCGCCGCTCTTGAAGGAGATCGACGACCCGCCGGGCATCCTCTTCGTTCGCGGCGGCCTGCGGCCGATCGATCGGCTCGCCGTGGCGATCGTCGGCACCCGCCACGCCACGCATTACGGGCTCCGCCAGGCGGAGCGGCTTGCCGGCGGATTGGCGCGGGCCGGCGTGACGATCGTCAGCGGGTTGGCCCGGGGAATCGACGCGGCGGCCCACCGCGGCGCATTGGCGGCCGGCGGGCGGACCCTGGCCGTGCTGGGAAGCGGCGTGCTGCATATCTATCCCCCGGAGCACGGCCGGCTCGCCGAGGAAGTCATCCAGCAGGGGGCCCTGGTCAGCGAATCGCCGCCCCGGGCGGCTCCGCGGACGGGCAGTTTCCCCCAACGCAACCGGATCATCAGCGGTCTGTCGCTCGGCACGGTGATCGTCGAGGCGGGCCAGCGGAGCGGGGCCCTGATCACCGCCCGGCTCGCCGGCGAGCAGAATCGCGAGGTCTTCGCCGTCCCCGGCCGGGTCGAAGATCGCGCGGCCCAGGGATGCCACCGGCTGCTCCGCGAGGGCGCCACGCTCGTCGAGACCGTCGACGACATCCTCGACCAGCTCGGCCCCCTGGCAAACACGGCCCGCCGGGACGATGGCAGCGAAGTCCGCCATCCCGCCGAGTTGATGCTCAACGAGCTGGAGCACCAAGTCCTCGCCGCCGTCGGCGGCGACCCGACCTCGATGGACCAACTCGTCGCCAAGACCGGCCTGCCGATCGCGCGGATTCTCTCAACCGTCAGCGTGCTCGAAATGCGCCGGCTCGTCCGCCGGGTGACGGGCGCCAGCGTGGTCCGCGTCTAGGGTTGACCCCTCCGCGCCGGCGGGCCGGCCCTCAGAATCGCAGCGGAAGCGTCTTGCCGCCGAGGGCCTTGGAGAAGATCTGCTCGGCCGAAGGGATTTGCCGGCCGACGAGCGCGGCCAGCTGCTGGATTTCAGCCTCGTTCAGCCGGAGCCGGCTCCGGAGAATCTCCTCGTCGGCCAGCAACCGGCTCTGGAAGTTGGCCAATTCCTGCGCGACG
Organism: Pirellulaceae bacterium; assembly: GCA_012744395.1. Lineage (GTDB taxonomy): Bacteria > Planctomycetota > Planctomycetia > Pirellulales > Thermoguttaceae > JAAYCB01. The sequence goes on from JAAYCB010000010.1 coordinate 8,313, forward strand.
CGCTTCTGGACGAGCTCCGCCGCCTGGTTGCGCCGGTATTCGACCTCGGCCAAAGCCGCCCGGTTGAGGCCCTCGGCAAGCTTCGGCCCGAGATTGGAGCGGATCTGCCAGCGCGGCCGCAGCAGCTCGCCCGACAGGTCGACCTGGACCTCGAGCTCCCGGAGCGATGCGGTTGCCGCGGCGAGGCTCTCCGCCAGGCGCGTGCCTCCGAGCGCGTCGGGCAAGGTGGGCGCAAGCCCGATGCCGCTCTGCTTCAGCAACAGGCAGCCGGCCAGTTGATCGCCGCTGAGGGTCAGCCCGACCCACAGGTGGGTGTTCCCCGGCGCGAGCTGGAGTCCCAGCGCGCCCTGGCGTCCCAACCGCGCGCCGGGCAGCTGGATGTCGGGACAATTCAGCACGAGCTGGTCGACCGGAGCGTCGCCCGTCCGATCCAGCAGGGCGTAAAGCTCGACGGTGGTCTCTCCGGCCAGTTCGGCCCGGATCACGGCGGGGCGGCCGTAGCGCTTCGGGTCCGTGGTGACTCCCGCCAGGGTGGCGACGAACGAATAGGGCCGCCCGGCAATCTCCGTCTCGCCGTCGATCAGGAGCGACTCGATGAGGAAGTCGGGGCGCTCGTGCTTGCCGGCAAACAGGACATCGACCCCCAAGAGGCGGTTTTCGAAATCGTCTTCCTCGCCGGGCAAGTGGGCGCGGACCCAGCGGACCCAGCCGGCGATTTCGAGCACCCGCTTGCCGATCTCCGGCCCGAGCAGGTAGGTCGTGAGCGTCTCCTCATCCAGGCGGATCGCCTCGAATCGCTGCTCCAGCGCGCGGATGTCGCGATCCTTGGCGGCCAGGATCGCGTCGCGGTCGGCGACCGCTTTGTCGGGCAGGGCGTCCAACTGCTCGCCCAGCGCCCCCAGGTCGCTTTGCAGCCGTTGCAGTTCGGAGAGCGTCGTCTGGTAATGCGACAGGCCGGCGGCGAGGTTCTGCGGCGGCGTTTGAAACAGCTTGCGCACGGCCTCGATCCGCACCTTCACGCCGCGGACCCGCGCCTCCAACTGCTGGTATTCGTCCGGCCAACGTTCGAGCAGCTGCCTGGCAAGCCGCACCGACTCCAGCCCGTTGATCTCCTCCTCGACCTTCTCGTGCATCGACAGCGCCAAGGTCTCCAGCCATTGCTCGGCCAGTTGTCCCACGCGTCTGCCGGCGACCTCGAGTTGCCAACGGTCAACCGGTTCGGCGTCTTCCGGGCGCTCGACGCGGAACCGCAGGCCGCGCACCATGCCGTCGTCGACCACGAACTTGCGTCTCAGCAGCGGGCCGGTCTCAAGCGCGAGCTTCATCTGGCGGGCTTCCAGGAGATTCCTTCCCGGGTCGCGCGGGTCGGCCACGGCCAACCGCTCGATCCGGAGCTCCGTGCTTTGCAGCGCGAGGTCGAGCTCTCCAATCTCGACGCGCGTCGAAAGAACCTGCTCGGCAAACGTCTCCAGTCCCCAGCGGACCAGGGGATTGAGCCCCAGGTAGACCAGGAGCAGGGCGAGCGCGGCCAGGAGCAGCCGGGGGATCGCATAGTTCCAGCGGATCATTAGGCCCTCCATCGGGCGGCCAGTTCGGCGCCGGCCAGGAGATTGCCGATCCGGGAGCGCTCCAGCACGGCGGCCACCCGCGGCTGAAGCCGCTCAAAGCCGAGATGGCCGAGATGATAGACCGGCCAGAACAGCCAGATCCCCAGCAGGAGACTGCCGAACACCACGGTGTTGTTCAAGGCCGTCCAGGGCACGATCGGCAGCGCGAAGAACCAGGCGAACAGCGGCCCCAGCGGCTCGTGCGTGAGCAGCGCGTATCCAACGCGGTGAGCCAACGGATCGGTCCAGCCGTTGACCCAGGAAAACAGGCCGGCCCCCAGCAGGCCGGTCGCCAGGTTGACGCGCACCGCCAGCAGGAGCATCGAAAGGGCGATTGCCGTCAGGTTGCCTTTCGGCACCAGTCCGATGACCATCCCCAGGGCCAGTCCAAGCGCCAGTTGCCGCGGCGTGTCGGCGGCCGCAATTCCTTCAACGAGGAATCGGATCGGTCGAATCCAGCGAAGAAGCATAAGCTCTCCCCAAGCCAGGCGGTCTGCGCGGGACGACCATGCGCAGCCTCTCCCCCATCGTCAGATCCAGATCGGCCGGCACAATCGGCAAGCTTTAGCCATTTTCAGGATATCAGTCGTCAGCGATCAGCCGTCAGCCGTCTTCCTGCCTGGTTCCCAAGCTCCGGCTTGGGAACCAGGCGCGCCCTGGCGGCATGAAAGACGGAACCTGCTGCTGCAACTTGCGACCTGACGGACGGCTGACGGCTGATCGCTGACAGCCGCTCCGCCGCCGCGTCACGCCGGCCGCACCTGGAACACGCGTAGCCAGTCGCCCTCGGTCTCGATGATCTGCTGGCCGTAGCTGTTGGGGCGTTCGGCGCGGACGATGATTGCGACCATCGCCGAGCCCTTGTGGGTCTTGGCCAAGCCGGCGACGGAGGCCCACGGCGTGCCCTTGCCGGCCTCTCCGGGCAGGTGTGCGTGGATGAAGAAAGAGTGGGCGAACCCGGAAGCGCTGAGTTGCTCGGGCCAGCGGAGTCGGAGCGGATCGTGGGCGGCGACCACTTCGGCCAATCCCGGCACGATCGCATCGAGCAACTGCGGGATTCCCTCGGTCGCGGGCAGTGTGCCCGCCCGGCCGGCCGGCGCCAAGACGATCGCCGCCAGCCGAACCGGCAAGTGGTAGAACGCCAGCACGGGCCCCGTGGCCGGCGGCCCCTGCTGGCTCAACTGCGCGACGTCGATCGCCAGCTTCGGCTCGATGCGGTCGCGGAACCGCCTCCGCCGGCGGAGCGCCCTCCGCACCGCGCGGACCAGGACCAACAGGAGCACGATCCCGGCGGCGGCCGCCAACAGCGGCAGGAGGTCCAGGGGCATCTGTGGGGCCTGGTCGGGCATCGGCGTTCCACCGCCCGGGCGAGCGGGCCTTACTGGAATCCGGCCGCAAACGCGCGGACCTCCTCCGCGGTCGGCAGCGATGGTTGAGCCCCGATTTTCGTGACCGACAACGCGCCGACCATCGCCGCGCGCCGTACGGCCTCCACCAGCGGCGCGCCGGCGGCCAGCGCGGCGGCCAGCCCGCCGTTGAAGGCGTCGCCGGCCGCGGTGCAGTCAACGGCCTCGACCGGAAAGCTGGGGACGAGCTCTTCCGTCTCGGCCGTCGAAACCAGCGCCCCCTCGGTGCCGCGGGTGAGGATCACCTGCCGCGCGCCGGCCCGGCGGAGCGCCGCGGCGGCCCGCCGGGCGCTTGCCTCGTCGTGGACCGGAATCCCGGTCAGGCGCTCGGCCTCCGACTCGTTGGGCGTCAGCACGGCGATCGATTGGAGCAGGCCGTCGGGAAGCGGCGCGGCCGGCGCCGGATCGAGGATCACCGCCACGCCCGCGGCCGCCGCCAACGCCGCGGCGTGCTCGACCACGGCCATGGGAATTTCCAGTTGCAGGAGGACGGCGTCGGAAGAGCGAATCGCCTCGGCCGCGGCATCGACCTCGGCTGCCGTGATCGTGAAATTCGCCCCCGGCGCCACGGAGATGCTGTTTTCTCCCCGGCGGTCGACGAGGATCAGGGCCACGCCCGTGTGGCTTTGGGGATCGAGCGCGACGTGGTCGGTGCGGATGCCCTCCTTGCGGAAGTTGTCGATCGCCTGGCGGCCGAAGACGTCGTCGCCGACGTTGGCCACGAGGGTCACCTGGGCGCCGAGCCGGGCGGCGGCGACCGCCTGGTTGGCCCCCTTTCCCCCGGCCGGCATGAAGAACTGCCCGCCGGTGACCGTCTCGCCCGGGGCGGGAATCCGCTCCGACTTGACGACCATGTCCGTGTTGACGCTTCCGACAACGACAATCCGGGCTTCGCTCATCGCATCAGGCTCCCGACCAAATGATCAATCCCAGTCCGACGAAGAAGCTTGCGAACATGGCCCAGAGCAGGCGGCCGGTTCCGGGCGGCGCCGCGCGGAACTCGCGCCAGATGAACACGCCCCAGCAGGCGGCGACCAGCGTGGCCCCCTGGCCGAGCCCGTAGGAAATCGCCGGACCGGCGACCCCGAAGGCGATGATGCTGAAGGTCATGCCCACCGCCCAGATCATCCCTCCCAGGATGCCCCAGAGATGGTCGCGGGCGGAGCCGCCGCAATAGTCGGGCCTGGCGGCCGCCTCCGCCGTCGACCAGCCGACGATGTTCGCGAAATTGAAGATCACTTGGCTGGCCAGCATCCCCAGGGAAAACAAGACCATCGCCGTGTAGGGGCCGAGCTTGCCCGCGGGTAGATTCCAGAAGTTCTCCGGTTTCGCCTCGGGCATCGAGGCGGCCACGAACCGGTAGAAGAACCCCATCAGGATGCCGCAGAGGACCGCAAGGACCAGCCCCCGCAACATCCCTCTCTTGCCTTGCCGAGGCAGGCGGCCATAGGCCACCGCGTCGACAATGATCGCCAGCACCACCAGGGCCACGCCGACGAACAGCAGGTAAGGATTTCCTTTGGGGTCGGCCAGATAGTTGACCACGACGCCGACCACCAGGGCCAGGCCGATGCCCACCGGAAAGGCAACGGCCATGCCCGCCACGGCGATTGCCGCCACCAGGAGGATGTTCGCGGCGTTGAACACGGCGCCGCCAACGAGCGCCGAACCGATGTTGGCCGGGTCGGCCTGCCGGATGTCGTCGAGAAATCCGCGGCCGCCCTCGCCGACGCTTCCCAGGCTGAACGCGAAGATCAGGCCCATCAACACGACGCCGAAGACATAGTCCCAATAGAACAGCTCGAACCGCCACCGCGAGCCGACCAGCTTCTGCGTGTTGGCCCAGGACCCCCAGCAAAGCATCGTGATAATGCAGAAGACGACCGCCAGTGGATAGCTTTCCAGTACGAACATGCCCTGGCTCTCCCGGGTGTTGGTTGCCTCTTCGACGCCTGCGGCGAATATATCCGCTGCGCCGGGGGGCGTCAATTTTCGTCGCAGGAAGAAACGGTGGGCCGCCGCCTGCCGTCTGGCGGCGCGACCGGTTTCCTCTCCGGGGAGGTTGGCGGCGGTGCGATCTGGATTGGCGCGGGTCCGCTCTGGACCACCCTACGGTCAGGGGTTGGTGATTTTCGCCAGATCGTCGAAGAACTCGGGATACGTCTTCGCCGTGCAGCCCGGATCGCAAATCACCACGCCCGGCTGCCGCAGACCCACCAGCGCCAGGCTCATCGCCATGCGGTGGTCGTCGTAGGTGTCGATGCGGGCCTTGCGGAGCGGTGCGGGCGCGATCGACAGCCCGTCGGACGCCTCTTGCACCTCGGCCCCCAGTTTGCGCAGCTCCGCCGCCAAGGCGCCGATCCGATCCGTCTCCTTGTGGCGGATGTGGCCGACGCCGCTGATCCTTGTCGGGCCCTCCGCAAACAGGGCAACGGCCGCCAGCGTCTGCACCGTGTCGCTGATCGAGTTCATGTCGACTTGAACGCCCCGCAGCGAGCCCCCCCTGACCGTGATCTGGCCGTCGCCCCAGTCGACATCGCAGCCCATCGCCTCGAGACAATCGCAGAACGCGACGTCGCCTTGAAGACTCGAGCGGCAGAGCCCCTCGACGGTCACTTCCCCGCCGGTAATCGCCGCGGCGGCGAAGAAATAGCTGGCCGCCGAGGCGTCCGGTTCGATCTGGTAGCGCTGGGCGCGGTACATCTGCGGCGCCGCGATCGAGAACCGTTTCCGGTCTTCGACTTCGACCGACACTCCGAACGAGCGGATCACCGCCAGCGTCATGTCGACGTAGGGTTTCGACACGAGCGGGCCTTCGACGTCGAGCACCACCGGCGCCAGCGCGCAGGGGGCGGCCAGCAGCAGTCCGCTCAGGAACTGGCTGGAGATGTCGCCGGCGACCCGCGCGGACCCGCCCGGCAGGCCGTTGCCCTCGACGACGACCGGCGGGCATCCGGTTCCCCGCTGGCTGGCGGCTTTGGCGCCAAGCTGCTCCAGGGCCCGCAGCAAGTCGGCGATCGGGCGCTGCTGCATCCGCCGCGTGCCGTCGAGGCGGACCCGCCCGCGGCCGAGCGCGGCCAGCGCGGTCAGGAAGCGGATCGTCGTCCCGCTGTTGCCCACGTCGAGCGCTGCCGCGGCCGCCGGGGGCCTGCCCGAACAACCGTCGACGCGGATCGTCTTGGCCGCCGGGTCATGTTCCACCGCCAGCCCCAGCTTGCCCAGCGCGTCGATCATCACGCGGGTGTCGTCGCAATCCAGCGCGCCGTGAAGAACCGAACGGCCGTCGGCCAGGGCCGCGCAAACCAGCGCCCGGTTGGTGATGCTCTTCGAGCCCGGCGGCCGGATCCGCCCGCGAACCGGCCCGGAAACGGCGATTTCAATCGAGTCTCTCATCGTCCTGCCGGTCTAGTTCGCGGCGATCTTCCAAAGCTGGCCGTGGCTGCGGAGGTAGAGCGCTTTGCCGGCGACGGCGGGCGAGGCCAGCATCCCGCGATCCGCCTGGCATCTGCTCAGCAATTCCCCTTTTTTTCCCGTGCGGACCACGAACACCTGGCCCTCGTGGTTGGCGACGTAGACCTGGCCGCCGGCGACCACCGGCGTGGCCCAGACGGCCCCCTCCAGACGCACGTCCCAGAGCTTGCGGCCGTCGACGGCGGCGGCGCAGGAAAGGATCGCGGGGCTGCGAACCTGGTACACATAGTCGCCGCAGGCGACCGGGCTCGAATTGTTGCCGCGCAGACTCCGCTGGAACCAAAGCGGCTCGATGCCCCGGCTGACCGGATCGTATTGGAGGGCGCACAGCCCCTCGGCCGGCAGGTAGATGCGATTGCCGCGGGTCGTCACGCTGGCGATCGTGTGGCACCGCGCTTCGTATCGAAAGACAACTTCGCCGGAGAGCGGATCGTGGCCGGTCAGCGCGTCCCGGGCATGCAGCAGGACCAGGTCGCCGCTCGGCGGCGGGCCGCGGAGCACGGTCGGCGACGACCAGATGGCGTCGCGCTGGCGGCCGATTCGCCAGCGGGTCAGGCCCGTTCGCAAGTCCAGCCCGGCAGCGAACGATTCGCCCTGGTTCTGGCACTGGACGACGACCACCTGGCCGACGATCAACGGCGAGGAGGCCATTCCGACGTCGTTGCGGGTGGTGGGGCAATCATGGGCCAATCCGCGAAACCACTTCAAGTTGCCGTCGAGGTCGAAACAGGCGATGTCGTTCGACGAGAAGAAGGCCACGACGCACCGGCCGTCGGAGGCCGGGGTGTTGACCGCCACCGCGCCGAACGGGCTGTATTCGGTGTGGCCGGTGGCCCAAAGCTGCCGGTGCCAGAGGCGGCTCCCATCGGCAGCGCAGAAAGCAAGCAGATGCAGCCGGTCCTGCTCCGCGCCGCTGGAGGCGGTCACGAACACGCGATCTCCGACGACGATCGGGCTGGCAGCGCCGCGGCCGGGCAGGTCGGCCTTCCAGGCCACGTTCTTCTCCGCGGAGAACTCGGTCGGCAGGCCGGCCTGGTGCGAACAACTCGCGTTGTCCGTGCCGCGGAACTGCCGCCAATCAGCCCCCCCGGCAACCGCGAGAGCCAACACGGCAACGATCTGAGGAACGGTACGTTTTCGCATGTCTCAATCAAACGGAAAATCCGATGTTACGTCTTCGCCAGCCGCCCCGCCTCGTCCCCACATCGCTCCTCGTTCCCAAGCTCCCGCTTGGGAACGCTCGCCCTGCATCATCCGCCGCCGCCGATTGGCCGTCAGCCGCCGGGCTTCTGCTGCGAATGGACCGCGGTGCCGATCTCGTCGCAGACCCGAAGCTGAAAGCTGAGAACCTCGGCCCAGTCCTGGGACTGGGCATTCTGGCAGGCCTTGACCAGGATCACGTTTCTGCCCGGCTGGAGGATCGCCGCGGCCTTGTACTGATCAAACACCGAGCCGCCGTGGTAGACTTCGTGCTCGTCGACAAGCTCGCCGTTGAGCCAGATTTTCAGCGCGTTGACGCTGGCCGTGCGGATTTGCACGGCCAGCGGCTCCGCTGAATGGAATTCGGCCGCCGCGTAGCCCACGATCTCCCGTTCCTTCTCCTGCTCCATCTCCTCGGCCAGGGCCTTGTTCAGATCGACCTGGCCCTCCGGGCTGTCGGAAGAGAACCTCCGCCAGCGGACCGGGCCGTGCTTGCCGGGATGCTCGGCCTGCGGATCGAACCCTTTCTCGGGAGCGTACTCGGCGCGGAAGCCTTTCCCGCCCGTGTTGTCGAAGGGGCCGATCACCCACCAATCGACGACGAAGCCGTCGTGGCGGACCAGGTCGACCTGGATGGCCCGCTTTTTCAGCGATTTGGCGATCGTATCGACCTGGTCGCGGTCGCGTGCCGCATCCAGCGCCGTCTTCAGCAACTCGATCGTTTCCTTCGGCCCGCCGGCGGACTCGGCCTGGGCGACGAGCCGGGCGACCGCGTCGCGGCGAAGCTCCAGGCTGGGGTCGTGCAGAAACTGCGGCACGATCCGCTCTTCGGCCCTGGCGTCGACCTGAAGGAGCCACTCGTAGGCGAGTCGCCGGCCCTTGGGAGCGTGCGCCGTCTCCAGAACGAACTGTTCCAGCGACGTTTGCGGAAGGGATCGGCCCTCGCGCAGCGTCCGTTCGCAAATCGCGTCGATCGCCGTGCGAATCCAATTCGCGGCCAGGGGATTGGCCCGGTCGAGCGCCGCCAGGAGCATCGGCAGCTCGGCCGCGTCGCTGCGGGCGACCTCTTGCCAGGCCGCCGCGGCCGCCTCGTTGCCGGCGCCTCGGGGGCCGACCGAGCCCAGCACCTCCAGAGACTTCCCCAGGTCGGCGGCGCTGGCCCCGCCGGCCAGGGCCGCCAGCACGGCGGCAAACGCGATTTTCGTCAAAGGGCTCATCGAAGGGACTTGCTTCAAAAAAAGAGCACGTCGTAGACCGTGATCCGCATGCCCCGGATGCAGGGGCGGCCGCCGCGCTTGCCCGGCTCAAGGGTGATCCGCCAGCGCCATTTCTCGTTCATCAGAGGCTTCCTCCCAGACGGAATCGGCTGACAAAATCGGGCCACAGGCTCGCTTCATTCTAACGCCGAATCCGTTCCAGACCCAGACGCGGCGGACCGCCCCTTGCCCGAACGCCCAGGTTCATTCTAATGGAGGGGGGCAAGGTCGGGACCGTGGCCGCGGAGAGAGATCGCCCCTGTGCCGCCAAGACAGGGAAACGGGCCAATGACCTGAAGACTGCCCGCCAGAGCCGGGGAGAATTGCAGGATGAATGCCGCCGATGCCGGATTTCGATACGATTTCGTCAGCCCTCAGCAGATCGTATTCGGCTGGGGCCGCCGCCGCGAGTTGCCCGGCCTGGCCAGGCGGCTGGGCAGCCGCGCGTTTGTCTTGTGCGGTTCACGGACCCTCGCCGTGTCGGGACTGCTCAAGGAGATCGCCGATCTGCTGAGCCTTGGCGGGGTCGAGTCGGTCTGCTTGGGGACCCTGTCCCGCGAGCCGGAGGTCGACGACGTGGACCGGATTTCGGCCGAACTCCGGCGGCTGAGCGCGGGGCGGGGCGATTTTCTGCTCGCCGCCGGCGGCGGATCGGCAATCGACCTGGCCAAGGCCGCCGCGGCAATCGCCGTCAACACGGAAAGCCCCACGGTCAAGGACTATCTCGAAGGCGTCGGCCAAGGGCTAAAAATCCTCGAAGAGCCCTTGCCCGTCCTGGCCATGCCGACCACCGCCGGGACCGGCTGCGAGGCGACCCGGAATGCCGTGATCTCCTCCTACCGGCCGGCATTCAAAAAGAGTCTGCGCGACGAGCGGATCGTGCCGCGGATCGCCCTGGTCGATCCGGAACTGACCGTTTCCGTCCCCCCGGCGGTGACGGCGGCCAGCGGGATGGACGCGATCACCCAGCTGTTCGAAAGTTACCTGTCGCGCAAGGCCCAGCCGATCCCCCAGGCCCTGGCGGTCCACGGCCTGAAGGCGGCGCTGCCGGCGATCGGCGCGGCCGTCCGCGACGGCAGTTCTCGCCCGGCACGCGAGGCGATGGCCCACGCGGCGATGCTGTCGGGCATGTGCCTGGCCAATTCCGGGCTGGGATTGGCCCACGGGGTCGCCCCGGCCCTGGGCGTGCACTGCCGCGTGCCGCACGGCGCGGCCTGCGCACTGATGCTGCCGGTCGCGCTGCGGGTGAACCGCCAGGTGTGCCTGGAGCAACTCGCCCGGCTGGCCCACGCCCTGGGAATCCAAGGACCGTCGGGTTCCGCGGACGAGGCGGTTGATCGGCTGATCGGCCGGGTGGAGGAAATCTGCGACGAGATCGGCGTGCCGCGGCGGCTCGGCGACCTGGGGATTGGGGCCGGCAAGATTCCCGAATTGGTGAAGAGCTCCCGCGGCAGCAGCATGAGCGGCAACCCGCGGCAGCTTTCCGACCAGGAGCTGGCCGAGATTCTGGAGGGCATCCTGTGATCCTTTCGGCCGGACTGACCCCCGCCTGGCAGCAGATTCTGGTGTTCGACCGGTTTCGGCTGGGAGAAGTCAACCGGGCGGCTGAAGTCCACTGGTGCGCATCGGGCAAGGTGTTCAACGCGGGGATCGCCGCCCACCACCTGGGAGCGGAGAGCCTCGCGTTGGCCCTGGCCGGCGGCCCCCCGCTGGCGGAGATCCGCGCCGAGATGCGGGCGCTCGGCGTGCCCCTGGAGGTCGTGGAGACCGCGTCGGCCACGCGGGTTTGCACGACCGTTCTGGATCGGAGCTGCGGCGCGATAACCGAACTGGTGGAAAACGGCCGAGCGGTGAGCGAGGCGGAACTCGACGCCTTCTGGCAGGCAATGGCGGCCGCGGCCCGCCGCGCCGAGGCGGTTGTCCTCATCGGCACGCTGCCCGCCGGCGCGCCGCAGACCTATTATCGCCGCCTGCTGGAGTGCGTCTCCGCGCCGGCCGTGCTCGACTTTCGCGGCCAGGGGCTGATCGGGACGCTCGACCTGGAGCCGTGCGTCGTCAAGCCGAACCGCGAGGAGCTTGCCCAGACGGTCGGCAGACCCCTGGACACGGACGACGAATTGGTCGAGGCGATGCGGTCGCTCAACGATCGGGGGGCCCGGTGGGTCGTCGTGACCGATGGCCCGCGTGCCGTCTGGCTCTCCGGGCGGGGCGAGCTCTACCGCTTCCAGCCGCCCGCGGTCCCCGCGGAGGACGCGGTCAACCCGATCGGCTGCGGCGACGCCATGGCGGCCGCCCTGGCCTGGGCGATGCGCGACGGCCGAAGCCTGCCGGAGGCGGTCCGGCTGGGGATCGGCGCGTCGATCGATAACCTGCGGCAATTGCTCCCCTGCCGGTTGAACCCGCAGCGCGTGCGACGGATTGCCGAGATGGTCGAGTCTCGGGCGATGTGAGGAACCGCTGGCACATCGGCCTGCCGCAACAGACGGAGTGAATTGCGTTCGACGCGAAGAATCCGAGTTGGCCGCGGGCGTCTCGCCCCCCGGACGGGCCCGAAAGAGTCTCGGCCCTGTTTGACTTGGGTGGCCCATGACCTATCCTTTCTTACGGAAGGCGCTCCGCCGGCCAGCGCGACGCGCGCCTCCCAGCCAACCAGTCCGCACCGCGGATGCTGGCCGGAACGCCACCGCTTGTTCGGGTGAACACAACGCACCACAGAGAGATCCCGTCGCCGATCGCCACCGGGACGGGACCGCGAGGATGCCGCAATGAACGCCGTGCTTCGATTCCTCCTCTCCGACGATGGGCCGGCCGCCGTGGAATATGCCGTGATGCTGGCGCTGATCATCATGTTCGCCATCGGCTCGATCACGTCGCTGGGGACCACCAACGGTGGTTTCTGGGGCGACATCGACGCATCGGCGCGGGCGGCCTTCGACGCGGCCGCCGCCGCAAATCATTGAGTCCCGCGGGTGGGCTTGGAGGAAAGCGATCTCCCCTCTCTGCCAGAATCGGCCTCCTGATCTCAACCAGGGGCGGCACGCGGCGCACAGGGCGGAACAATCCCGGCGGGTTTTCTACCCCTCGATCTCGATCAGCGATTGCACCTCGCCGTCGCGGCCGAACCGGGCGATCAGCAACTCGCTGATCAGGTTGTGGCCGAGCAGCGTGCGATTGGCCGCCGGGGCCAGCGAACGATAGATCAGCCATTGATCGTTGCCGCTGGCGATCCGATAGCCGACCGCCACCTCGGGCGGCTGGATTGACTGGTTGGCAGCCACCGTCAGCCGCCGCCAAGTCGAGCCGCGCGTGATTCGCTTCGGTTTCAAGTCGATGAACAAGGGAGCGAGGATCGCTCCGCCCCGCCCGCCCTGGCAGAGTTCCAAGGCGTTGCCGGCGGTCCGCAGGCTCCCCGGCCCCCGCTCGGCCCGCCATTCCGGCAACCCCAAGGGGAGCACCAATGCCGCGGCCCGATCCTTCAGCAGGAAACCCTCCCAGCTTTCCGCTGCCTGGCCAAATCCCGCGCCGGCGGCAAACGGGAGCCTGCCGCGGTATTCGATCGTGGTTCCCGGGCAGTCGATCACCGCGTCGGCCAGGAACAGGAACTGGTCCTCGCGGGCCAGCGCCGCATGGCGCTGAAGGCGGGCCCCCCCGCTCAGCGCGATGCCGAGTTCGAGATAGTCGATGTCGCCGTCGGTCACCCAGCAGAGCTCTTCCCACGAACCGACCGGCTGGAGCGGTTCGCCGTCGACGCGGACAAGCGTTTCCCAGCCGCCGGCCAGCAGCAATTCCTTCTGCTGGCTCAACTCCAAGTGGAACTGCCGCTCGGGATAGGCGACGACCAGCCGGGGCTCGCCGCGGCGCCAACCGGGCCTTAAGACGGTCACTGCGGCCCAAGCCGAATGGTCGGCCGCCGCGGGCAGCGCTTCCTCCCCGGAATGCTTGTGCGCCGTTCTGCCAGGCAGCGCGATCGCGGCAATCCGCTCATCGTCGGCGTCGCCCCCGCAACGCAGCGCTGCGTCGAACAGCTCCCGATCGTTGCAGCAACCGTCGGCCGCGGCAAACACCCCGCTCCCGTCCGGGCGGGTCAGCCGCAGCGCCGCGCGGATCGCCCAAGCGTATTGGAGTTGCGCCCGGTTGCTCGCGCAGCCGTTTTCGAACTGCTCGCCGATCAGGTGGCACCGCGTCCAGCAGGCCAACAGGGGCCGGAAGACTCCAATCAGGCGGGCGTCGGGGAGCCCGCCGCCATCGACCAGTCCCAGCAAGCCCTCGGTCAGCGATCCGCGTCCCGTCTTGGCCAGCGGCCGGCAGGCCGCCAGCTCGGGGAACAAGTAGCCGAGCGTCAGGGCCAACTCGCCGCCAAGAAGTTGGTGAACCAGCGGATCGCGGTCAAGCGAGAGTCCGGCCGCGTCCTCGGCCAGGCCGACCAGGTGGTCCAGCAAGCGCCACCAGAAATCTGGGCCGAAGCCGTCAGCCGCGACGGCCAGCGCCGACGCCCAGCCGAGGGCCTCCAACGCCCGGCGGGCGTCGGGGTAAGCGTCGCGCGGATCGGCAAGCCAGCGGGCGGCCTCTTGCCGCCAGCACCCACTATTCCCGTCGATCGTCAACGGCAGCCGCTGCAGCAGGCTCCGCGTCGATCTTCCCCCCGGCGGCGACTGGGCGTCCTGGTCGCCGTGGCGGGCTTTCCGCGCGGTTTCGGAACCGGTCTGCGGCTCGCCGCTGCCGCCGCTGCCGCCCACGGCGGCGGCCCAGAGCAGGGCGTTGCCGCCCCGCCACAGCCGCGCCAGGGGGATCGGCGTCCCGCGCGTTGCCAGGTGCCCAAGCCAGAGTTCCCAGGCGGACGCCGGCTCGCCGTTGCGGGCGGCACGGCGCAGGGCTTCCGGCGCCGACTTGTGCCAACGCGGCCGCGCTGGCGGCGAGAGAATCCTGCTCCGGATCGCCTGCCGATTCGACATCACTTCCCTCCAACGGTGTTCGGGTGGGGCAAGAATCGTGTATCATATATCATAAAAGGGGCGCAAGCATCGGAACCATCCTATCAACTCCGCAAGTGGCTGGCTCCCCCCTCCGGTGTGCCGGTCCTCCTCCCGTGCCGGCGGTCGCCGCGCGGCGGAGCGACGAGGCAGCGCCGGTCGTCTGCGGATCGCGCGTGCCGAACCTGCGGAGGTCTTTCCGCCGAAATCAGTGGATGCCAATCATGGACCGACTTCAAAGCGCACGTCTCCCTCGATCGCACCACCGCCGCGCGGCGGTGGTGATCGTCTCACTGGTCCTGCTGACGGCCTGCCATCGACAATCGGATCGGCCGGTCGCGGATCCGCCGGCCCCGCCCGCGGGCGCCGAGGCGCCGGCCGCCCCGGCTGAAGCGGAGGGGATTGCCGCGGCGGACGCGGAGCGGGAAGCGGCCGCCGCGGCGGACGCGCAGGCGACCGGCGCCGGATCGTCTCCGCCGGCGGACGCGAAGCCCGTGGAGGCCAGCGCGCCGCCGGAAGAGCCGCCAGCCGATGCGTCCGCAGAGACCGAGGAGCCCGACGGCGAGGGACGGCTCGACTTCGGCGAGCCCCTCGTGGAAGGCCTGACGCAGAACGAACGGCTCGATCCGAAGCAGCCGGTCTGGCTCACCAAGGACCGCAAGAACGTGGTCGTCCAGTCGATGGTCTGCCAACGCTACGCCCCGCTGGAGATGTTCGCCTGCCTGCTGAACACCAAGGAGCATGAGTCGGTGCTGACCGTGCCCGTCAAGGCCTTCGTGATCCACGCCGGCCTGCTGGCTGCCGGAGCGGAGCCGGGCACTCCCGTCCGCTGGGACCCCGAGTACGCGCCGCCGACGGGCACGGAGATCGAGATCGAGGTGCTCTGGAAGGACGAGAAGGGAAAGGTCCGCAAGGCCCGCGCCCAGGAGTGGGTTCGCGACACCTCCACCGGCAAGGCGATGACCCAGCCGTGGGTGTTTGCCGGCAGCATGATGTATGAAGACAAAGAGACGTCCCGGAAATACTACATGGCCGACGGCTCGGGCGACCTGGTTTGCGTCTCGAATTTCGCCAGTGCGACGCTCGACGTGCCGATCCGCAGCAGCGATGCGAACGCCTCGCTGATGTTCGAGGCATTCACGGAGAACATCCCGCCGCTGGGCACTCCGGTGACGATGGTGCTGACGCCGAAGAAGTGAGGGGAAACGTCACCGGTGACGGTCGACCGGTTGCAGAAGGTCGAATGTCGAAGGAAGAAGGAATTTCCAGTTACGATCGGTAGCAGACTCGGCCCCCGGCAACCGGCCAGTCACAACCGGTCATCGGTTACCTGTCGGCTGTAACCTGGCGCCTGTGATCTCTCATCCGCCGCCGATGCGGCAGTGATCGAGGATTTCCTCGGCTGCGGCCTGATAGCCGACGTAGAACGGGCCGAACTCGGCATACTTGGCGCTGGCCTCGTCGAAGCGCATCTCATAGACGATCCGGCTGAGCAGCTCCGGATTCCTCGCCCAGAGGGTCACGCCCCATTCCCAGTCGTCCAGGCCGATGCCGACCGTGACCAACTGGGTCACCTTGCCGGCGTACTTCATGCCCGTGGCGCCGTGCTCGCGCATCAACCGCGCTCGGTCTGGATAGGGGAGCCGGAACCAGTTCTGATCGCCGTCGCGCCGCTTGTTCATCGGGTAGAAGCAGAAGGCGGGCCAGGCGGGCAGGTCGGGATAGAGCCGCTGGCGGCGGATGATCTCCAGCCGCTTTTCATACTGTTTGAGCTTTGCCCGCTGTTCGTCGCTGTCGGGGGCGGTCCCCTCGCCGGCCAGCGCCCGTGCGTGTTCTTCGACCGTCGGCACGTATTCGGACAGCTCGGTCAGCGAGACGAACGACCAGGCCGGCTCGATGGCTGCTCCCAGGGGGCCGCCGACAATTCGTTGATGCACCCGGTCGATCGCCAACGGGTCGGGGCCGAGCGCGAGGATGCAGAAGTCGGCCTTCTGGCCGCTGACCAGGAAGGTCTGGCGGGCGGCCACGTCGGTGGACTTCGCGTTGAGGGCGTCGATCAGACCGCGCCGTCCGTCCATCACCTCGTTGGGGCCCAGTGTGCGAAGCCGCGCCCGATCGAACCGGTAGAAGAAGTGCGAACAATGCCAACCTTCCGTCGGCGCAAGTGAAATTTCTGGTCGGGGATCTGCTGCCATAGGGCGAGGCCTTTCAGGAGCCGGATCGATTTCTCAGTCAGGCGGATGCTGCTCCGCCGACGACTCTCCACACGAAACCACGGACCGCCGCTCCGCTTGGCGTCAGCCGAGCACCCGCGCGACCGCGCCGAGCAGCCGGTCCATGGGGAACGGCTTGCGGAGGTAGTCGACCACCCCGAGCATCTCGGCGTAGGCCTTGTGCCGGCTCCCCTCGTTGGCCGTGATCATGATCACCGGGATCATGTCCTTGCGCGTGCGGCGGAGTCTTTCCAGGACCAGGAATCCGCTTCGCCTGGGCATCATCATGTCGAGGATCACCAGGTCGGGCCTCTCCCGCTCGACCATCACCAGGCCCTGGGTCCCATCGCGCGCGAAGACGACCGCGTATCCGTTTGCCTGAAGGACCGTCTGAATCGTGTCGACGATTTCCACGTCGTCGTCGACGATCAGGATCTTCTTCCCCTCCTCCACGGGCTGCTGTTCGCCGGGAGGCGTATCATTCTTCTCCATCTTCCGATTGTCCTCGGCAGAAAAAAGGGAGCGGTGCCCCCGGGAACCGCTCGGGGGGCGCCACCGGGAACGGCGATCGTCCGCAGCAACCCTTTATGATTAGCCGACGAAGCGATCTCTTGCAAGCCGCTGCCTCGCCGGCCGGCGAGGCGGCGAGACCTCAGACAGCCGACGGATCGGCCACGCGACCGTTCCGCAACGAGATCGTGCGATCCGCCCGGGCGGCCGCTTCCTCCTCGTGGGTGACCAGCAGGACGGTTCCCCCCTGCTGGTGAAACGCGTCGAGCAGATCGAGCACGCCGGCGGCGTTTTGCGGGTCGAGATTGCCCGTCGGCTCGTCGGCCAGGATCAGCTTGGGGCGGTTGATCATCGCCCGGGCGATCGCCACCCGCTGGCACTCCCCGGTGCTCAACTCGCCCGGCCGGTGGGTCAGACGGTGCCCGAGCTGGAATTTTTCCAGGATTTCAGCGGCTCGCTGGCGGGCGGCCGGCGCTTCGCCGACCGCCACGGCCGCCATCACGTTTCCCATCACGGTCAGGTAGGGCAGGAGGCGAAACGTCTGGAACACAAAGCCGATTTGGCGCGCGCGAAAGCTGGCGCGACCGGCCGAATTCATCGAACCGACATCCTGGCCGGCCACGCGCACGATCCCGCTGGTGGGCGTTCCGAGCGTCCCGATAATCGTCAACAGCGTCGACTTCCCGCAGCCGCTCGGCCCCCGGACCGCCACGTATTCACCTTCCGCGACTTCGAGGCCCACCCCATCGAGCGCGTGGACAGGGCCCTTGGCCGTCGAGTAGACCTTGCTGACGTTCTCAAGCTGGATCATTGGGCAGTCCTGGGCGGGTTCCGGGCGGCCGAGGGCGGGGACGCCTTGGCGACGCTGTCAACATGGGGTGGCTGGAGCCTCATTCCGCGGCCGGCTGTTCGCCGCCGGGCATCGGCAGAACCCTGCTCTCCATGCCGGCCTTGGCAAGGAGGAAGTAGAGCACGAAGCCGACGAGGAAGGCGGCCACCGGCGGGCAAGGCATGTCGAACGGTCTAGCAGGGATGAAATTGAACGCGCCGACGGCAAAGCCGACGATCCAGGAGATCCAGCCGGCGGGATTGAACCCGGCGCGCGGGCCGGCCCACCCCTTGCCGGCCAACAGGTAGTCGGCCGCGATCGCCCCGCAGACCGGGCCGAACGAAGCGCCGATGATCGTGAACACGCCGGCGGCGTTGCCGGCGTAGCCGGAGATGACCAGGGCAACGGATCCCGCCGTGCCCAGGCCGCACGTGATGAACGGATTGACCTTCGGCAGCGTCGTCTTGAAACTGTTGGCCGCGATGAACGAGGAGAAGCACGCCGAGGGGAAGGCGGCGACCGCCAGCAGGAACATGAAGCCTCTTTCCATCTGCGGGCTGAGAATCGAACCCATCAGGCTGGTGGTTCGCAGCACGGCCAGGTCGTCGCCGGCCTTGCCGAGCCCTTGGGCGCCGGCCACCACCAGCAGCGAGATGCCGCCGGCAAAGATCGTCGTCAGGGCAATTCCCACCAAGCCGCCGAGCTGCACGTCCCTGGCGTTGCG
>JAAYCB010000140.1 GCA_012744395.1 Pirellulaceae bacterium
AGCGGCGGCGATGCTGCTCCGCGAGGCCCGCGACTATCTGGCCGGGCGGCGGAACCTCCCTGAGGACCTCGACGGCAACGTGACCTTCTGGACGTGGGATGTGGCGGCTGCTCGGCCGCTGGCCGAGCAGCGCCGCGTGGACGACGCCCGCCTGGCGCTGGCCGCCCGCCTCGCGGCCGGCGCCCACCGCGTGGCCCCGGCCGACGACCAGGTGCGACTGTTCCACCTGCTGACGGCGCTCGAGAACGCCGCTCGCCGGGCGGGCCTCGGCCAACCGCTGCGAATCGAGGCCGATTCGCCGGCCGGGATCGCCGCCGCCGCCGGCCTGAAGACCGTCGACCAGGTGCTCCTCCAGGCTCTCGAAAGCGACATGCCGGGGGCGGCGATCGCCGCGGCGCAAATCCTCGGCGCGCGCGGAGACATGCTGGCCGTGCTGATGGGCGATCCCGCGGGAACGCCGCTGGTCAAGGCGGTCCGCCACGGCGATGCCCGGGTCCGGTTCGCCGCCCTCGAGGCGATCCTCCGGCTCGATCCGCGGGCGGCGTTTCCGGGCTCGGCGAGCGTCACCGACGCCGCCCTCTTCTTCGCCGCCTCGCAAGGCCGCCGCGCGGCCCTGGTGGCCGGCCCGAGCACGGCCGAGTCGCAGCGGATCGCCGGCTATCTCGCTGCGATTGGCTTTGTGGTCGAGACCGCCCGTTCCGGCCGCGAATTGATCGACCTGGCCTTGCGGTCGGCCGACTACGAGCTGGCGCTGGTCGACATGGGGCTGGAACGGCCGCCGGTCGACCTGTTTCTCCAGCAGCTTCGCCACGACAATCGGACCGCCCGGCTCCCGGTCGGCATCCTGGCCCGCGACGGCGAGTTGGTCCGCGCGGAACGCGCGGCGGAACGGGACGGGCTGGCGGCCGCGTTTCCCCGCCCGCATTCCCAAGAGGTTGTCGCCTCGCAGGTGGGGCGGACCCTGGTCCTGGCCGGTCAACGGGTGGAAGCCTCGGAGCGGCTCGCGCGGGCCGCCAAGGCAATGCAGTGGATCGCCGATTGGAGCGCCGGCCACGAGGTGTTCCGCCTCCCCCGCCAGATCGATCCGGTCTACGAGGCCCTGTTCCACCCCGAACTGGCCGAGCAGGCGACGGCAATTCTCGCCAACTCGCCGACGCCCGAAGCGCAAAAGGCCCTGATCGACCTGGCAAGCCGCTCGACGCAGCCCCTTGAGCGGCGTAAAGCGGCCGTCGAAGCCCTCTGGGACAACGTAGGCAAGCGCGGGGTCCTGCTCACCTCCAGCGAAATCCTCCTCCAATACGATCGCTACAACCAAGGCGAGAACCTCGACGAGGCTTCCCGGCACGTCCTGGCTGCGATCTTGAATTGCCTGGAAACGCCCTGGAAACTGTCGCAGCAAGCGAAGGCCCCTGAGCAACCGCCGGGCGCCCCGCAGCCCGAACCATGAGCCAGCTGTTTTCTCGGCCAGACCGCGAAGAGACGGGACCTCCGATTCCGGGCCTGATCGGCTCGGGGCCGGCGATGCAGGAGGTCTACCGGCTGACGCGCCAGGTCGCCCGCTCGAACGCCTCGGTCCTGCTGCTCGGCGAAACCGGCACGGGAAAGGAACTGATCGCCAAGGCGATCCATGCCCTCAGCCACCGCGGCAGCGGCCCGTTCATTCGCGTCAATTGCGGGGCGCTGGCGGAAAACCTGCTCGAAAGCGAACTGTTCGGCCATGTTCGCGGCGCGTTCACCGGCGCCGTGACGCATCGAACCGGCCGCTTCGAAGCGGCCCACACCGGGACCGTGTTCCTCGACGAGATCAACTCGACGACGGCAAAACTCCAGGTCAAGCTGCTCCGCGTCCTCCAGGAGCACGAGTTCGAACGCGTCGGCGACACGCAGACGATCCGCGTCGACACCCGCGTGATCGCCGCCAGCAACCGCGACCTCGTCGAAGAGGTCGAGGCCCAGCGGTTTCGCGAGGACCTCTACTACCGCCTGAACGTGATTACGATCTATCTGCCCCCGCTCCGCCAGCGGCGCGAAGACATCCCCGAGTTGGTCGGCCACTTCCTTAGAATCTACAACGAAGCGAACGGCCGCCACGTCCCGCACGTCGAGCGTAGCGCGATGGACTCGCTGATCGCCTACTCCTGGCCGGGCAATGTCCGCGAACTGCAAAACTACATCGAGCGGGCCGTCGTCCTCGCCCCCGGCGACGAACTCACGGTGGACCTGTTGCCCGAGGCCGTGCGCGGCCAGAAGCGGCCCCGGATCGGACGCCACAAGCCCGTCGATCTCCGCGCGTTTGCCGCCGAACTGGTCGAATACGGGTTGGACAGCGCGGGGCCCGACGGCGAGAACCTGCACGCAAGAATCGTCAACGGAGTGGAACGCGAACTGATCGCCCAGGTCATGGTCCGATGCGACAACGTCCAGATCAAGGCGGCCGCGCGGCTGGGCATCAACCGCAACACGCTGCGAAAGAAGCTGAACGAATACGATCTGGAAGACTGACCCCCCCGCGGCAGCGGCCGGTGGCCTGGGAAACCGGAGTCAGCGGATTCTCATGGCCGCGCCAACCGCGCGCAAGCCCTCGCGGAGCGCCCTATAGCATTTGTTCCCGTATGTGCCATAATTATTTCGGCGAACCCAACCTCGGCGGCTCGACGGGAGACCCCTGATGGAATTGAACGTGCTTTCCGGCGACGGCCCAGTCCTCCACGTGGGAGTCGAGGGTGCTGTTTCCATGGCTGCGCTGGCCGAACAGTCGGAGTCGCTTGCCGAGCTGCTCAAGGATCGGGGGTACAAAACGGCGGTCTTGTTGAACCTTGCGAACGCCGAGCAGATCGACTCGGCGGGCATGAGTTGGCTGGTCGTCCAGCACAAGCGATTCTGCGACGCGGGAGGGCAATTCGTGATCCATTCGGTTCCCTACACCGTCATGGAGACCTTCAAGGTGATGCGATTGGACCGGGTCTTGAACCTGGCCGACAATCAAGCGGAAGCGATGAAGCTCGTTCCAGGAGCGGCAGGATGACCAGCGAACTGCCGGGATGCCCGCTGGACGGGATGAATCTTGACGAGATGTCGGTGGAGCTGGCCATCCGGCAACTGTTCGACTACGCCGCCGCGCTGCCGGCGAGCGACATTTTCCTCACGGCCCACGAGAACAGCGTCGCCGTCTCGGTCCGCCACCTCGGCACCTACAAGTGCGTTGCGGCGATCGTCGCGTCGGCCGGCCGGCATTTCATCAACCACGTCAAGGCAAGTGCCGGAATGGACGTGGCCCAGCGGCGCCGTCCCGCGGACGGCCGATGGCTGTACCCGATGGAGAACGGGAAGAGACTCGACGTCCGCGTGAGCACGATCCCCACACTCTACGGCGAAGATATGGCGATCCGCCTGCTCGATAGCAGCATCGGCCTGATGGAGCTGGAGAACCTGGGGTTCCATCGCAAGAGCCTGGATATCATGATGAGCCTGCTCGCGCGGCCGAGCGGGTTGATCCTCGTCACGGGGCCGGCCGGGGCGGGCAAGACGACGACGCTCTATAGCTGCCTACAGTATCTCAACGACGGCACGCGCAAGATCAATACGATCGAAGACCCGATCGAGTACGTTCTCGACGGCGTCCGCCAGTCCCAGGTCAATCCGAAAATCCGGCTCGGATTCCCCGAACTCCTGACGAGCGTCCTCCGCCAGTCGCCCGACGTGATCATGGTCGGCGAGATCCGCGATCCGATTACCGCCGAGACGGCGGTGCGGGCGGCCAACAGCGGCCAGCTGGTCTTCGCCACCCTCCACGCGCCGATCGCCGCCGGGGCGGTCGACAGCATGCTCGCCCTGGACGTCGTCCCCTACTTCCTTTCGACCTGCCTGATCGGCGTCGTCTCGCAGCGGCTCGTTCGCACCCTCTGTGAAGAGTGCCGCATGTCGTTCGATCTGAGCGCCGCCCCGGAGACCTTCCGAGACATCAAGCACCTCCTCGAGCCGGGCCAGGGCGAGTGTCTTTACTCCTCGCCCGGCTGCGAACACTGCAACCACACCGGATTCACCAACCGGACCGGCGTTGTCGAAGTCCTTCGCGCGACCACGGAAATCCGCCAGATGATCGTCGAACGGCGGCGCGCGCGGGAGATCAGCGACATGGCCGTTCGCCAGGGGATGCTCGACTTGCGCCACGGGGCCTTGCTGAAAGTGGCCCAGGGCGTAACCTGCATGGAGGAGGTCGTGCGGAGGATCCCCATGGAGTACCTGCTGCCCGAGGACTGAGCGGCGGTCGATCGCATTCGCGGCGCGCGGCGTGCAGAGGGATCGCCCCGCCCGCCCCGCCCGCGCCTGCGGCCCGATCGGGCGGATGGCCCCAGGGAGAGGTGAACCGCGCGCCCGATCGCCACCGTTTGCCAGTGGTTTTTCGCGGCTGATCCACCCGTCGTGTAGATTCTACAATCCTGGTCTTCCACGATTTGGCAGTCAGCCCACCCCCTTTGCGAGCGATGGGCGTTCCTCGGCGGTTGTTTGTAAATCATTTCCATCCAATGGTTTAGGAGATTCGTCGCCATCCCCGTCGATGGTCCACTTCCGCAGCTTCTCCCGATTGGCACACCAGTTGCACCTGGAGGTTTGTGGTTTGGCAGTCGCCGGGCCGCTGCCCTCGGGCACGGCCATGCGGACCGCCGGGGCGCGTGGGGGTACCCCCCGTGGATGGTTACGTTCTTCGTGAACCTGTTAGAATGGAAGAGGAGAGGTTGGCGGCGGCAACGGCCGATTGCTCCGTGCGAGCCCCCGAGCGGGAAGAGCGCGGCGAACCGTTCCCGACGACCGTCCGTACTTAAAATGACGAGCACGATCGAAACCATGCAGCCAAGCGCATCACACTCCATTCCTTATGCCGAGTGGTCCGATGAGGATTTGTTGCTCGCCTACCGGAGCGGGAGTGATCGCGCAGCTTTTGAGGAGCTGGTGTGCCGTTATGAGCGCGAGTTGTTCAATTATCTCCGGCGGTACCTCGGCGATGCCGATATGGCCGACGATGCGTTCCAGGCGACTTTCCTCCAGGTCCATATGAAGTGTCAATACTTCGAGCCGGGGCGCGCCGTGCGCCCCTGGCTGTACACGGTTGCAACGAACCAGGCCATCGATGCGCAGCGCCGCAACCGGCGCCACCAGATAACCAGCCTGGATCGCGCTTTTCGAGCCGGTGATCAGGACGACGAAGGCGGCTCGCTGATCGAGTTGCTGGGCGGCGACACGCCGTCGCCCGGCGAACATATCGAGACGGCCGAGGTGGACGAGGAGGTCCGCCTGGCGGTCGAGCGGTTACCCGAGTCCCTCAAGGAAGTCCTGATCCTGGTCTATTACCAGGGCCTCAAGTACCGCGAGGCGGCCGAGACCCTGGAGATTCCCGTCGGAACTGTCAAGAGCCGCCTGCACGCGGCGATTCGGAAACTGCAACCCTCTTTGACCCATCTCGATATTGCGGCACATGGCTGAAAACGTCTCAGAGCAACTCCTCGGATATCTCCTCGGCGCGTTGGAAGACGACGAGCAACAAGACCTGCGAGAACAGCTTTCCCGCGATGAAGACCTGCGGAGGGAGTTGGCATTGCTCCGCGAGTTGATCCGCCCGCTCGAGCGGACTCGCCCAAGCGTCGCCGCCCCTGCCCAACTCGCCCGGCGAACCTGCCGATTCGTGGCCGCCAGGGCGGAAGAGTTGAAGTCTCCGCGGAACGAGCGCCCGGTCCCCGCCGGTTGCCTGCACGATCTGGGGGAGGACCTGAGCCTGGGCGGCGATCCTTCCCGGTTCAGCTGGTTCGATCTGGCTGCCGCCGCGGGCATTCTCCTCGTCGCCTCGCTGCTCCTCTTTCCCGCCTTGCAGGTGGGCAGGAATCAGGCCCGGATCAACGGTTGCGCCCACAACCTGGCCCTGCTCCGGCAGAGCCTGGCGCAATATGGCGACGCCTTCGCGGGATTCATGCCTTCGGCGCCGCCCGATAGTCCATTGAGCGTGGCCGGCGGCTTTGCCTCGATCCTCCGCAGCAACGGCTACCTCTCGGACGTGCATATTCTCCTCTGCCCGAGTTCGCCCGCCGCGGTTCGGCCGGGCTTCGACGTCCCCACGGTCGATCGCATCGAGTCCATGCCCGAAGGCCGGGAGCTGGAGGAATTGCTGGCGAATCTCGGCGGCGACTACAGCATGTCGTTCGGCTACATGGAACAGGGGCGCTTCCGCGCCCTGCGCAGCGAAGGCGGCGGCCAGTTCGCCCTCGTCTCGGACTCCCCCTCGCCGGACCCGCCCCACTTCCGCAGCTTCAGTCACGGCAGCGGAGTGAACGTCCTCTTCCAGAGCGGCGCCGTCCGCTTCGTGACCCGGCCCTGCCCCTCACCGCAAAGCGACCACATCTTCCTCAACGCGGCCGGCCAGGTCGGCCTCGGCCTGAATCGCCACGACGCGGTCATCCCGCCGGCCGGCGCGACGCCGGTCGTGCCGGTTGGGCTCAGGTGGTGAGCAGGCGCGCGGGCCGCCTGGCGGGCGGACGCCTCCAGAGCCGGTCCGTTCGCGCAGGCCTAGCGCTTCCGGTAGAAGACCAACTGGAACGACCGCGGCGCAAGCCGGACCGTCCAATTCTCCAATTCCGCGCCTTGCACGGTCTTCTGCTTGCCGCTGTAGAACTCCGCCTGGTACTCTCCGCCGGATTCGATTCCGCCGAGCTTGAACGTGCGGGATTCCTCCGCCGCGGCGCCCCGTCGGAAGATAATCGCAAATCCCGCCGCCAAGTCCGGCCGGTGGCATTGCCACGCGCACCAGACGTCGTCGCCGGCGGCCGTCTCGTCCGTCAATTGGTGGAACTCGCCCATGTAGAACGGACGCATGCGGATTGCGGTGTCGAAGACCTTTTTGAACCAGGCCGTCTCGCTGTCGGTGATCCGGCGGCGGATGATCCCGCCGTCAAAATCGGATGGCGTGATGACCGTCCCTGACGAGATGATGCTCAGCGCTGCGTAATCGTCGCCGACCGGCACGCAGTTGAACTCACATCCCTGGAATGGCAAATAGGGGATCAGGTTGAGCGTCGCATTCTGGCCGAGGATGAACGCGGTATCGCCCGGCTTCCGCCCGATGTAGTAGTCGCTGCGGCAGTACGTGTGGGCCCGCGAAATCATCTCCACGTCGATGCGTCGTCCGCCGGACGAGCAGTTCTCCTGGAGAATATCCGGAAATCGCGCCCGCATGTCATCGAGGAACTTGTACATCCCGGCGATGTGCTTCGCCTCAGCGATTCCCGTGCGGTCGTCCGCATCGATCGCGCGCCAGACGGGGCCGGGGTCCATATTGAAATCCTGGCGATAGACGTCGATCTTGTGCTTCGCGATGATTCCGTAGACCGTATCCTGAATCCACCGGAGGGCCTGGGGATTGCCGTAGTCGACGAGTTGCCCGTGCCGGTATTCCGGATGGGTCTTCAGAATCGGCGCCGAATCGGTGATCCGCTCCGGTTCAAACCAGAGCAGGAACTTCAACCCGGCCTTGTGGACCGCGGTGGCAATCGGCAGCAGGTCGCCGGTCGGATGCGTGGTCGTATTGACCCGCCAGTCGCCGACGTACTTCCACCAGTGCGGCCCGCAGTTGGAATACAATTCGTCCTCGTGCGGCGCGCCGTACCAGCCGGCATCGACCCAATACGTGTCGAACGGCAGTCTGCTGTCGATGCAGTATTGCAGGATGTCGGCCATCATCTGCGGCGTCTTGTTCCCGCCTCCCGACGCGACTGCCAGGATCGGCGGGATGACACGCCCCTGGGAATCGCGAGGAACCTTGTTCTCCAGCATGAACCGGTGGACAAGCGTCTTGAACTGGCGGCGCGTCTGATTCTTGCGGGCAAGAACGAGGACCGACGGCTGACGGATCGTTTCCCCCGGCATCAGCCGGAAGTGGGTCTTCTCGACGCCGATCTCGACATCGACCGCCTTGCCCGTATTCGCGAACCGCGCCCGCCACGTCCCTGTCCAGCCGATCGCGAACAGGTAGCCGTTCTGGTCGTCGATATCCAGTTCGAGGAACGGGACATAATCGTTGGACGACCGCCCGCAGGTCGTCCTCAGAACCTGTTCTTTTCCGGCCTCGATCGGGAACGTTTCCGGAACGAAATCCGTCGCCTTGCAGGTCGAACCGCGGAGGACGTTCAGCGTCGCGGCGCTTGCCGAATCCGGCTTGTCCACGGAGAGCTTGAGCGACCGGAAATCGCCGATGATCCCCGTCGGTTCCGTCTTGGACAGGTTCGTCAACACGACGGCATATTCCTCCGCGGGGAAGTTCTTGTAGTGCTTGCCGTCCAGCCGGACCTGCATCTTGTTGTCTGCGCAGGTCATCGTCCTCGACTCGGCGGTATATTCCGCCGTGTCGCGCTCTGAGCCCTTGAGAACCGTCTTCAAACACGAGCCGTCCGCCTGCGCCGGCTTCCCGTCGTAGTCAAACGCGGGCCAGCAGCGATTCAGGCGAAGCGGTTGTGCCTGGGCAGCGGCTGGAAGGACTGGTGCCGCCAGAAGAACAAACAACAGCGGCAATCGTCTCCAATCCGTAAAAAAAGGCGTTGCCCAGATGACCCTGATCACGCTTGGGGACCTGTCCATCGCGTTCTCCCTGTCGGCTGTTTCATCGTCTGGAATTGTCTATCGGATTGGACAGCGCCTGCGCGGATCGTGCATGCTATCACGATGACAAGCAGCAGGTTTGTCGCCTTCATGTCTATTTGCCCTCGCACAGCAGTCCGTGGCGGCGCGCCTTCCAATACGCGGCCTGGAGATGGAAAATCCCGCAACTCGACACCCGATCGTAATCCAGGCGCGTGACAGCGCGGGTCAACAGCGCCTGTTGCTCCACGGGGTAGGATGCCCCCCGGTCCACCAATTGCGCAAGTGCCGCTTCGCCGCTTTCGCGAATGTTGTACCAGACCTTTCGATACTGCCCTTTCGAGCTGAGGCCTTCGCCGGTCCGCCAATCGCTGCACGTCATGGTCAGATCGAGGTTCGCGGCAGTCTGATCCGCGCGTCGAGCACGAGCGGCGCAGCGTTGGGACACCATCGCCATGATCGCCCGGATTTGCCGTTTCCACTCCGCATCCCGCTCCAACGATTCCAGTAGCTCCAGCGAGACCTGCATCTGCAACAGCGCATACGTCGGCTGCCACGCTTCCACGACAGACGATTGCTCGATCGCCGGTTCCAGGTACTTGCGATACAAATCCAGGTATTCTTGTCTCCTCGTCGCCTCCCACGCCGCGGCGTAGATCATTGGCAACCGTGCCGCTTCGTGCCCCTTGACGTTCCACATTCGGCTGATGCCTCGCGTGTCGCGCGAGCCGTCGGCGCGCAGCGAATCGTAATCGTTCTCGGCCGTGACGTTTCGCGTCATCCGATCCGCGATTCCCGAAAGCACTTCGGCGATCGCCTGCCTGGTTTCGGGACCGGACAATGGACTATGCAGGTAGAGCCAGAGCCCATGGACGGCATGGGTGTACTGATCCCGCGAGGAATTAATGTAGATGCTCTTGAGGTCTTCCGCGCAGACGGCGCGCGCCAGGAACCCGCGGACGTGATGCGCGGTGGCGCAAAGCTGAATCCCTTGGAACACGCGGTGGGCCCGCTCCCGTAAAGACTCGTCTCTGGTGACCGCATACCGATCGACGATCAGCGAGAGGAGAACTCCGGCGGAGATCATCCCGTCTTCCATGCCGGTGCCGTAGCCGCACTCGTTGGGATACTGCCGCCGGACTTCGTCGGCCGTCGGCAGATGCGCAAGCTCGCGGCCTGCCTCGTAGCTGCTCAAGTAATCGTAGAACAAGTCTGTTCTGGGCAGGTAGAATCGCTTCCAGGTAACCTCCCAAGCCCGGTCCATGCAGACCGCCGGGTTTTCGTCGGGAGGGCCCCCGGGTGCAGCGGTCGGCAAGCCGTGGCCGGCCCAAGCCAGCAGGCAGGCAATCGCCAGAGTCTGTCGCAGGTTCAATCGATTGGCCTTCTGTGCGAAAATGAAATCTGTCTCTCGTCTGCCACGGGACCGGTGAACGTGGTTCTTGCCGTTCCCGTGTGGACCAGTCTAAGGCCGGAGAAGCTGGCCCTGCAATGACTTGTCGTGACAATCGCCAAAAAACGGTCGACTCAACCTTGAATGGGTCGCAGGGGCGCGCGACCGAATGCGGAGCCCCTTTCGGCTGCAAAACTCCGCTTGCCCCCCGCGCCGCGACCAACTACAATCCGCCCCGCAATGTGCGGGTCTCAACGGAGCAAAGGACTGTTTGTACTGGCGATTCTGGCCTTTGCGCTGCGCCTCGGAGTGGTCGCCGCGCTGTGGTCCGACCATGCCGCGCCGGTCTCCTACGAGCATGGGCGGATCGCCGAAAACCTGCTCGCCGGACGAGGTTTCTCGATCGAATTGCTCGGCGCCCCCTTGCGGCCGACTTCGCAGCAAGCGCCGTTCTACCCCTTCTTCCTTGCGGGCATCTATGCCTGCCTGGGCATCGAATCGCCGGCGGCCATCCTCGCCGTCGAACTGATTCAGTGCCTGGCGGGGACCGGGCTGGTGCTGGCCGTCGTCGCGCTCGGCTGGTCGCTCGCCCCGGACCGCCCCGCGATCGGCTGGCTGGCCGGGATCGGCGCGGCGGTCTATCCCACGCACCTCTACGCCGTGACGCATCTCCAGGTGGCGATCTGGGCGGCCCTGGTCCTCACACTCCTTTTGACCGTCGTCTCCGCGCCGCGATACCGGGCCACCTGGCGGGGCGCTTCGATCGCCGGCGTCCTGGCCGGGGTTCTCCTGCTTGTCGAACCGATCCTGGCGATCGCGCTCCCTTGCTGCGCGCTGGCATTCTGGCTCGGCGGTCTTCGCGGGCGCGGGGCGGCTCCGCGATCGGCCAGTGCCGAACGTGTCCCGCCCGATGCCGCGCCGGCCGCCAGGCGTCTTCTGGGCGCGACGATCCGCACGGCCGCGATGGCCGCGGTCGCCACGATCGTGGTCGCGCCCTGGATTGTCCGCAATTGGCGCGTCCACGGCGAATGGGTCTTCGTCAAGTCGACCTTCGGCTATGCCTTCTGGCAGGGAAACAACCCGGCAAGCTCGGGCACCGACAAGGTCCCCCGACCAGCCGCCGAGCGGTTGCGGCTGGCCCACGACGGCACGCCGGCTGGAATCGATCGAGCCCTGTGGGAAGCGCGGCACGAAACCACCTATATCGACGACCTGCTGCTCAAGCCGGGCGGTTACCGCGAGCTGGCCGGATTGACGGAAACCAAGCGCTGCCGCCTGCTCGGCCGCAAGGCCCTCCAGTTCATCCGCTCCAACCCGGACCGCTACGCGCGGCTCTGCGCCGATCGGCTCCGCTACTTCCTCCTGTTCGACGAGACGAACCCCAAGGCGGCCAACCGGATTTACCGCCTGTCGACCGTCGTCTGGCTTGTCCTCGCCACGGTCGGACTGATGGCCTCCCTGGGCCGTTGGCGGTCGCTCTGGCCGACCTACGCGATCTTTGCCGCCGTCACGCTGTTTCACACGTTGGTGATCACGTCGGTCCGATTCCGCATCCCGATCGAGCCGCTCTCCTTCACCTGGCCGGCCGCGGCGCTCGCTCCGCTGCTGGTCCACGCCGTGCCAGGCACGCGGCTGCGGGTCTATCGGCCGGGCGAGCGGCGCGGCGCGGCGCCGGCGGAGGGCCGCTCGGGCGATGATCCCCGGCGGGAGCGGCGCGCTGCGTGAAGTCGCCCGCGTCCGCTCGGCGTGTTGCCACAATGCAACCGGCCGGCCGCTCGGTCCGCAGCCGAATAAATGTCGCAACCGCTTGGCTCGCCAGCGGTTGCGTCATCCGCCCCCCCCGTGTCGAGCGCCCCGCGTGACCTCCGGCACCGCGATTGCTGCTAGAGATGGTGGGTGGCTCATCTTCTTCGGCCCTCAACCGGCGTGCTGGGACGATTCCGGCCGAGCAGATGGGCTGCCGCCCTCTCCACCCGCAAGTGACTCTCCGTGACTGCCATCTCCGCAATGCACGCACGCGAACTGGTTGAACTGGCTGCGTCGGTAACCGTCCATGGTCCCGTCCTGATCCGCGATGGGTGGCCCATTCCGGAGTGGTCGATCGAAGAGTACTGGGCCGCCTCGAAGTCGCGTTTGGACCGCTGGGGCCGGGCGCTGAAGCAACTCTCCACCCCGCCCGCCGAGCAGCGAGCGGCGGCGCCCGCGGCGCACGTCGCGCTCACCCGCGGGGTGGTGGAAGAGATCTTCAGCGGCGAGGTTCTCACTCGGGTCTGGGCGGCCGTGGCCTCCGCCGCCGACCGCGAGCAGGGAGAGACCGTCGCCGAGCCGATCGCCCGCAGCGTGCTGGTTAACCACCGCGAGGCGCGGCACCGGGCGCTGACGCTGCTTGTTGCCGGCTCGGCGGTCTCGCCGGCGTTGGCCGAGAAATTGAATCGGCTCCTGCGGCACGTGGACCGCTGGAGCGACCTGCTCATCGGCTACTTGATCGGGGCGGCCGACGTGGCCGAATTTGCCGCCAATCCGGACCGGGCCCGCGACTTCGCCGAAGACATCCGCCACCGCGGCACCCTCTCCGGTGGGCGACGCGTCTGGCCGTTGATCCACGCATCGCTCCGCTCAGCCTTGGGCGCGCGCCTGGGCCCGGCCAGCCCCAACGCCGATCTGAACGCCAGGATTGGCCTGAGTATCCTTGGCTGTTTCCCGCCGGGGCTCATCGAGGGGGCCGGCTGCCTGGGCTCGTTCTGGCTCGATCGCCTGGCCCGCACGGCCGATCAGGCTGAGGGACTCCTCGGCATCCTCACCGGCAATCCGCCGGGCGATGCTTGATCCGCGCTCCTCAAAGTGCGCCGCTTCACCGCCGCTTTCCCACCCTTTTTCCGCCGCCGCAATCAGACGACCACCGCTCCTTGGTTTCTCAACGTTGCTCGCAGTCTCTGGAGATCCAGCGAATCCACATTCACGCCGGAATCGAGCGCCAGCCAGGCGCCGACGCCCGCGGCCTGGCCCATCTGGTTGCAGTTGACCATCACCCGCACCGCGCCAAACGCCCCTTCGTCGGCGTCAATACTCCTTCCCGCAATCAGCACATTTTTGGCGCCTCGCGGCACCAGCGACGAAAACGGAATCTGATAGAACGGCACGTCCTTCGGGAGGTGCCCCCACTGGATGCCCGCGCCATCGGCGCGGTGGACATCGATCGGGTACGTGCCGTTGCCGATCGCGTCATCGAACCGGCGGCCCGTGAGGAGTTCCTCCGCAGTCAACGTATGCAGGCAATGGACGTGGCGCGTCTCGCGAATGCCGATTTTTGCAGGCAGCCAGGCAAGCGGCGCGCCGCGACCTCCGAGGAAATGCTCGCGGAGAAGGTCGCAGATCGATTGCACCTGCCGGCGCCCTTCCAAACACGCGTCGGTGAGCTGATCTGCGTCGCTGCAATCGGCCCCGAACACGCGCGTTCCGGAGAGCATCTGGTGGTCATCCAGTCCCGGTACGCGAGCCGTCCAAGCGAAGCCTTGGCGGATGGCCTGCGTGTACTGGGTGTCGAAGATGACTTTGTTGATATTGAAACCCTTATGTTCGCCCGCAATGGCGCCCAAGCCCTGCAAGATGCATACGCAGGTCGGCGGCTGTAGATTGTCGCGCTTGTAGACTTCCAGCCCCATCCGCGCGACCACGTCGGCATCTCCGGTGGCGTCGATGAACTGCCGAGCGCGGATCGCCCTCCGCCCTGACTTGTCCTCGATGATCGCGGCCGTCATCCGTCCATCCTGGACCACGGGAGCCACGAACATGGCGTGCAGGAATGGGCGAATCCCGGCGTCAACCACCAGGCGGTCCAGCTCGAGCTTGAGCACCTCCGGGTTCAGCTCGAAGTGGTTCGCGCCGTGCTCCGCGACCGCATCACGAAGCCGCAGACGATCGATCACCTCCTCGGTCAAACCGCCAATAATCTGTTCCTTGCGACTTAAGTCTTTCAAGGAATGCCAGACGTTGACGAGGCTCGCCGTGGCAACGCCGCCGAAGAAGCCGTTCAACTCAATCAGGGACACTTTTGCACCGAGCCGTGCCGCGGCTACCGCGGCGAAGACGCCCGTGCAACTTCCACCGACGACACAGACATCGCACTCGTGGACCACGGGTGTATCGCGGGGCGCCTCCCGGACGACCTTGCCCTTCGGTCCGCCCCCCGAAGAAGGCGATGAACCGAGCACGGGGCCCGTCGCCGCCACTCCAGCGAGAGCCAACGGGGCGGTAACGAGGAAGTCTCGACGGCAAACGTTCTTTCCCATCGGTAGTCTCGCTTTCATTCTAAACAAGCAGCCGCTTTGCCTGATGCCCCCTGTCCGAAGAATATCTCAAGTATGCGGATTGTGGTCCAAGCCTTCAATGACCCCGACCCTGCCGCTCCGGCTATAATTCTGCCGTCTCCGTTCGGTGGCGCGGACAAGCCGGATCATAATCGGCGATCTCCGTTGCAGGAAATTGCGATTCGCGCGATACTCAGATCCAGTGGCAAGGCGCGGCCTGGCGGTCTGCGACGGGCACGCCGGACTTGCCGACCTCTTGGTAACCGAGAAGACGCTGGGCGACGCCGTTGGCCTCCGTTTCGGTCGGAGATCGAGATGTTGTCCCGCGACGAATGAAGCATGAGCGACGGCAGGATGAATCCCTACAGGTCGCCTGGCAGTTGCGCGGATGGATCGTCCGCGGAGCAGGCATCCACGTGCGTGTCGGTGTGCGAACTCCGGCGGCCGGTTAGGTGCGTTCTCCTGGGCTGGGCGGGGCTGACGCTGCTGTTTCTGGTCAGTGCCCCTTTTGTGGATGCGCCTGTGGTGGCATACATCTTTGGTGGGAGTCTCTATTCGTTGTTCCTCGTCGTCACAGCCGTGGGATTTGCGCTCTTGAAATGGCGCAAAGCATGGGCGACATACGCTGCCGCTGGGGGGATCTGCGTAGTCGTAGCCGTATCGATGCTGATTTGGGTGCCGATTTATTTCCGCATGCCGATGCATGTGGTCGGGATGTTCATGCACGTCTGCCGGGTAGTGACTGCTGCGATTCTGGTGTCGTTGACCATCCTCGCGCTGTGTGGGTGGACACGATTCGTTTGGCAATCGCGCAAACTCGGCCATTCCCAGCGCCTGCCTTCGGGGGATCTGCCCGACGCCCAAATGACCCCAAACAAACGGGAACCTTCGAAATGACTCCGAAACTCAGCTGCCGCGCGAGCGAACTCAAAAGGCTTGCAGCGCGCTATCAGTACGTGCGCAACGCAAGACGCAAGATGTCAACACGGCCTGGGGTCAGTGTTCGACTTCGCCGAATCGCCTGTGGTGGATCAGACATACCGTTGGCAGGGACCATGGAGAGACTGGTGGCACACTCGTGGACTATGCCGATGATCACGAGCTTCATCCTCGTGGCCTGCTGTTGCGGTTGCACCACGCGTCCGCCCGCCCAGATCGACGAACCGTCGCAGGAGAGACTACCGGATGTGGCGGCCTCCTCCGTCGGGAAGGCGCCGAGCGATGTTGCCACATTTCTGAACGACAGCGTGGAGATGCCGCCGGAGATTCCACCACCTCGAAACGAAAGCGAGGCCCAGTCGCGTTTCACTGAAGCGACTGGCCTGACTTGGCCCAGCTCGGCGAAAGTCGAAGCCTTCGGAGGGCACCACTGGCCTCCCGCGTTGTACGTTGTTCTGCGAGCAGATCGTGAGGTTCTATCAGAGTGGGAGCGCAATGGTCCGCCCTGGCACCACGAAAGCTGGCAGTGTGGGCCGGTCACAAGTGACGCCCTGGGAGAGCGGCCGCGCACCGAGTACCTGAGGAACGTCGCCACCGCTCCGACCGCCAGAACGCTGTTTCCCCGCAATGCGGTCCGCTCTGCTGACCTTGTCAGAAGTCTCCCGGAGCGGCCTCTCCCCCCTCGTCGACAGGCATGAACGACGCCTTGGGCGCTCCGCAGAGGGGGCACGCCCAGTCGTCCGGCAGATCGCGCCAGTTGCTCCCCTCGGTCCGCTCATCGTACACATAGCCGCATACGCCGCACGCATACGAAGGCGCGGCGACTTGCCCGGCGCCTGGTTCCGTACTGGGCGCAGCCGATGGTCTTCGCGAAGCAGGGGCCAACCTCGACCCTCCCGCCCCGGTTGCTTCCCCGCCAAAATACTCGATCACCGCCTCGGCCGTGGCCGGGCCGCGCAGCAGGCTCGAACAGTCGCGCTTGTCTTCCACCGCTCTTTTCGCCGCGGGCATGAGCCTCATGTCGCCCAGCAAGATCGCGCCCACCAGGAGACTTTCGTGGAACACGAAACGCGCGTACCCGCTCTCCGCCTCCTGCTCGAACACCCGGAAACCGGCGTCCTCGGGCATGATCCGCCCGATGCTGAACATGTCAAGTCCGAGCACCTTGAGCGTATTCGAACGCGGCAGCCCGCCAAACTCGGCGCCCTCGCCGACAAGGTTCTTTCCGGCGATCGTTCCCTGGGCCTGGGACGCGTTCCACAAGCCGTAGACCACCCCCTCGTGTTCGGCCACGTCGCCCGCGGCCAGGACATCGGGGTGGGAAGTGGCCAGCCGGCGATCGACCACGACGCCGCGCTGGACCTCCAGCCCGGCCTCTTGCGCCAGCGTGCTGTTCGCCCGCACGCCCGTGGCAATCACCACCAGGTCCGCCGGGATCGTGCTCCCATCCTCCAGGAGAACGCCGCTGGCCCCGGCCTCCCCCAAGATCTCCCGCGTCTTGGCCTTGTTCCGCAGCGCGATCCCCATGCGGCGGGCATGGTCGCCGAGAATCTCGCCAGCCCGCTCGTTCAACTGCCGCGGCAGCAGCCACCCGTGGCTCTCCAACAAAGTCACCTTGGCCCCGCGCCGCGCCAACGCGCCGGCGGTCTCCAATCCCAGAATTCCTCCCCCAATGCAGACGCACCGCGCCCCGCAAGCGGACGCTTTCAGCAGGTAGTCCGCATCCTCGACGGTCCGCAGCGTGGTGACACGCTCGCGATCCGAGCCGGGGATCGGTGGAATGAACGGATGGGCGCCGGCGGCCAAAAGGAGCTTGTCAAACGCAATTCTCTTGCCATTGCCCAGCTCGACCGCATGGCCCTCCAGATCGAGGCCGCGGACCTCTTCGCCGAGCAACAGCCGGATGTTCCGCTCCTGGTACCAGTCTGCCGGGTGGATGGGAAGACTCTCCCGCTGGACCTCGCCGGCGAGGTAACGTGTCAGGTTGAGGCGATAGTAGGGGAGTTCCGTTTCGGCGGAGACCAAGGTGATCTCCGCTTCGGGCGCGGCCGCCCGGAGCGATTCCACGGCGGCAATCCCGGCAATCCCCGCGCCGATCACAACGACCCCCGGGGCCTTCACCGCCGGCGCGTTCGAATCGCCGGAAGACGGCGAGTCTTCCTCGACGGGTTCAAAATCCTCCCTGCCGGCCCCGCAGACGGGGCAACTGGCCGGAGGCTCGGTTCCGCGGTGGACGAATCCGCAGACCAGACAGCGCCACGCTCGCTCACGATCAGGCATTGAACGCACCCATCCCCCTTTCTCGGCTTCCGGTCAGCGGACACGGCATTGAGTATCCCGCCGCATTCCGCTGTGTGCAAGGGGCGTCGCTCTAGCGCCGCGCGGCCGGCGCGAACAACTGGAACTCGGAGATCGTCGGGCCGCCCTGGCCCTCGGTGATGTTGAGGCGGACGAACCGGGCGGTGACCGGCTCGAATCTCACTTCGAGCTGCTTGCCGATGCGCTTGCCAGTGTAAAAGGCCTTCCACTCGTCGCCGACTTTGCACTCGAGCTCAAAGGCTTTCACGCGCACGCCCCAATCCACGCACTCGTCGATCAGGGCCCGGTCGAACGTCTCCGCTCTGCCGAGGTCCACCTCCAGCCAGCAGGGGCCGGTGCCGGCGTCGGTGGCCCAGCGCGTCCCGCCGTCCCCGTCGACGGCCATCGCGGCGGCGTAGTGGTCGCTCTGCTGGTAGACGTTCGAAGCGGTGGCTTTCGCCCCCTCGGCCAGCGACTGGCCGACGCTGGCAACCGCGATCGGCGCGATGTCCATTGCGGGCCGATCGAGCTGGAGCGCCACGACCGTGTCGATCTCGCGCCGGTCGCTCCGAGGCACGCTGATCTCGATTCCGGCGTCCGTCTGCTCGAACCGCGCCGCTCCGCCCGTCAGCACGCTGCCGCGGACGATCCTCGCCGGCAGCGCGGGGAGCGACAGCACCTCGTCGGGCCACGCGAGAATGTGCAGATAGATCGTGTTGTCCTTGCGCGTGGAGACCAGGTGCCTGGCCGGCTTGAACGGCCCGCCCCGCGTGCCATAGATGCTCGCGCCGGATTTCGACAGCCACGCCCCCATCTCCTTGAGCCGCTCGACCTGGCGCGGCTCGATCTCGCCGGTCGGCATCGGGCCGACGTTGAACAACAGGTTGCCGTCGCCGCCGGCGGTGCGAATCAGCGTCTGGAGGCACTCCGGCAGGGTCTTCATCTTGTCGTCGGGTTTCCAGGCCCACTGGCGGCAGATTGTCATGCAGGTTTCCCAGGGGCGCTCGATGTCGAAGCCGCCGACGCGCTGTTCCGGCGTCGCGTAGTCGCCGCAGCCGCCGCCGGCACGGTTGTTCACCAGGATGTCGGGCTGGAGCGTGCGGCAGAGGCGGACGTTTTCCGAGCCTTCCGCGCGGTCGAACTGCTGCGGCACGTCGAACCACACCGTCAAGAGCGGGCCATACTTCGTAATCAGCTCGGTCACCTGGGCCCGCAGGTAACGGCGGTAGGCGGCGATGTCCGATGCCTCGCGCTTCGCCCTGCCGCCGGGACTGGTCAGCGGGAAGTCGGGATGATGCCAGTCGCAGACCGAATGGTACGTGCCGAAGGCGATGCCGCCGCGCCGGCAGGCCTCGGCGAGCTCCTTCGTCACGTCGCGCCCGAAGGGCGCGTGCATGATGTTGAAGTCGGTCTGCCGCGTGTCCCAGAGGCAGAACCCGTCGTGGTGCTTCGTCGTCAGCACGATGTACTTCATCCCGGCGGCCTTGGCGACGGCGACCCACTGGTCGGCGTCGAATCGGGTCGGGTTGAACTTCTGATAGAGGTTGTCGTATTCCTCGCTCGGCGTCTGCGCTCCGCGCGACCAGCCGATCTCCCGCCCGGTCAGGCTCACCGGTCCCCAGTGGATGAACATCCCGAAACGCATCTCCCGCCAGCGGCTCAGCGCCGCCGGGTCGGGCCTGAGCCACCCCTCCGATTCCACCCCGGTTGCGGGCGGACTCTGCGGCCCCCGCGCGGCCGGTTTCTCGGCGGCCCGGAGTGCCGGGGCAAGCAGCAACACCATCCAGACGGCCGGCAGACGCCGGGTCAGGCAAGCGGCCACGGCTGTTCCTCCTCGTTTCACAAGACCTTCAAGAGCCAACCCAGTCCGTCCCGGCGGCTGCTGAACACGATCCATCGCGAGTTGCTCGACCAGGAGTGCCACGACTCAGATCGGGGGCTGTTGGCCTTCTCCAATGGCCGATAGCTGCGGTCGGCCAGGTCCATGAGGCACAGATCGCTATCCTCCTGGAAGGCGGGGAACGGGCCGTGGTCGCACATGCAGAACAGCAGGTATCGCCCGTCGGGCGAAGGCCGCGGCTGGAGGATGCTCTTGCCCGTTTCGGCCGCGGAGAGGAGCAATTCCGGTTCTCCCCAGGTGTCGGCATCCGGGTCGTAGGGGATGCGCATGAGGTCGTACTTGGCCTGTTTGAAGTCCTTCAGCGGGGCGAAGGCAGTTTTCTCCCAAAGGCGCGGAGCGCTGGAGAAGAAAAGGTATTTTCCATCCGGCGACCAGGAGGGAAAGGTCTCGAGCCGGTCGGGGTCGGCGATGCCGGGGGCGGTCGAAATGCCGCCGGTGCGGAAGTCGACGATCTGGACATCGGAGTCCAGATCGACGACTTCGCGGGGTTCCGCTCCGGTGGCCCGCATGAATTGCCCGAACCAGTTGACGCAGAACGCGGCCAGGTTGCCGCTGGGATGCCAGGAGGTGACGAAGGCGACCCTGGGGATGGCCTTCGTGCGTGTTTTTACGCGGGCGGCTTTGCCGTCGCGGACCAGGATCGGTCCGGCGGCGATCGACTCATCGGCGCCCGGCCGAGAGTGCACCAGGCATGTCTCCGGGCGGTTGTTCAGGAAGCTGTGGCAGTTCACGCAACCGCGATTGAACTCGGAGTTGAACAGGAGCGAGGTTTCGTCGTGCGACTCCAGGTGACGCTGGTAGATTCCGACGTATTTGTAGTAGTCATAGACAGCGTCCAGCACCCGGTAGGCGAGGTACGGGTCGATTTCGTCCTCGGCGACGTCCCATCGGATGGGTTCAAAACGCTGCCAGCCGCGGTCGTGGTCCCTGACATAGGTCTCCACACTCAGCGGCTTGCCACGGTTCTGCGCCAACAGCGCCTTCCACGGCCCCGGCGGGAGTTGGACGCCTCCGTCGCGCGAACGGACCGCAAGAGACTCCTCTGCGGCGCCTGCGACGCGCACGTAACAGGCGGTTCCGGGTTCTTCAACAACGAAGTTCAACGGCGCGATGTTCGGCGGAATGACCGCTCCGCGGTAGTCGGGGCGGATACGGGGAGGGCGAGCGACCGGGGTCCACTGCCCGGGCGCGCCGTGGCCGTGCCCAACCCACCAGGCGGCCGCCGCCAGTCCGACGGCCAGCCCCGCCACGATCACCAGTATTCGGCGTTCCCGCACAGTCAGTCCCCCCGGCGGCCGTAGTAGAAGTGAAAACATGCCAGGCCGACTTCTTCGGCCGCAGATGCAATCTCCGCTGGACTCGAGCGGCCCGAATCGATGACCTCATCCAGCTTGCGGATTCTGCCCAGGGTCTGCTCGCTGATCGCACAGCCGTTGACCGCCGGAGCGCCGTCCGGAGCGAGGGGGTTGTCCTTGCCGGCCCGTGCGTAGATCATTGCCGCCTCTTCATACAGGGGCGGCGTGCCGGGATAGAAATCCGCTGCCTTGGGCAGCAACTCGGCAACAGCTCCCACATTCGTATCCACCAGGTGAACGGCCATCAGGTACTCGAAGGCCATGCGATTCCGGGGGTTTTGCCGCAGGAGGCTGGCGACCTGCTCCCGCGTGGAGACGGACCTTCCGGCGATAATCGTGTTGGGGATGAACTCGGCGGCCTGGTGGATATCTTCCTCGGCAAGCCCCAGCGAGCGGATCCTTGCGATTTCCGCGTCGCCCACCAGACCGGGCTCCTGCTGGAGCCTTTTCAGCCAGTCTGCGGCCCAAGAGCCGTAGACCAGGTCGTCGCGGAGGACGCAGAGGAACAGGCGAACCTGCTCAACCTGGCCCTTGACCATCGCGATCCTCGCCAAGAGCCGCAGGCACTCTGCGCAGGGACGCCTGACGAAGCTTTCGTGAACGTAGTACTCCGCATCGTTCACCCGGCCCAGCCGCAAGTGGAAGTCGCCAAGCCTCCGCAGTGTAAACGCGTCCAGGTCAATCATCGAAAGGGTGTAGGGGCCGATCTGCGTCTCCAGCACGAAGGGGCTCCCGAACTGGCGATAAGAGAACATGTCGAAGGGCAGTCGGCCGGTTTCATAGAGCGCCATGTTGACATCGTGGACGACGTAACTGGAGTACAGGTCCGGCGGGACGCGAGCCCCCAGGCGCAGCACTTCGTCCCACCGCTGACCATCGGCACCGTTGTGCAACGCCAGGACCGTTCTCACATCCGGGCGCGCCGCGATCCTTCCGGCCAGGGCTGCCGCGGCGACCACGAGCGTGGTGACGGCCAGCCAGCCGAGTCTCCCGCCGGGCCTGGCCGATCCGTGGAGGCCGGCTTCGACGATGCCCGGACGCGGCTGGCCCGGCTCTCGACGCCGCCGAGACTCGCGGTCGGCCAGCAGCAACGCGCACAAGGGAAACGAGGCGTAGAGCGCCACGGCAACCGCGCGGAGGGATCGTTCTTCTGCAAAGGGAAGGGCAGGCGGAACGTGCAGATAGAACGAACCGGGATCCACCAGTGCGAGGGCTCCCTCCACGGCGAACCGGGCCACGATCGCGCCGGCAGCAAGGCCTAGAATTGTCCAACGGCGCCCCGGGCGGTAGACTTCCCAGATCATCACACAGAGCGCAAACACATAGAACGCAATGCCTGCCGCGTAGTAGAGCAGGGCGCAAAGGCCGGCAAACTCCACGACTGGCCACGCACCCCCGCGGGTGGAGCCTCGGACGTAAACCAGTGCGGCGACCATGGCAAGTGCCGCCCCGATGCTTACCGAGAAGTGATAGTCGTAGTGGCTGTGCACAATGCACAGAACGACGGCCGGCGCCGTCCACATCACGCCCGCACCCGAAGGGGCCACGGATTTCATGAATCCAATCGTGGCAGCGAGCATCAGCCACGCGATGGCGGTGAGCATCAACGTGCCGGGCCATCCGAAGTGGCATGCCTGAAGAAGCAGTTCTCCCAGCCAGGCCGTCAGGCCGCCGGGCACCAGCAGGAAATCGCGGAAGAAGCGGAAGTTCCAGAGAAACAGGTCGTTCTGGGCAAAGAACACGCAACGGGGATCCACTACGACCTGGACATGCCCCGCAAACAGGACCAGGAGAAGGACCAGCCGCGGTGGGAACAGGGCAGCTCCCGGCGCAGGCACTCGTTGAAGGAATGCCCTTGACGGACATTTCTCACTTGCGTTCAGAACAGAACCGATCGCGGCTTGTTCGCCCATCCCGCTCACCGTGCAGCCTCCAACTGCGTCCGGCGCCCCCCAACCGACTCTCAGTATTCACCAGCCATTCTCGTCGGCCAGGAAAATGCCCGCTATGCCACCGTCGGGGGGGGATGCTGGCGTGGGCGGCGTACCTCGGACTGAGGGGACGTTTTGAGCCGAAACCCAAAATTACGGCCGATCCTGGTGTTCTCCGCCCATTGGGGGCTTGTCTGTCGTATTGGAGTCAGGCCCTTTGTCCTTTCGGGACAGAGTCTTGGAGCGGCAGGCCGTGCGGGCTTCTGCCCGGCGAATTGCTGGGCTGCTCGGCCCCGCGCGAAATCAATCGCCGCGATGGCCGGCATCTTGCGACTCGACGGCGCGCTGGTAGGTAACCAAGTCCTTCTCGATTTGCCCGGCGAGAGACTCGTCGCCGAGCCATCGGGCGACTCGGAGGGCCTCGGTGGCCCGCAAGTAGCTGTGATCGTCGACGAAGGCGGCCGCGATGCTGCGAATCGCATCGCGGCCCGCGTTGACGAACTCCGCGATGTTGGCCGCCCGCTCCGGCTCGGTGAAGCGGGAGAGGACGACGGGAACGCTGCTTTCCCCCTTCTCGTCGATGTGTGTGAGAAACAGTTGAGTGTAGATCGCGTACATCTTCGACGAGAACACCAGCTTCAGTTCACTGTCCCCGGTCGGTTGGTCCGATGGGCCCAGCGATCTTGCCGTAACTACCGCACGAGTTGTCGTCCTGAGTGGACGAAGACACGTTCTGGTCGGAGTTCTGATCGCCGCAGCGCCCCGGCGACGGGCAGGGGGAGACGGTCCGCCCATGCCGCAGGATTTCCCCGACATCCCAACCGCGCCCTCCCGTCAGGATCCCGTTTGCTCGGCAGGTCTTGCCCCGAGAAGCCCCGGAAGACGGCCGGCACGTGCAGGAGGGGGAGGGCGGCTAGCCGCCCTCCCCCTCC
>JAAYCB010000141.1 GCA_012744395.1 Pirellulaceae bacterium
GAGCGGCAAGCCCGTCATCCCGCCCAGCGAGTCCTCGCGGGCGATCGCCACCGGATCGATCTGGACCAACGCGGCCAGGCCTTGCCCAACTGCCGCGTCCGCCGAGACCTCGCTCTCGCTCAAGACAACCGCCGCGCGGACCTCCGGCACAGCCCAAACGGCTGCGGCCACGGCCAACACGGCGATGATCAGGTTGTTTCCGAGCGACTTGCGAAACACGGTTTAACGTCCACTCGTTGCGGCGGCCACGCGGCCTTTGCCTGGACTACTCTGTTTGTCCATGGAATATCCGCTCCTGGCCGCCAAAACCTGACACGCCGCGCAAGAAATCTCAGGAATTCCCGCAGCCCCACCCCGCCCCCCCTCGTAGGACGGGTCTCCAGGCCCGTCTTTGTCCCTCCCCTAGACTTGCCATCAGCATCTTGCCCCCTGCGTTGGCGACTACTGCCCCTCCAGAAGGGCCATCCGTGCGCCGCCATGCTGCCCGCCTCGCATACCGGGTGTTGTCGGCGGGGACGGGCCTGGAGACCCGTCCTACGGAGGAGGAGAGGAGCTTCGACGGGCCTGGAGACCCGTCCTACGGAGGGGCGAGGAGCGGCGACGGGCCTGGAAGCCAACTCACGCATGAATCAACGCCGCAGTCCGCGACTGCGGCGGATCTGCCGCATAGGTCTCATCGGCAATCGCCCGCAACTCGGCTAGCAGATAGGAGGGTACCGGGCGACGAGGAAACGTCTCTACCGGAAAGGCTTTCGAGAAGATTCGTTTGTAGGCGCGCGGATGACGGCTCTCGAGACGGTCGAACGCCAGCGAAAGCGCTACGGCGGGTCGGCCCGCAACCATCTCGTAGGGCCGTTCTTCCCCAAACACGCCGAATCCAAAAAAATGCTCGTAGAACCTGGCGTGCCGTGGATGAACCGCGATCAGAACCACGTCCGCTCCTTTTTGCCGGCACCGCTGCAACGCAAGAGCCATCAGTCGAAACACGCATCCGGGCGTCTTCTCGCATTCCGCGGACACGCTCGCCAGGCTGCCAATTTCCGCGACGCGCTGTCGACGTATTCGAAACAGTGCAACCTCCTCCCCATAGATCTGTTCGAGCGGAAGCTGGAATCCATCGCCTTGAATCACACTCATCGTGCAGACGACCGCCTGGCGGGTGATGGCCACCAGGACTTCCGTCGTCGGCAGGGCGTGCTGGGGGGCGACATGCAGGCCGTACTTCTTCGGCTGGATCAAGCCCAGGCGAACATAATTGTCGTGCACCAGCCGCATCGCCGCGTGCAACTCCCTCCGCGTGTCGGCCACTTTGTAGACGATCGCGTCCCTCTGTCCCTGGAGAATCCTGGAACCGGCGGAGACGTCTGCCGGGCGGCGAGGCGGCGCCGGCGAACAGCGCCAGTCTGCTGACTCGGCGGAAGCCGCCGGTGACGCCGAAACACATTGGTCTTCCAGCAGTCGGATCACGATCCCCTCCTCGGATGACATCGGAAAAGATAAATCGGAAAAGTATTTGCGGCCAAGCCGCGTCGCGACAGGTCGCGATGACGATTCGCAACGCGCCTGTCGGAGTCTGCCCTTGATGACGCCGGCCACTTCTGGCGCGGGCGTGGCAAGCGCCCCCGGCCACGATCCAGCTAATTCAGGCTGAACCGCAGGGGGCGCGGTGCGGTCCCGAAATTCGGCCCGCTGATCCCGCGCAGCGACCCGCGGTCAACAACAGGCTGCCCCTCGCAGGTCTGGCGGATCTCGGAAAACAAACACCCAAAACCAACGGATGGCAATTCGCGCCGCGAGACCTCCTGCCGGTAGAGGACAACCGCATCGTGGTCCGCGATCACGCCGACAATCAGAAGCTGCGGAAACTGGCTCAACAGTTGGCGGTAGTCTCCCGGTATCTCCTCCGAGTCCGTTGACAGGCAAATCACCACGTCGGCATGGGTCTTCGCCACCAAGGCGGGCAGGTCTCTGGGATCGGATGCCTTGCCGATCAGCGCGAATCCCGGAGCGCGGGCGATCTGATCGCAAAGCACTTCCTGTAGCATGGGAACGGGGACCGCGCTGACAACCCGGATCATTTCTGCTCCAGTATTCGGCTGTTCAAGCAAGCGTCTCTAACGCCGCAACAGTTGTTATAAGCCAGGCAGCGTTGAAATCCATGAAGCGGCTGTTTCATTTAAGGACAGCGATGAGAACCAGGGGCGATAGTCCAGTGGAACTAGACCGTGCCGGTTCGAGGCACTGGAGCAGGGGGCCATGCGGGGGGGGCGCCGGGGAACCTGGAGACGCCCGAATGCCCACGGCTGGCACAGACGCCTCGGTCCCGAAGACCGATCCGCTATCCAGTTGCGCCCACGGGCGCGTGTGCTGCGGCCGGATGACCACGCCGGCCTCGAATATCCCATACCTGTCGAAAAGAAGCAGGATGCAGCGAGCGCTTCAGGTCATCGTGACGGCCGGCGGCGGGGCCGCCCAGGTGGACCGATTGCGCGAGCGGTTGGCTACACGCGCGGATCGGTCGCCGCAGCCTACCGGGGGGGTGCGCAAGCGGCTACAATGGACGCATGGAGGCTCGCTCCTTGTCCATCCGGGCAATCGCCGGCCGTACACCCGCCGCCTGCCCCCGTTTTCCGCAATCCCCGCCAGATTCATCCATGTCCGGCATCAGCATCACCTGTTTTGCTGCCAGTTATTCGGTCGCCTTGGCGCTGGAGTTGAGCCGGCTCGTGTTCCGCAGCGGCATTCGCGGCGCGATCATGCTCGGCTTCGGCGCCGCGGGGCTGCTGGCGCACACGCTCTACCTCTACGAGCGGGCAAGATCCACCCCGGGCAGTCCGCTTTCGAGCGAACAGGATTGGTACGTCGTGGCGGCATGGTTTCTCGCCGCGACGTATCTCTACCTGACGGCGTACCACCGCGACAACGCGTTCGGCGTGTTCCTTCTGCCGCTGGTGCTCGGGCTGGTGGCCGCCGGCGCCTGGCTGGCCGACCCGATGCCGTTCGAGCGGCGTCCGGCGATTCTTGTCTGGGGAGTCGTCCATGGGGTCTCGTTGCTGCTGGCCACGGTGGCGGTGCTCG
This sequence comes from Pirellulaceae bacterium, assembly GCA_012744395.1. GTDB lineage: Bacteria > Planctomycetota > Planctomycetia > Pirellulales > Thermoguttaceae > JAAYCB01. Next base: position 3,079 of record JAAYCB010000141.1, read on the forward strand.
CGGGGTTCGCCGCCGGGTCGATGTACCTCGCCCAGGATCGCCGGCTGAAGAAGAAGCTGCCGCCGCCCCAAGGCCTGAAGCTGCCGAGCCTGGAATGGTTGCAGCGGGCCAACAGCCGAGCCGTCGGCCTGGCGATGTTGATGCTCGGGGTGGGGATTCTCGCCGGGGTGATCCTCAACATGATCTACGAGCGATCCGACGGCACGACCTTGCGCTGGGACGACCCGGTCGTCCTCGGCACACTGCTGATGTTCTGCTGGCTCGTTGTCTCCGGTGGCGTAAGCGCCCTCTACCGGCCTGCTCTTGAAGGCCGCAAGGTGGCCTACCTGACCGTGTTGAGCTTCATTTTTCTGATCTGCCTGCTCGGCGCGGGGTTCCTGCTGGAGACCCAGCACCGCAGGCTGTACGTGGACGGAATGCCGGCAAGAAGGCTGGAAACAGCGCCGTTCGGCCCTCTCCGCCCGGCGGGGGTGGAGCGGGCGGAGGCGGCCTTCCAGCACGTCGCGGCGAGCGCTGCAGCGCTTGCCTTTCGGGCCATCGGCCGGGGAGGGACGGCCGGATGAGAATCCAGGTCGTTGGTTGCAGCCATCACGACGCGCCGATCACGGTCCGCGAGCGTCTCGCCTTCACCGCCCAGCAGGCACGCGACGCACTTGCCCAGTGGCGCGAAGAGTTCCCCGACTGCGAGATCGTCCTGCTCTCGACCTGCAATCGGACGGAACTGTACGCCGCCACGGAAGGCCCGGCTGGCCCAAACGGGGAGGACGTGGCGCGATTCCTGACCGCGTTTCACGGGATCGTTGCGGAGGAGGTCGCTCAACACCTGTTCTGTTACGAAGACGCCGACGCCATCCGCCACCTGTTCAGCGTCGCCGCCAGTCTGGACAGCATGGTGGTCGGCGAACCGCAGATTCTCGCCCAGGTCAAGCAGGCGTATCAGGCCGCCACGGAGCAGCAGGGGACCGGCCCGCTGACCCATGCCGTGTTCCAGGCGGCGATCAAGGTCGCCCGGCGGATCGCCGTGGAGACCACTGTCCACCAGCGGCGGGTGAGCATTCCCAGCGTGGCCGTGGCCGATTTCGCTCGGCAGATCTTCGAGACCTTCGATGACAAGGCGACGCTGGTGATCGGGGCGGGCGAGATGGCGGAAGAGACGATCCGCTACCTCCGCGACGAGGGGACGCGGCAGATCATGGTCATCAATCGCAGCCAACTCAGGGCGGAGGAGCTGGCCGCCCGCTGGGAGGGCCGAGCGGTCTTGTGGGATCAGCTCGATCGGGCCCTGGCCGAGGCCGACCTGGTGGTCAGCACGACCGGTTCCTCCGAACCGATCGTCTCCGCCGAACACTTCGCGGAGATCGCCAAGGCCCGCGGCCAGCGGCCGATCTTCATCCTCGACCTGGCCTTGCCGCGCGACTTCGACCCGGAGATCAGCCACCGCCCGGAGGTCTATCTCTACTCCATCGACGATCTGCGCGACGCGTGCGAGCGGAACCGCAAGGCCCGCGACAAACAACTCCCCACCGCCGAGCGGATCATCGAACAGGAGACGCGCGACTTCATGGGGGAACTTCACCACCGGGCGACCGGACCGGTCATCCGGCGGCTCCGCCAGGGCTGGCAGAAGCCGAAAGACGATGAATTGCGGCGGCTGTTCCACAAACTGCCCGAACTCGACGAGCGGCAGCAGGAAGAAATCCGCCAGTCGTTCGAGCGGTTGATCAACAAGCTCCTCCACCCGCCGCTCGAGTCACTCCGCGACGAATCCCGCAACGGGATCCCCAGCACGCTGCTGGATGCCCTAGCCAAGCTGTTCCAATTGAAGGACTGATTTGGGGGCCCAGCGGCGGCACGGGAGCACGCCCTGCTCTCCGCGCCGCCTTGGCACCGGCGAACGATCAAGCACGGTATCCGTCACGCCCGGCAAGCCGGAAAGGCCGCGTTCAACGCCTGTGGCGGAGATCAGCCGCGCGCAGCGGAGTCGAGAGACGCAGATGCGTTGAAGGGCGCGTCCCAGATTGCCCATTCTACCCGTGTTGCCTTTTCGGAACTTCCGTTTCAAGTATCGCAAGCGGGCCAGCCGATACGGCCTGATGCGGGACCACGTTTCTTCACCGCACCCAAGCGTTGATGTTCCGGATGCGTGCGGGCCGTCTTCGATTGGGCTGCGACTTGGTCGACAGGAATCCATGGAGGAGCCAGCCGATGTGGTTGCTCTCGGTTGCTCAGTTATTGACGTTCTTGGCGCCCGGCGGATCTGCCGATCCCAGCGAGGCCGTCCCGCCCGGCCAGCCCGAGCCGATTCAGACTCGGCAGACTTATTTTGCGATCCCGTTTGAAATCGACCAGATCGACCATCCGACGCTCGGGGCCGTGGAGATTCAACTCTGTGTTTCGCGCGACCGCGGGGTGACGTGGGAGCATGCAAACTCGGTGCCCCCAACAACGAAATACTTCTTGTTTCGTGCCGCGGGGGACGGAGAATACTGGTTCGCCGTGCGGACGCGGGACCGGTCGGGCAGTTTTCGCCCGGCTCAGATCGAGGGGCCCGGCCTGCGGGTGGTGGTCGACACCCAGGCGCCGGGGCTGGCGATCGACGCTCGCCGGGGGGCGGCGGGCGAGATCGTGGCCAAATGGCAGATCGACGAACCGAACCTCGCGCCCGAAAGCCTGAAGATTCAATATCGCGTGGGAGATAGTCGCCAGTGGGAGACGATCGCGATTGACACCGCGTCGCTGCGGCCGGGCGTGGCGACCAATTCCGGCGAGGCCACCTGGTGGGCGCCGGCCGGTCAAGGCCGGGTCGAAATCCGTGCCGAGGTTGCCGACGCGGCGGGCAATCGCAATGTCAGCCACGCCCAGGTGCTGAGCGGTCCCTCCGCCGCTCCACCGCACGAGTATGCTGCGGCAGGTCCCAGCCAATTGCCCCCGGCATCTCCGGCAGATGGCCCGCAGGTCCCAGCGCAAAACGACTGGCAGCCTTCGGCCAGTCAGCAGGCAGGTCCACGAGACACCCCGCCGCCGCAGCAGCAACAATATCCGCAGCAACAGACGGTCGCCATGCCAGGCGACGAAGCGGGCGGTTACCCCGTCGGCGCGGCGGCCCCGAAGATGGCCAACCAGGCGGCAAGCCATTCCCCTTCCGGCACGCCGTACCCGGAACATGGCGACCCGCAGGTCTACAACCATTTTCCCGCTGCCCCCCCTGGGGAGCGGCAGGCCAATCCAAACGTGGCGGGAGAATCGTATCCTGCCCCGGTGGATCAATCCGCCAACCCGCGTCCTTCTTCGTCGCCGCCGCCGGATTGGGGGCAGACGGCCGGCGCCGCTCCGATGCACAGCACGGTGGCGGTCCAACCGGCCCCGGCCTATCAGAAGCAGTATCTTCCGGGCGGAGCCAGCGGACCGAGCCAGCAGCCAGCCGGCGGAGCGCCGGAAGGGGTACCGGCGATCCCGAGACCGGTCAGCAGCACGGTTCGCGCGGTGGCCTCGCGGTTGTTCGAAATCGATTACAGCGGCCTTCAGCAGCCGACGGCGGTCAGCCGCGTCGAACTATGGGGCAGTCGCGACGGCGGGCGGACTTGGGAAAACTATGGGGTCGATCCCGACGGCCTGAGTCCGATGATCGCCCGGGTGCCGGAGGAGGGGACGTACGGGTTCAAGTTTGTGTTTCATCCCGTGCATGGCCCGGCCGCACGGCCACCTTGGCCGGGCGATGCGCCGGACATCACCATCCGCGTCGATCTGACCAGGCCGCAAGCGCGGCTCTTGGGAGTCGAACGCAACAGGCACGATGCCCGACGGATAACGATTCGTTGGCAGGCCTCCGACAGCCAACTGGCCGACATGCCGATCTCGCTCTACTATGCCGACATGGCCCGAAGCCAGTGGCGCCCGATCGCCACGAATCTCCGCAATGTTGGCAGCTACGAGTGGACGCTGCCGCCGAATCTGCCCGAGCAGATCCAGATCCGCCTGGACGTGGAAGACGTGGCGGGCAATCTGACGACGGCCGAGACCCGCAACGGGATTCCTCTCGCCTCCGGCTCGCAAGTCGGCACAAGTGCCGCGAGGCAGCCGGTCCCGGTCCACGACATGCGGCCAGCCGGGCAGCCGCAGGACGACGCGCGGCAACGGTCCCACCGTTGAGCGGGCCGCACGTCGTGAACCCGGCCGCGGCAATGGATCGGCTGGCCGGCTTCGGGTATACTGCGATTGCCGTCTCGATGCTCCGCTCCGGCAGCCGCAGGGTCCTTCATGGCCAAGACTGTTCACGCCGTCGCCTATCTCGCCGCCCCGGCCAAGCACGCGCCCAAGGCCGTCAACGTGGTCTATGGAAACGACGCTTTCTTGAAGCGGCTGGTGCTATCGGCCTTGAAGAAGAATGCCTTGGGCAGCGACGACGCGGGTTTTTCACGCTCGGTGTTTGAAGGCGAAAAGGCGGTTCTGAAGGATGTGCTCGACGAATTGAGCACGGTCGCCATGTTCGGCGGCGGGCGGCGGCTGGTTGTGATCGAGGATGCGGACAATTTCGTCAGCCTTAACCGGGCGAAACTGGAGGCTTACGCCGAGGACCCGTTGCCGACCGGGCGGTTGATCCTGGAAGTCAAGAGTTGGCCGACCAGTACTCGACTGCATCGGATCATTGCCGAGACGGGACTGCCGGTCGAGTGCTCGACCCCAAGCGGAGCCCAGCTTTCCAACTGGCTCGTCGCCTGGGCCAGACAATCGCACCGTGCGGAGCTCGAGCCAGGCGCGGCGAGGATGATGGTTGAGATCGTTGGACCGGAGCTGGGACTGCTGGACCAGGAGATTGCAAAGCTGGCCCTGGCCGTGCCCGAGGGGGCGGCGATCTCGGCGAAGCTGGTTGCCGAACGTGTCGGCAGTTGGCGCGCCCGCACCGCCTGGGAGATGATCGACGCGGCGTTGGCGGGCAATCTTCGCGAAGCCCTGGTTCAACTCGACCGTCTCCTGCGTGCCGGCGAGGCCCCGCTGGGGATTCTCGCTCAGATTTCGGCGACACTGCGGCGGTTGGCCGCGGCAACCCGACTCGTGCTCTCCGCCGAGGCCCAACGGCAGCGGGTCACCCTCCGGTCGGCGCTGGCGGAGGCCCAGGTCCGCACGTTCGTGCTCGACAAATCAGAACGGCAACTGAAGCACTTGGGACGCGATCGCGGACGCCAGCTGTATCGCTGGCTGTTGGAGGCGGACCTGGCGTTGAAGGGAGATAGCGCGTTGCCTGGCCGGCTGATCCTCGAGAACCTGCTGATTCGCTTGGCCGCGCGGCAGACCAAGTGAGCGGCGCCTCCCAGTCCGCCCCGTTACCATGTGGCGGGCCATCGGTGGGGCGGCGCTGCCGTGCCGGCCGTGTGAAATCGCCTGGTCCCGGGCTACGGCGGCGGCCGTTTCGACCGGTTCCGGTTGGCCCGCTCTCCGCCACCCCGCCGCGCGGCGGCGGAGTGTTTTTCGGTTCCCGCGTTTTGAATAATCGATTAGACTGATATAAACGCCACCCCCCCGCCGGCAGTCGCCGCGCGGGAAGTCCCTGCGGGAGGGCCCTGCGGCCGGGAGCCGGCGGGAGAATCACGCGGGATCATGTTACGGGCTCACGGCACGTGATGCCTTGGACTCGATTTGGAGAGCCTAGTTGTGTCGAATTCCCCCTCGGCAAGCGCCAGCCAGATGACTCCCGAGGAAGCCGTCCGCCGCGTTGCCCAGGCGCGTGAGCTGCTGGCCAGGGAGGTCCACAAAGTAATCATCGGGCAGGACCAGATGCTCGAGGAGATGCTGATCTGCATTTTTGCCCGCGGCCACTGCCTGACGATCGGCGTGCCGGGCCTGGCGAAGACCCTGACGATCTCGACGCTCGCCAAGGCCCTGGCGATGAAGTTCAGCCGGATTCAGTTCACGCCCGACTTGATGCCCAGCGACATCACGGGCACCGAGATCATCGACCAGGATCAGGCGACCGGCCAGCGTCACTTCCGGTTCGTCCAAGGGCCGATCTTCTCGAACATCGTCTTGGCCGACGAGATCAACCGCACGCCTCCCAAGACCCAGGCCGCCCTGCTTCAGGCCATGCAGGAGTACGAGGTGACCAGTGCGGGCAAGACCTATCCCCTCGACCCGCCGTTCTTCGTGATGGCCACGCAGAACCCGATCGAACAGGAGGGGACGTACCCGCTGCCGGAAGCCCAGCTCGACCGGTTCATGTTTTCGATCAACATCGGCTACCCGACGCGGGAGGAAGAGCGCGAGATCGTCTTGGCCACCACGCAGACGATCAAGCGCGAGATCCAGCCGGTCCTCCAGGGGCGCGACATCCTCTGGATTCAGCAGCTCGTGCGGCAGGTGCCCGCCAGCCAACACATGGTTGACTACGCGGTGGACCTGGTCCGCGCCACCCGGCCCAAGGAGGAATACGCGGCGAGTTTTGTCAAAGACTGGCTCGCCTGGGGCGCCGGGCCGCGCGCCGCCCAGAACATCATTCTGGGGGCCAAGGCGCGGGCGATTCTGGCCGGGCGGTTCGCCGTCGCGGCCGAGGACATTCGCGCGCTGGCCTACCCGGTCCTCCGCCACCGCCTGTTCACCAATTTCAACGCCGACGCCGAGGGGATCGACGTTGACCAGATCATCGACAGGATCCTCAACACCGTGGCGGAACCCTCGTATGGCGACGCCGTCTCGGCCCAGCCGCGCTCGGCGCGAGCGGCGGCGACGGTCGGCGATGGCGGCGCGGCGGAGGCCCCGCCGAGCGGGCCAACCGCCGCGCCGGTGTTTGCCAGTCCGCCACCGGGCCCCTCGCCGAAGACGCGGAGTGCTGCTCCGCCCCCGCCGCCCGGCCCCGCGCCTCCGCCCGGCAGACTGCGATGAAATCCGCGCGGCCGGCGCGCCGGCCGCGCTCCGCCTGGCAAACGTGCTGCTTGCCACGGGCCGTGCAGCGGCTAGAATTCCGACTGATCACAGGTGAACTCCAAGCACGCGCAGCGCCGGATCATGTCATGCCTGTTGAAGGACGCGCAACGCCCGCCGCATTGGTCACCGGCGCTGGCCGCCGGCGGATCGGCAGTGTGATTGCCGTCGCACTCGCCCGCAAGGGCTACGCGGTGAGCCTCCACTACAATGCCTCCCGCCAGCCCGCCGAGCAGACGGTTGCCGAGATCCAGGCCGCCGGCGGCCTGGCGGCGTGCTGGCAGGCGGATGTCGCCGATCCGGCCCAGGTGGAGCGCCTGTTCGACCGGCACCTGGAACGCTTCGGCCGCCTCGACGCGCTGGTCACGACGGCGGCCGTGTGGGACCCCAAGCCGCTCGAAGAGACCACCGACGACGACGTGCTGCGGCAATTCGAAGTCAACACCCTGGGGACGTTTCTCTGCTGCCGGCGCGGTGGGCTGATCATGGCCGGACAGTCCGGCGGAGGCGCGATCGTGACGATCGGCGATTGGGCGACCGCCCGCCCGTACATCGGCTACGCCGCCTATTTCATCTCCAAGGGGGCCATTCCCACGATGACCCGCATGCTGGCGGTCGAGCTGTCGGCGAGGAACCCCGCCGTCCGGGTGAACGCCATTCTGCCCGGCCCGGTCATGCTCCCCGAGGGGCTTGCGCCCGAGGATCGCCGGCAAGTCGTCGCGGCCACGCTGCTGAAGCGGGAAGGCACGCCCGAAGCGGTTGCCCAGACAGCGCTCCACCTGGTTGAAAACAACTATGTGACCGGCGTCTGCATCCCCGTTGACGGCGGCCGCACGATCGCCGCGGGCGAGGCAGATCGGCCGGCCCCGGCGCCCGGAGCCGACTGCTAGCAGCGCTGCTCGAGGAGCAGCGACTCAGCGCGGGCCGCCCGGCCCTGCGGCTCGCCGCGGCGGCGGGCGCCGATCGGCGGCTGCCCGGCCGCTTCGATTAGTTGGACCACCAGCCGGAATCGCTCGCCATCGCCACGCGCGAGCGGAGCTCGGCCAATTCGGCCTTGGTCTCGGCGCGCTCGACAATCGCCCACGGGTTGATTTGCACGCCGCCGCAGGCGATCAGCCAGCCGCGGTTCTTCCGCGCGACCGCAGCGCGGCTGGCGACGTGCCGCGGGGCGGCCAACTCGGCGGTGGGCTGATCGGCCGCGAGCATCGGCAGGTCGCACTCCGCCTTGTTCAACAGGTCCTTGCGGACGATCAATGTCGCCGCGACAGCCAGGTCCATGCAGCCCTGGAGTTGCCCGAACACCGGCTCGGCCAGGGAGAGATCGCCGTACTTGGCGGTCATCGCCTGGGCCCATTTCTCAGAAACAGGATCCCGCCGGCGAGCCGGTTGTCCTTCGCCGTGGGCGCTGAGGAAATCACTCTCGGTCATCGCCTTGACGCCGGTCGAGGAGATTTCCCAGGCCAGCCCCTCCTCGTCGCCGTGGATCGTCCCGTAGTCGGGTTCCAGCCACCAGCGGGGCATCATGTCGCTCAGCCCCCGCCCGCTCAACCGCATCATCTCCAGAAAGCTGGGCAGCCCCTGAACCGGGGCCTTGGCCAGCCCCATCCCCATCTGCTTCATCCGGTAGTCGGCCGCGACCAGGACCGCGGCGAAATGGCTGTTCGCCGGAATTCCCTCGATGGTGATCTCCTGGGCTCCAAGCTCTCGCTCGATGGCCCCCGCGGTCAACCCCGGGTCGCTGTTTGCGGGCAGGTGGCTGACGAACCTCTGCAACCGCTGGCGCCCGTCCGCGCTCGGATTGATCGAGCAACTGATGATGCTCGGTTCGGGGCGGTTCACAGCCCGCAGCGCTACAACGAGATCGTCGAGCAAGAGGACCGGCTTGCCGGTCGTCGCGCCCACAATCGAGCCGTCGTCGCTCACGCGCCAACCCTCGCCGGGGCCGATGAGGAGGATGTCGTTCTGCTCCGGGTAGGCGACGACATAGCGAATCTGCTGCAATCCGGCCAGGCATTGGACCGCATCGGGAATCGGCGCTGCGGACGCGGCGGACTGGCGGAGCGCGGCATCGAGCCGCTTGAGCGAGACCTTGCGGATTTCCGCCCGCCCGTTCAGTTCGGCCGGAACCTGTTGGAGAGCTTTCCGGATCGTCTCCCGCAATTCACCCCGTTCGGCCAGCGTGGCGTTTCGGATCATCCCGTCCGTATTGAGCATCACGCCGCCGACGGACCGCTGGTTGGTGAAAACCTGGGCCTGGGCCGCCGTGGTCAACACCGCGGCCGCCACCAACACGGTCATGGCGAGGGCCGCGAGTCGGACGTTGCGGTTGAAGGCAGAAGTACGCAGAAACATAACGCTTCTCCTGGCTGGATCGGAAAACGAGTCGTCGCTCACCCCTCGAGATCGCTCAAGACCACGCCGCCATGGGGCCGATGCCGATTGACCACCGGCAAAACGCTGCTCCGGCGATGGCTCGCCTGCGCAAAGTGAGTGCGATTGATCAACGGACGCAAGTTACAGAATAATTCCCTTGATCCGATATTGCAAGAAAACCATGGCCGGGAACGCCGGGTCCGCCAAACCGCCTGACCGTGCCGCGGACCCTCCCCCCGGCCGGTCCAAACGGCGATCGTTGTGGGGAAGACCGGCACAATCCCGCGCCGCCCCCCGCAGCGGCCCGTTCGCATGGCAAGACGCCCCGGGCCGGGCAACCGTCTGTCCCCGGCGGCGTTCGCGCACCCCCCTAAGTGTGTGATGTTTCCCCGGTGGACGAAGGGTGTGACTGAAAAACCGGCCTCCTCCGCCCGGTTTGGACGAGCCGGCCTGATTTGAACGGTTCCCTAAACCTGGAATTCCGGATAAGTTTGAATAAGGAGGTTTGCCTGTCCGTGGTTACCGAACTCGCTTATCTGGTGATCCGCGAAGGTTCGAAATGGACCGACGTCTTTCGCCTTTTGCCGGGCCATTCCGTTACCATCGGCCGTGCCCCGACCAACCAGGTCGTCTTGAAAGACGAACGCTGTAGCCGGACCCACGCGGAGTTGTTCATGGCCAACGGCCAGTGGACCCTCCGCGATCTGGATAGCCGCAACGGGACGCTCGTCGGCGAGATCCGCCTCCAGGAAGACTGGCTGCTCAAGCCGGGCGACATCATCCGCATCGGCCGGTCGCAGCTCGTGTTCGTCCACAACCTGAGCGAGGCGTTCTCCGACTCCAATGCCGCCTACCGGCAGCCGGTCCTCGATGGCAGCCAGCCCGTCGACAATTTCCGGAGCGATTCGGATATCCTCGCGACCTGCGAACCGACAATGATCACCCACCGGAAGGGGAACACGCGGTTCTTGGAGTCGCTGCCGGCGGAGTCGCGCCAGGCCGTGGCCGAAGCCGAGGCCGAGGACATCGGGCGCAAGGCGGCCAACCTCTGCCGCCTGGCCTTCGAGCTCGGAAAGGCGCCCACGATTGAGCGTCTGGCGATGCTGGCACTCGACGGTCTTTTCGAAACCGTCCAGGTGGACGCCGGCGCGGTGATGCTGCTGCCTCGCGACCAGCAGGGGGCACCGACCGCCGGCGATTTGGAGATCGTCGCCTCGCACACCACCACGGACCGCCGCTACCACAAGGTGGCCGGGTTTCTGGCGACGACCGTGCTCCGCGAGGGCGAAGCGGTGATGGCGAGAAACGTGCTCGGCGACAGCGCTCTCGGAAGCCGCGACAGCAAGGGGATCATCCACACGACGAGCGTGATCTGCGCCCCCATCCGGCAGGGGAACTTGATGCTCGGGCTGATCCACCTCTACTCGACCGACGAAAACCACGAGCCTGTGCCGGGGGACCTGGAATTCACCCTCGCCGTGGCCGACACGGTCGCCGTGGCAATCAACAATCTCAACCGCCGCGAGGAACTTGCCGAGAACCTGACGCAGGTCCGCGATGAGAACGTCCGCTTGCGCGAGCAGCTCGGCGTGCAGAGCGAGATCATCGGCAGCAGCCATACCGTCCGGCAGATCACCGAGGAGATCGCCCGGGCCGCCGCCAGTCGCGCGACCTTGCTGATCCGCGGCGAGAGCGGCGTCGGCAAGGAGCTCGTCGCCCGGGCTGTCCACTACTCCAGCCCGTGCAAGAAGAACGTCTTCGTCTGCTTGAATTGCGCCGCCCTCTCTGAAGACCTCCTCGCCAGCGAGCTGTTCGGGCATGAGAAGGGGGCGTTCACCGGGGCGACGGAACGCAAGATCGGCAAGTTCGAGGCGGCCAATCAGGGCACGCTGATGCTCGACGAGATCGGCGAGATGAGCCCCAATCTCCAGGCCAAGTTTCTCCGTGTCCTTGAAGGGCATTCCTTCGAACGGGTGGGCGGCAACAAGCCGATCACCTGCGACGTGCGCGTGATCGCGGCCACGAACCGCGACCTGGAAAAGGAAGTCGCCGCCGGCCGCTTCCGCCACGACCTCTTCTTCCGGCTCCGCGTTCTCGAGATTGTCGTGCCGCCCCTCCGCCGCCGCCCCGAAGACATCCGCGAGTTGGCGAACTACTTTTTCAAAAAGTTCCGCGAAGAAACCGGACGCAAAATCGAAGGGTTCAGCCCCAGCGCCGTCAAACGGTTGATGACCTATCGCTGGCCCGGAAATGTCCGCGAACTGAAAAACGTGATCGAACGCGCGGTGGTCCTCTGCCAGGGTTGTTACATCGAACCCGGCGATCTCCTCCTGTCGAATCTGGCCACCACCGGCGACACGAACGAAGTCCGTTCCGCCGAGGCGGAGTTCCGGCCCTGTCGGCTCGTCGACCTGGAGCGCCGGCACATCCTCAAGACGCTCAACCACGTTGGCTGGAACAAGAGCAAGACCGCCACGATACTCGGCATCGAACGATCCACCCTGGACCGGAAGATCCAACGCTACCGGCTGAACGAAGCCCGCCCCGCTCCCGGACACGCGCCGCCCCCAAACGGCGCGTAGGCTGGCGGCATCGCCGCAGGAAGCCGTTGATGCTCCGCATCCGCCGCGCCGGAAGGAAATCCCCCCCAATCGTGGATGATGGATGAGCTGGGGGGCGACTGTCGCCCGCGGTCATGACCCGGAGCGCGAGCGAGGGCGGCCAACCCGCTTCGCCGCGCTGACGCTTCGGGTGGACGATCGGCTGGCGTATCATCCGGGATCCGCGGGTATCTGTCGCCGCGAAAACGGCAACGGCCCCCGCCCCCGACCGCTATCCGGCAAGGCGCTGCCTGGCTTCCGGCGGCGCCGGCAGTTCCAGGGACTCGTCTTCCATCCGCTTGTGTTCCACGCGGGCGTTGATTTCCGCCAACTCCGGCTCGCGGGCCACGAGTGTCCAGGCGTCCTGCCAGGAGAACCGGTCTGTCCCGCCGAATCGCTCGTAGACCGTGCGAACGAACTGGAGGTCTTCGGCGGTGTCGACCGTCCAGCGGCTTCCGCTGGCGTCCTGCTCGCCGGTCACGGGCAGAGGGCGGAACAACTCCGGGTGCTGGTAAAGATACGGTGTCACATGGACCCGCTGATACGGCTCCCGCGCCTCGCTCCAGGCCCTGGCGAGGGCCTCGAGCGCAACCACCTCGGTGTCGAGCCCCCGGGGATACGTCCGCACGAGCGTATTGGACGCATAGTCCGGCTGATGCTGCTGAAAAGCGCTGACCACGCGGTCGATCACGCCCCAGTCGATCAGCGGACAATCGGACGTGATCCGGACCACTGTCCCCGCTCGGCAGGCCTCCGCGGCTCTGAAATAACGATCCAGCACATCCGCCTCGCTGCCGCGAAAACAGCCGATCCCGAGCCGCCGACACTCGGCGACAATCGGGTCGTCCTGGACGGACGTGCTCGTCGCGACGACGACCTCGTCGAGTGCCGCCGACCGGCGCGTCCGCCGGACGACGCGAGCGAGCATCGTCCGCCCCCCCAAGTCCTCAAGGACCTTGCCCGGCAGACGCGTACTGCCCATTCTGGCCTGAATGATCGCGACAACTCGCATGTGTCCGGCTTCCTTGCCTGAAACGACGACGAAACCTACGCCTGACCAACGGCCGGAACCGTTCGAAAACACGGGCCCATGCTAGACGTTTTCCGGCAACCGGTCAAACCCAATCGCGACCTGCGGGGGGCGCTGCGGACGCTGCGTCCGTCCGCCGCCCGAAGCCCGGCCCGAAACCTTGCGACGCGCGGAGCGCGCGGCCGCGCGTCGTCCGTGCGGCCGTCCGCCTAGGGAGTCTGGCTCGAAGAACCGGCCTCCGCGGACAAGCCGTTGGAGATGAATCGCTCGACCCGATGGACGCTCTGGCCGCCAATAATCCGCCATAGCCGCCAACCGAGCGGTGTGCGGCGGTACATCACCAGTTGCGGGATCGGCCCCCCCTTGGTCAATTGCCGTCCCAGTTCCCGTTCCTGGTCAACGTCGACTTCTGCATAAGAAATCTGCTTGAAGACTTCGCTCTTCTTCAGCTGGGGCACCACGGTCTGCTTCATCTGAACACATGCCGGGCACCACTCGGCTCCGACAAGCACGACCATCGGCCGCCCGGTCTTGGCGGTCTCCCGATGGGCCTTGCTGTAGCTTGCATCCTGGTTCTCCGCTCCAATCAGCGCCGCTTGGATCAAGATCGCCATGCCTAGGGTCGTCACATTCATCTCCTTAATCTCGTTTTCGAGCGTACTGAGAGCCGCTCAGCTTTCCATGGGACCAAAGCTCGCAGAAAGACCACACTCGCTCCGCCCGGGGGGTGTCTCGTGGGCAGTGGAAGGGACGTGCTGTAAGACTGGTGTCGGGTGGGATCGGACCGCCTTGGCGCTGTCTCCTGGTAGTCGTGTCAAAGGCTGTCCGGAGTGGCAGACCGGCGCGTCAAGTTCTTGCCCGGGAACTTGGAGAAAGTGCGCGGTCTGTAGCCCGGGATATTGGCTCCAAATCCGTTGGTCCAGGGCCGTCGATCGATCATGAAGGTAACAGTGTAACTGCGGAAAATGCACACGCAAGAGGGTGTACCCAGAAGGGGAAGGATTTTTGCCCTAGGAATGCCTGGAAGACAATAACGGCAGTCTTCAGCGAAAAACATCCTGCCAGGGGGAACGCCCTGACTTTGCGGGGCTATTGTCCCCCGAACAATGTGGGATAACCCGGATCGCCTTCAGGTGCAATCCGCGTGTTCCGTCCGTGGCCCTTCGTGAACAACCCGGTACGGTGCAAGGCTTCGCTCGCCAGTGGCCACAAGTCTGCGGGGCTGGGTTCTTCGATCGTGTCATTCGCGTTTCCCCGTTCAAGAAATCTCCAACGCATGACCGGTCCGGAAAAACTGGCAGATTGTCTCAACGGGACGCAGCCTCTTTTCGGAGGGCGACGATCCCCCGCCGCGTTGTAAAAACAACGCAGCCGACTTTTACCGGACGGGGTTTTGAGGCGCTCGGCCGCGTCCGCTATAATCGTTGTGTTGGCTTGGCGATGCGTTGCTTCCGGTCCAGTGTTCCCTGCCCATGCATCGAGACAGTTCGGCGCGCAGCCCCCGCTTTGTCCTCTCTTGGCGATCTGATTCGTGAAACTCCGCGTCGGCTTAATCGGTCTGGGAAACGCTTGGGAAAACCGCCATCATCCGGCGCTGCGCGCCCTCTCGGATCGGTTCGAGGTGACGGCCGTTTTTGACCAGGTGACGCACCGGGCGGCAACGGCCGCGGCGCTGCTCGAAACGGTCCACGTCGAGGGGTTTCGCGATCTGGTCCACCGCGAAGACGTCGACGCTGTGCTGATGCTCGGCGACGGCTGGTACGGCGTCGTTCCCGTGTTGGCGGCCTGCGCGTCGGGCAAGTCGGTCTACTTTGCCCGATCGATCGATATTGCGCCCGAACAGGCCGCGGATATGCACCGCCATGTGCAGCGCGCCGGCATCGCCTTCCTTGCGGAGTTTGTCCGCCGCCACTCGCCGGCGACTGTCCGGCTGAAGGAATTGATTGCCACCTCCCTGGGCGAACCGAGACTCCTGTTCTGCCACGCGCGAAACCCGCTCCCAAGCGGAGCGGATCACCCGTGTATCGGGGGAACGGACCCTTGCCGCCAGGAGATCCTCGAGCTGATCGATTGGTGTCGGTTCGTGGTTGGGAGCGAGCCGCGCTGGGTCGTGTCGACCGCGCACCGCGAGCTGCCTCGCTTTCCCAACGACGTCGGGCAAGTCGATTACCAGAGCATCTCCCTCGATTTCTCGGAACGCGAACTGCCCGGCACGGGCGCGATGGCCGAAATCCGTTGCAGCCGATACATCCCCCACGATTGGACCGAGGCGCTCGGCTACCGCCCGCAGGCCGGAGCGCAGATCGCCTGCCAGCGAGGGATCGCCTTTCTCGACTTGCCATCGACGTTGGTCTGGTTTGACCAGGCGGGCAGGCATCAAGAGCCGCTGGATAACGAGCGGCCCGTCGGGCAGGTGCTGCTGACCCGTTTCCACCGGGCGGTCACAAGTCTCGTCGCCAAGGCTTCCGACCTGGAGGATGCCTGCCGGGCGATTCACATCCTCGACCAGGCCGCGCGCAGCCAGGAGGAAGGCCGCCGCATCGAGCTCGCCTGACTCGGCGGCTGTATCCATCGCAATTCCCGTCACAGCCATGCCCCATCCACAGATCGACGCCGCCAGGCTCACCGTGTTTCCGCTTGCCGAGCGCAGGAGCCTCACCCGGATCGAGACGATCGCCGCCGACCCGAATGCACCGCCGCGGCCCGTCGGCGAACCGCTGGCCGAAAAAGTCCAGCGCGTTGCTGGCCGCATGCGGGCTGCGCAAGAAAGCGGCGCCGCGGTCATGCTCGCTTACGGCGCCCACCTGGTGAAAAACGGCGGCGGGCCGCTCGTCAACCGAATGATCGAGCGGGGGGCGATCACGCACCTGGCCACGCAGGGAGCCGGCGTGATCCACGATTGGGAGTTCGCCTTTCTTGGGGCCTCCACGGAATCGGTCCGCGAAAACGCCCCCCTCGGCCGCTTCGGCAGTTGGGATGAAACCGGCCGCTGGATCAACCTCGCCGTGGCCGCTGGAGCCGCTGAAGGCCTCGGGTTCGGCGAGGCCCTCGGCCGCATGGTGGAAAGCGAGTCGCTCGCCGTGCCCGACCCGGCCGAACTGGAACGCTCCATTGTCCAGGCCCCTCGCCACCCGCTCTGCGCCGCCAGGGCCGATCTGGCGGCGATGATCCGCGAACACAAAATCCCCGCCGGGCGGCTCGTCGTCCGCCATCCCTACAAGGAGTTCTCGATTCTCGCGCGCGCCTATCGCCACCGGGTGCCGCTGACCGTCCATCCCGGCATCGGCTACGACATCATCGTCAATCACCCCATGTACCACGGCGCGGCAATCGGCCGCGCGGCGACGACCGATGCCCGCATCTTCGCGCACAGCGTCGATCGCCTCGACGGTGGCGCGTATCTCTCCGTCGGATCGGCGATCATGAGCCCCCAGGTCTTCGAAAAGGCGCTCAGCGCCGTCAACAACCTCCGCGCCGCCGAGGGCCGGCCCTTCCTCCGCGGCCACCTGATCGCCGTCGTCGACATCCAGGACGCCGGCGCCTGGGACTGGACCGCCGGAGAGCCTCCCAAGACCGACCCGGCCTACTACCTCCGCTTCTGCAAGACCTTCGCCCGGATGGCCGGCCAGGTCGAGTATCTGCAAATGGACAATCTGGCGTTTCTCCGGGCGATTGGCAGCCGAGACTAGCCCGAGATCGAATTACAAGTTGGCAGCCAGAACGCCGGCATCCACTTGGAAGTAACGGGCGAGCTTGCGAATCACACTCCGACTGAACGGCCTCCTGCCCGCCAGGACTTCGGAAATCGTGGACTTCGGGATCTGAGTGTCGCGGTGCAATTCCGCCTGGGTCACACCCTTGGCTTCCATGAAGTGTCGAAGCATGTCGGCATCCGAGGCCGGCCCGATGGCATGATGCTGGTCTTCGTAGGCGGCCACCAGGTCGCTCAACGCATCGAGATACATCTCCTCGCCTTGGTTCAGCCGGTCCTTGGCAAGC
>JAAYCB010000142.1 GCA_012744395.1 Pirellulaceae bacterium
GCACGCCGCTGGAAGGAAAAGGGATGGGGCTGTCGGAGTTCCAGGTGTTCGACAAGGCGGAAGTCGTCCCCTGGCCGGCCGAAATCCGGCTCCCGGCGGTGCAAGTCGGTCCAACCGGCCAGCGTGAAGCGGAAGAAGGGCTCTTTGACCGCTACCTGTTCTCCGCCGATGGGAAGTATCTGCTTTCGTGCGGACCGCGGGGACTGGCCGCGCTTTGGGCGGCCGAGGACGGGGCTTTCGTCCGCATCGTCCGCCGCGACGGGGAATGTCGCTTCGACGGGAGCAACGACCTGCCGCGGCTGGTCCGCGCCGTGGACATCAGTCCCAACGGAGAATCGCTGGTCGCCGCCCGCGGCATGCCCTCCGAGCCGCGGTTGAGCCTTGAAGAAACCGAGACGGGTAAACGGATCCATGTCTTCCCGGTCCGACCCAAGACGGTTTTTCCTTGGATTTGTTTCAGCGACGACGGCCGTTACCTGATCGGCAGCGGAAGCTGGGTCATCGGAGAACCGGCCGGATGGACCAAGCCGCCGCTGGAGATTTGGGACACCCGGACCGGCCGCCGGGTCTGGGATCCGGATCAGCCGCCCCCGTATACGGACGGCGAGTTGGAGAAGGCGCGTCAGGCGTTGCCAGAGGACCTGGGGAAATCCGGCCGGCTGACGCCGGAACGGGCCCTGGACGATCTCAAGCTGCTGCTGCTACTCCGCAAGTTCCGCGACGACGGCCGCCCGCTCGTCGCTCGCGGCACGCTTCGTGGCCACGGATTATCGTTCTTCACGCCCGACGGGTCGCGACTGATCACCCGCGATTCGATCATGCCCTACACGGAATACAGCAGCGAGGCGGTGTTCTGGGACATCGGCCGCTCGGCGCTGCTTTACGAGATGGAAGAAGACGACGAACTGCCCGAGCCCTTTCTGTTTTCCGCCGATGGCAGGCATTTTCTCCGCAAGGCCTGGGAGAAGAGCCGCGGGCTGTATGAGACGGCCTCCGGCCGCCGCCGCGGCACGTTCGACGATTTGCCGGCCACGGGTGCGGAGGCCATCACCGCCGATGGTCGCCTGGCCCTGTTGACGGCCCAGCAGCAAGCGATCCTGTTCGACATTCCCGCGGGCAAGTCGCTTCAGGACTATTCGATCGAAGGCAACAGTTCCTACCGCGCGGTGTTCAGTCCCCGCGGGGACCGCTTGTTGCTCGGTTTCAAGGAGGACACCGAAGTCCACGAGACGCGGCCGCCTTTCCGCCGGCTCTTTCGGCTGGAGCACGCCGGCGCGCACCGCGGCCGGAGCAATCACGCGGCGTTCAGCCCCGACGGGCGGCGGATTGTCTGCGCCGACGCCCTCTGGAACGCCGAAACCGGGGGCAGGCTGCGGCAGTTCCGCGTCAATGCCGGGCTTGTGTTCTCCGAATACTGAAAAGGGAGCCGATTCCAGTTCCCTTTATTGACCCCTGCATTTCCAATGTTCGGCTCATGGCCGCGACACAGCGGGGTTTCCCCACAATTTCTGTACGCTGGGCCGCGGCGGACTGTTCATTGGCTATGCAGGGGTCAATAGAGGGCTGCGGCGGTAAAAATCATCCGGGGCAGCGAGGGCCGCTGGAGTTCTGCTTTGCCACGGACGGACCTGCGCGTTGCCGCGAATTGACAATCGTTCGGTGCGATCACACGGAGGGGTCTGGAGATGGGCGCTATTGCAGAAGGATTTGTGGCCTACGCACAGCGACTGCTCGATCAGACCGATGGTTCTGAGGGACAAGTGAAGAAGGCGTTTGCGGTTAGCCAGTGCTGTTTTAACCTCGCGCTCATGCCCGAAGGCATTCGGGAACAGACGCTCGGCAAGATGAAGCAAAGCCTCGAGATGAATGACGAGAAATTCGACGACTTTCGACGTTCCATCGTCGTTCCGATGATCCGGCGGCACGAGAAGATGTTCCCGCGGATGCACAGGCAGGGTTCGAGCATCTTCTCACCAGGCGGTCCTTCGCCGAGTGGCCCGTTGCTGCGGGAGCAGCCGAGAGCGGCGGCGTCCGCTGAACCGGACGCTGAGCCCGGTCGCTACGCGCCCTGTCCGCGTAATAGCGGCAAGAAGTACAAATTCTGTTGCGGTAAGAAGCGCCGTTGATTCTCGCTCGCGGAGAGGACCCGCCGGCGCGAGCGACCGCCCGCCGGTGGGAGAGGCTTGCCGGCCATAGCCGTCCCGAAAAGAGGTCCCATCTGATCCCCGGAACAAGACCGGGTTGCGATGCCTCTGTCACAAAGGGGGCCCCGGTAGACGCCCGGCCGGCATCACCGCTCGGTCTGATCGCGTGCACGGGCGACAAGACAATCGAATCGCTCGACGTACTGGAGATGCACGGTGGCGAGGTGCTCGCGGATGACGTCGGCGAGGTCGGGATTGGCCAGCACGAGTTCTACCACGTCGCTGTCGTCGCGGGCGCGGCCGGCGGCCAGCTTGAGTTCGACCAAGCCCGGCAGAAGGATGTAGGTGAGACGCCCGCGATGGGCCCCCAACCGCGCGGGATGGGGGATCGTGGTGGGGGCCGGCTGGGAGGCCGTGCCCGGGACGGCATTCTCCGGCAGAATGTCCACGTCCACCCCGGTCTCCTTGTGGTGGAGCTTGGGCCAGAGACCGCGCCGCCTCGCCGGCACCTCGAATCCGTGCACGGCGGCCACTCGCAAGAGTTCGTCCAGGTTCTCGGCCGCCACGACGATGTCGACGTCTTGCGTGACGCGGCCGAGGTATCCGTGACGCCAGACGGCCCAGCCGCCGGCAACGACGGCCTCTCCGCCGATCGCCTGCAAAATGTGATCGAGGGCGTGAATCACGCGACCGTAGCGGCCGGGCAAATCCTGGGGGTCCAGCATATGTTCTCTCCCGGCGCGCAGCACGTCGGCCAATGCGAGTTGGTCGGCAAGCAGTTTTGCGGAGACGATGGCTGCCATTAAACGTCCGCCTCGGGAAAATGCTCGGCGCCGTCGCTCTTGGCGATGATCGTGATCCCGTAGGCCGTGACGTTGAAGCCGCGGGAACGGTCCCGATCGGCGTCGTAGCCGATCTCCACGCCGGGTGGAATCGAGACATTCTTTTCGACGATCGCCCGGCGAATTTTCGCGTGCCGGCCGACGTCCACATTCGCGAACAGGATCGAGTCCTCGACGACCGCGAAGCTGTTCACGCGGACGCCGCTGCTGAGGATCGACCGTTCGACGCGGCCGCCGGAAATGATCGTACCGGGGCAGACGATGCTGTCGACGGCGTGGCCACGCCGCTGGCCGCCGGCAAACACGAACTTGGCCGGCGGCAGGTTCGGCTGGTAGGTCCGGATCGGCCACTGGTCGTCGTACATGTTGAGCTGCGGATCGACGCTGACGAGGTCCATGTTCGCCTCGTAGTAGGCGTCGAGCGTTCCCACGTCGCGCCAGTAGGCCTCGCGCTTGCGGTTCTCGTCCATGAAGGGATAGGCGAACACGCGGTTCGTATCGATGATCGCGGGGATCACGTCGCCGCCGAAGTCGTGGCGGCTGCCCCGCCGCGTGGCGTCGCGGCAGAGTTCTTCGAACAGGAAGCGGGCCCTGAAGACGTAGATTCCCATCGAAGCCAGGCAATGCTCGGCGTCGCCGGGGATCGGCTTCGGATCGGCCGGTTTCTCTTCGAAGCCGATCACCCGCGATTCGGCGTCGACCTGGAGGACACCGAACGCCCGGGCGGCCTCCTGCCGGCTGGAGCGGAGGGCTCCGACCGTCATGTCGGCCTGGTTGGCGATGTGGGCGTCGACCAGCTTCTGATAGTTCATTTTATAGATGTGGTCACCCGCCAGAATCACCACATACTCGGGGTTCTCTTTCTCGATCGTATAGATGTTCTGGTAAACCGCGTCGGCGGTTCCTTGGTACCAGTTCTCGTCGATTCGCTGCTGGGGCGGCACGACATCGACAAACTCGCCCAGTTCGCGGCAGAAATAGCGGCCCCACCCCATGCTGATGTGGCGGTCGAGGCTCATCGCCTTGTACTGGGTGAGCAGGAGAATCTTGCGGAGCCCGCTGTTCAGACAGTTCGAGAGGGTGAAGTCGACAATCCGGTACGCGCCCCCGAAGGGGACGGCCGGCTTCGCTCGATCGCGCGTCAGCGGCTCGAGCCGCGATCCTTTTCCTCCGGCAAGAATCACTGCGACGACTCGGTCGTGCATGGCAACCTCCTCGTTGTGCCCGTTCCGTAGTGGTCCATTTCAGAAATGATGTCAGGGTTCCTTCAATGATGCAGGTTGGGCGTGCGGCGCCCGACAGAGAACGACGGGCAGGAATGCCCATCCTACCAATGAGCTTGCACGATCTTCAATCACGCCGCAGCGCGGGGTTTGCGGGGCTTGAATCCGCATCTCCCGATGACGGTCCACTACCGCCATCTTCCGCCGAGTTCGTATCGCTCTCGATCGAAATGCTGCAGCGATTGCGCGACCGCTCCCGACAGGCGCGAGGAACCTTAACATCATTTCTGAAATGGACCACTTAGCCAAGATCGGCCCGTTGACCCGCCGCCATTGTACCGATTTGTCGAATTCCGCCAAACAGCCCGCACCGCACGGGGCATCTTGCGCGTCTTTCCGCGATTCTGTTGCGATGATCGGGCAGGGCTGGCCGCCTCCCACCCCCCGGCCGTGCTCTTGGGAACTTCACGAATGCCGAGGCTGGTTGCCCGGATCGATCGCATCCGGATGGCGTGACCGCTTTGTTCCACGGCGCCGGCGAAAATGAATTGCCAGGACCGCGCGATTCGTGTATTATGCCGGCTCCTGGCAAGGGACGAGTTGCCGGCGCGATTTACGACTCGGCCGCCGGAAGGCGGTTTCGGGATTGCGGATCAGATCGGCCGATAGCGAGCCATCGGATGGTTGTCACGAGTGCCCCAGACCTGCCGGTTCTGCTCATTTACAACATCGATCCGGCGTGGAGTCCGGCGGAACGGGAAGACGCCCACCGCGACAGCCGGCGGATCGGCTTTGCCATGCGGCGGCAGGGCCATTCCGTGGATTTCCTGCCGGTCTGCGACTCCGATTTCACGGGCGTTCTTTCCGGATACGAGCCTCGGGATGTGCTCGTTTTCAATTGGTGCGAAGGCGTGCCCGGCATCGAGTGCAGCGAAGCGCTGGTCGCGGAGATGCTGGACAAGCTCCGTTTCACCTATACCGGCGCGTCGCCCGCCGCGCTGCAACTGAGCTACGAGAAGGACCGGGTCAAACGCCTCCTCGCATCGCATGGGGTTCCCACGCCGCGCTGGAAGACGGTCACCTCTCCGCGCGAGAACGGATGGGAGCGTTTCCCGGCAATTGTCAAACCCGCCCGCGAACACTGCAGCCATGGCATCGATCCGGGCGCTGTTGTGACGGGCGCCGCGGATCTGAAGAGGCGCGTCGCCTACGTGCTCGAGACCTTCCAACAGCCCGCGCTGATTGAAGATTTCATCGACGGCCGCGAATTCCACGTTCCGCTCTGGGGCAACAGCGACGT
This sequence comes from Pirellulaceae bacterium, assembly GCA_012744395.1. GTDB lineage: Bacteria > Planctomycetota > Planctomycetia > Pirellulales > Thermoguttaceae > JAAYCB01. The sequence continues at coordinate 5,510 of JAAYCB010000142.1, forward strand.
GGAGATGCTGCCGCCGGTGGAGATGGACTTCTCCGCCTTCGACGACATCCACGACCGGCTCTGTTCCTACGACGCGAAGTTCGTGCCCGAGTCCGAGGCATACCGCGAAATCAAGAGTCATGTGCCGGTCCGCTTGTCGGAACAGGAAATGGCCGAGCTCGAGGCGACTTCAAGAGCCGCCTACGAAACGATTGGCTGCCGGGACTACGGCCGCATCGACATCCGCTTGCGAGACGGCGTGTTCTACGTGCTCGACGTGAACCCCAACGCCGATATCAGCGCGGATGCCAGCCTGGCGTTGGCTGCCTCGAAGGCCGGCTACTCGTACGGCGCCATGGCCAGCCGGATTCTCCAGCTCGCGGCCCAGCGCCACGGTCAGAACCTGGCTCCCCACCAGTAACTGCTCAGCACCGCCGTGAGCTGGGCAACCAGAAACAGGCGGTCCGCGTCGGGGGCGATGCGGATTCCGGTGGAACTCGCTACGGTCGTGTAGTCGCGATAAAAGGCGCGGAGGTCGCCGCGCGTCGATTTGCCGTTTCCACTTGCCCAGTGGGTGATGCTTTCGAGGATCACCTCCTCGTTTTCCGCGAGGACCTCCGCCAGGTACGGGCCTTCCTCGACGAGCCGCTCGTCGGGGCTGGCCAGGGCGGCCATCTCGGCAAGGTCCCTGGCCATCCCCTCGGCCGTATCCGCCGAGCCGCGCTCGCAGAGCCGCAGCCAGGCCTCGGACACCCGCCATTTCGCCGCTGCGCCGTCGCGGCGGCTGAGCAGAATCGCAAAATACTGGTCCGGTTCGTACCGATTCTCTTCCGTCGAGGTATTCCAGGCATTCCTCAACAGCCGCGCCTCGGACCAGCGCGAAAAGACCGCCTTCTCCTCCTTCGGGTCGACGATGATGAACCTGCGCTGCCGGGCCAGATATCCAATCACGGCGACCCAGTGGTCAAACTGTCTGGTCAGCAGGATCGCCGGGTTCGCCTGGCGGAGATGGTCTCGCAGCCGGCGGACGAACTGCTTGCCCTGATCCCGATCGTCGAACAGGAGGAAATCCGATTGCACGCCGAACGCCCGGGCCGCTCGCCGCAGCCCCACCTCGTCGACGCCGTGAATGAACACGCTCAGAGGTCGGCCGGCGGCGGCGGCCAGCCGCCGTTGCGTGGCCGAGATCCCCAGAATGAACAGGCATGCCGAAAGACTGCACGGGCCGCAATGGCTCGGCAACTGGAGTTCGCACAACGGGGCAAACAGCCGTCTTTTTCTGGCTTTCATCCGTGTTCTTCAGCTTCCGCAGCTCCGGCAGACCGCCCGCTTCGGCCGCAATCGACCGCATATCCGGGCTGACGATGATTCGCGAAATGCGACAACCTATTCTACAATCCGGGAAAGTCGGCCGGCAACCGCAAGGGACCCTGCAAATCGTCGTCGTCGAGAGCGGCGAGCGGGCGTTTGTTCTTGATGCCTACCTTCTCGCCGTGATTGTTCTTGAGCAAGCTCAATGCCGTACGCCGCAGAGCACTGAAGTTGGCATCGGCGTTGCCCTTCCGAATGCGACATCGATCTTCCTGGAAGGTGACGGCGAGTTGCCAGTGCAACCGGTTCTCGATGCTCCAATGATCGCGTCCGGCTTGCGCGAAGCGTTTCGCGGAGAGGCACTTGCTCAGGATGTAGGACCGGCATTCCATGTGCTCCACTCGATTGCGAAGGGCACACACGAAGACCATGCCAATCGCAGCCAGCTTGGTCCATCGACTGCGATCGGGCAGTCGTTCGGGCACTCGACACACGAAACATTCGCGCTGCTCCTGGCGACGCGGCCCCCGTCCAGTCGCAGTACCAGACCTTGTCCACTTGTTCGGGCGGAAAGAGCGGGCGTTCGTGACGCGTGTGTCCTGGTTGTCCGCCTGGCCGTCGTCTCTTCTTCTGGCCTTTGCCGGTCTTCCCATCCGGCCGCGGAGGTTTCACCAAGATTGGCGACACAGACCCCGACAACCGCGAACGGCGACGTATCTTGACGGATGGTGCGGACCTGCTACGTTGAGTGGGACGATGGAGTTCCCGGCGTTCCGTGAAACGAAGCCTTTTTTGGGGGTTTCAAGCATTGAGTTGACCGATCCTGTCAAATTGTGGTTCTGTGGCAGCGGTAATCCTGTTGCATCAGGGCCTGTAAACGCGCGCTAAAGGAGCCGAAGATGCATGTCGAACAGTATTACGTGGATGGGATTGCCCACCTTTCTTACCTCGTTGGGGGCAAGGCATCCTGTGCAATCATCGACCCCAAACGTGATGTCGAGGAGTACGTTTCAGCGGCCGCACGACTAGGGCTTACGATTACACATATTCTGGAGACCCATCTGCACGCCGATTTTGTCTCAGGGCATATCGAGTTGGCGCGGCGGACAGGCGCGACAATCTACGCGCCGCGATCGGGCGGTTGCACATACGACCACGTGGCCGTCGGCGAAGGCGACCGTCTTGACATCGAAGACATGCGAGTCGAGGTGCGGGACACGCCCGGCCACACACCCGACGGAGTTTGCTTTGTCTTTACTGACCGCTCGCGGGGAGCGGAGCCTGCTGCGGTTTTCACCGGCGACACCCTTTTCGTAGGCGACGTTGGGCGGCCCGACCTATTTCCGGGCCGAGGCGACGAACTGGCCTCTCAGCTTTTTGACAACCTGCGCAACCAGCTTCTGAGGCTGCCCGACACGTGTCTGGTCTATCCCGCCCATGGGGCCGGCTCACTTTGCGGCAAGGCCATGGGCGCGATGCGCGTCAGTACGATCGGTTACGAGCGCCGGTTCAACCCCGTGCTTCAACACGCGACGGAGGTGGAGTTTAAGACAGCATTGTTGAGCGGGATGCCCGCGGCACCCGACCATTTTGCCCGCTGTTCCGACATCAACCGACGAGGACCGGGGCTGGTGGCCGAGACGCCGTCGCCGCGGCCGCTGTCTCCCAAAGACCTGCAATCGCTGATTGAAGAAGGGCACACGGTGCTTGACGTCCGGGACTATGCCGCCTTTGGCGGCGCTCATGTGCCCGGTGCCTACAACATCGATGCGGCGCACAACTTCTCGACCTTCGCCGGCTGGCTCTTGCCGGCCGACAAACCGCTCGTTCTGGTCGCCGCGGCGAATGAACAAATTTCGGCGTTGGTCACAATGTTGCGCCGCGTTGGACTGGATACTGTGGTCGGATATCTTGACGGGGGCATGGGCCCGTGGATCGTGAGCGGGATGCCGATCGACCGCATCCCCACGACAACCATCTTCGAGGCGAAGCGTTACTGCGAAGAGAACAAGCCGGTCACGTTTCTCGACGTTCGGGCTTCGGGTGAATGGGACCTCAGCCACATTAACGGCGCGATCCATATACCCCTTCCCGCTACGCGCACCCGTCACAACGAACTCGACCGCGAAGCGACAACGGTTCTCGTGTGTAAGAGCGGCGCCCGCGCCAGCACGGCGGGCAGCATCCTCCAACGGCACGGATTCAAGAATCTGACGGTGATGGCGGGTGGAATGACTGCTTGGACGGCGGCTGGCCTGGCGCCTGAGTGCGCCACCTGCGCGCTGACCCACGGACCACGCACCCATTACTAGGGAGAATTTTGTCATGGATATCTTCACGGCGCCACGCTGGTCGGCTTACGCGGTGGGAATTGGCATCGGTGTGCTCAGTTGGCTGGCTTTTCTGCTGTCGAACAGACCACTCGGGTGCTCGACGGCGTTCGCCCGAAGCGCCGGCCTTCTGGAACGCCTATTTCGCGGCCGGAAGGTCGACGAGAAACCCTACTATCAGCAGTTCGCACCGCAGATCGACTGGGAATGGGCGCTTGTTTGCGGCGTTCTAATTGGCGCCCTGGCGTCGTCGCTTCTTTCGGGCCAATTTGCCTGGCTGTGGGCGCCGACGAAGTGGGCCGCCGAAATCGGCACGGGCGCGCCGACACGCTGGCTCGTCGCCCTGTTGGGCGGTTTTTGCGCTGGATTCGGCGCCCGATGGGCAGGTGGATGCACCAGCGGACACGGCATAAGCGGAACACTCCAACTCGCCGTAAGCAGTTGGATCGCGGCAATCGGCTTTTTTGTTGGCGGCATTGCCACAGCCATGCTGATCTATCACGTCATCCTGACCTAAGGGGTTCCATCCATGTTGGCAGTTCTCCACGCAAATCGCCGTCTCCAGTTATTGCTGGGATTTTTGTTGGGCATCGGTTTCGGGTTCCTCCTCCAAAAAGGCGGGGTGACGTACTACGATGTCATCATCGACCAGTTGTTGTTGAAGGATTTCACCGTCGTCAAGATCATGTTGACTGCAATGGTCACAGGGATGATCGGCGTCCATCTGCTTGTCCGTTTCGGATTGACCCAATTGCATCCCAAGCCCGGTTCTTTGGGAGCGACGATCCCTGGATCGCTGATTTTCGGGATTGGGTTCGGCACGTTGGGCTACTGTCCCGGAACCGCGGTTGCCGCGGTCGGCCACGGGGCGCTCGACGCCTTGTTCGGCGGTGTGGCGGGCATGTTGCTCGGGGCTGCGGCCTTCGCCGCGCTTTATCCGAAGCTCAAGCCGATCCTCTCCAAGGCAGATTTCGGCAATCCGACCTTCCCACAAATGTTGCACGTCAACCCCTGGACGGTTGTCCTTCCGATTGTTGCAGTTGTGGTTGGTTTGCTCTACTGGATCGAGAGCGCGGGACTGTAGAGGTCGGCTCCAGGAAGGCAGAGTGCCCATGCTTGGCCGGATTATCCCCGCCTACGATTGGCTCCGGAATTACCGACGCAGCGATTGGCCAAGCGATCTGGCGGCTGGTGCCGTGGTGGCCGTGATGCTCGTCCCCCAAGGAATGGCCTACGCGATCCTCGCCGGCTTGCCGCCAGTCATGGGGCTTTACGCATCGACCATTCCTCTGCTCGTCTACGCTGCCTTCGGCTCGTCACGGCACCTTGCCGTGGGACCAGTGGCAATCATCTCGATGCTCATCTTCGAACGGTGTTCCTCTATTGCCGAACCGGGAAGCGCGGATTACGTGAATGCCGTAAGCTTGTTGTGTGTGATGGTCGGCGCCATTCAGGTGGCAATGGGGCTGCTGCGTCTGGGATTCTTGGTCAACTTCCTCTCCCACGCCGTGGTCAGCGGACTGACCTCCGCCGCGGCGATCCTTATCGCCCTGAGCCAACTGAAACATCTGCTGGGGATTTCGCTTGCGTCGCAACATTCAGTCTTCCGTCTGCTTGCAGAGACCGGACGGCGAATCGGCGAGACCCATCTCGCCACGCTGCTTCTCAGCGTCGGCTGCATGATCTTGTTGCTTTTTTTCAAGATGCGATGGCCTCGTTTTCCCGCAGCCATCTTGGTAGTGATCGTCGCTACAGTCATTGTCCGCGTCCTACGCCTGAACGAGGCAGGAGTCAGTATCGTCGGCAGCGTGCCGGCCGGCCTGCCGAGGCCGAGCCTGCCCGTGTTCGATGTCGAAACGGTTCGAGCGTTGTTTCCCGCTGGACTGACCATCGTGTTGGTCGGTTTCGTCGAGTCTCTTTCCATTGCGCAGGTGATTGCCGTGAAGGAGCGGTATCGGGTCGCGCCGAATCGTGAATTGGGCGCCCTTGGCCTGGCAAACATTGTCGCCGCACTGTCAAGTGGCTTTCCTATCACTGGCGGATTCTCCCGCACGGCCGTCAACCATCAAGCCGGAGCCAAAACGGGCATGGCCTGTTTGGTGACGGCGGCCATCGTCCTGCTAACCCTGCTGTTTCTCACCCCCCTCTTTCATTACCTTCCCAACGCGGCGCTGGCTGCGATCATCGTCGTCGCGGTCGCCGGACTCGTTGATCTGAGAACGGCCAAGAAGCTGCTCACGGTCAAGCTGGCCAACGGATTGAGCCTCGTGTTGACGTTTGGGGCCACGTTGGCCCTCGGCGTCGAAGGCGGTGTCCTGCTTGGCGCCGTCTTCTCCATGTTCGTGTTCATTTGGCGAAGCGCGCACCCGCACACCGCGGAACTGGGCTACGTTGCGGAGGAAGGCGGCTTCCGCAACGTCAAGCGGTATCCCCATGCGACCACCTATCCGGACATTCTCATCCTGCGAGTCGACGCCTCGCTCTATTTTGCCAACATGGCCTTTCTGGAAGATTTCTTGCGCCGCGCCGTTCAAGACAGACCTGGCGTGCGATGGATCGTCATGGATTTTTCCGGCGTCAACGACATCGACGGCTGTGCGGTCGAAGCGCTCGAACGTTTCATGGAGGTTCACCACGAGGCTGGCATAGAGTTTGCGCTGGCCGGCATGAAAGGGCCGGTACGCGACGTGGTCGGCCGGGCCGGCTGGCCGGACCTACTGGGCAAACGGATGCAGTATGTGTCAACACAGCAGGCTGTCGAGGATCTTCTGAAAAACACTTCCAGAGGGGCAATTTGCTGAATTCGAGTGTTATCGCGTCATGCCACCGCGGCGCAACATCTGCTGACCGTCCGGGGGGCCTTCCGACGCCTGACGGCCCTTTGAGACGACTTGAAACCACGGCCCGTTTTGACTGGCGTTTCGATACGCCCGGTCTCAAATGCCCAGTTGAGAACGGCCTTGCACCTCGCGATCTGGGTATTGACCGTGTTCGGGGCATACTTGGCCAACCGCTTTGATCGGTACTGGGCAAAATCATCGGGTCCAAGATCGTCGACCAGGCGGGCCTTCCCAAATCGCTCGACCATCTTGGCGCAGCACTCAGAGGCGTTCCGGAAGGCGCGCTGGGTTATCTCGCCGTCGGCGACGTCAATCTTCATGGCCGTCAAATAGCGGTTGCAGAGGGGGGCGACCGCAAGCGCGTTCGCCCCCCTTTTTGGCGGGGCGCCCGCCCGGCCAGCAGGTCGTCTTTTACCCGCAACGACTCGTTGAGGGGAGCCTGTCGGTCAGTCCCGAAGTAGTGGACCCTGCCATTGATCTTCCGGCACCAGCGCCGTCCTTGCGCTGCCAGAGGGGGAAGTTCCGGTGATTGGTTTGCCTGCCGGGCTTGGTAGAATGTGACGTGTCACGCCTCCTGTTCAGGTGTGGCCGCGCCTCCGGGTGTTACCAGCACCGCGGGGGCTTCTTGTTGGTCCAAGGTCTGAGGAACCGACACCCCTGCCAGTCGATCGGGTGTCAAATCGGGTGTCCATATCATACGGAAAGGCGGATGGAACGTCACATGCCCCCGCATATAATAGCATCTGCGAGATTTAGCAAGACCTTCGGCGAGAGGGTCGTGCTCCGCGAGATCAACCTGTCGTTCTATTACGGCGCCAAGATTGGCCTGGTCGGCGAGAACGGGGCGGGCAAATCAACGCTGCTGAAGATCATGGCCGGCCTCGACAAGGACATCGACGGCACGGCCACGCTCGCCAAGGGGATGCGGGTCCGCTACGTCGCCCAGGAACCGCTGATGGACCTGGAGAAGACCGTCCGCGAGCACCTCGACCTGGCCGTCCGCCCGGTCCAGGCGATGGTCGACCGCTTCAACGCGGTGGCCGCGAAAATGGCCGATCCCGGGGAGGAAGCCAACTTCGAGAAGCTGATGGACCAGATGGGCCGGCTCCAGGAGCAGATCGACGCGGCCGCAGGCTGGGAGCTGGACCGCCTGATCGAGATCGCCTCCAACGCCCTCGTCCTGCCGCCCGACGACGCGGTGATCAAGCAGCTTTCGGGCGGGGAGCGGCGGCGCGTGGCCCTCTGCATGGCCCTCCTGGAAAAGCCGGACTTGCTGCTCCTCGATGAACCGACCAACCACCTCGACGCGGAGACGGCCGAGTGGCTCGAGCAGGCCTTGCGGGAGTACCACGGCACGGTGATCATCGCCACGCACGACCGCTACTTCCTCGACAACATCACCAAGTGGATTCTCGAAATCGACGGCGGCCGGGGGCTGCCCTTCGAGGGCAACTACTCCTGCTGGCTGGCCCAAAAGGCGGAACTGCTGCGGATTCTGGAGAAAAAGGAGACCCAGCGGCAGAAGACCTTGCAGCGGGAACTCGACTGGATCCGCAATTCCCACGAAGGGCGGAAACAGAAGAACCAGGCGCGGATCAAGGCCTACGAGCAGTTGGCGAGCGGGCAGACCCTCGACGCCCGGAGCGAGAGCCTGATCCAGATCGCGCCGGCGGCCCGGCTGGGGGAGCGCGTGCTCGAAGTGAAGAATCTCCGCAAGGGGTTCCAGGTCGAGGGGCAGTATTTGAATCTGATCGAGGACTGCTCGTTCAACGTGCCGCGCGGGGCGATTGTCGGCGTGATCGGCCCGAACGGCACCGGCAAGACGACCCTCTTCCGGATGATCACCGGCGAGGAGAAACCCGATGCGGGCACGATCGAACTGGGCCCGAGCGTCGTCCTCTCCTACGTCGACCAGCACCGCGACGCCCTCGACGACGGCAAAACGATCTTCGAGGAGATCACCGGCGGCAAGGACACGATCGAACTGGGGACCGTCTCGGTCAACGCGCGCGTCTACGTGGGGCGGTTCAACTTCCGCGGCAGCCAGCAGCAGAAGAAGGTCGGCGAGTGCTCGGGCGGCGAGAGGAATCGCATCCACCTGGCCAAGATGCTCCGCCGCGGCGGCAACCTGTTGCTCCTGGACGAGCCGACCAACGATCTCGACGTGGCCACGATGCGGGTCCTCGAACAGGGGCTGATCGACTTCGCCGGCTGCGCCCTGGTGATCAGCCACGACCGGTTCTTTCTCGACCGCATCGCCACGCACCTGTTGGTGATGGAGGCCAACGGCAAGACGCGCTGGTTCGAGGGCAATTTCGCCGACTACGAGCGGGCCGTAACGGCCGAGGATCCCAACCGGGCGGTCCACCGGCGAGGAAAATACAAGCGGCTCGCCCTGCGGTGAGGATTCGGGCCGCGGTTTACCTCCCCCTGACTCTCAAGCTCCCGATTGGGAACGTCCGGCGAGCGAAAAAAATGGCCGTTCGACCCGATGGATCGAACGGCCTCGATGAGAGCGGCGGACAGGTCCGCCGGTGGCGACCGGGCCGGCGTCGATGGCCAGTCGCGGCCATGCTGCCAAGTAGGCCAACGCCCCGATCGCTTAGAAGTTCTGACCTCCTTGAAAAGCAACGGGCCAAATAGAGAAAGGAATCGCGAGACCTCATCGCCGCGAAGCGATGACTTGCCCTTGGCCTATGGCGAGGTTATCAGAAGCGATTTGATTTGAAAAGACAGAATTTGACCGCTTCGCGATAGACGTCGAGTGCCTCGGGAAACGGCTCCAGGGCCCGCGCGAAGATGCCGAGCGTGTAGGCGATTGTCACCCCGTAGTTGCAGATCGGCACGCCCGCCTGCCGGCAGCGATCGATCCGTGAAAGGACCTCGCGGCGGTTCCACATGCACGCGCCGCAGTGGACCACAAGCCGGTAGGACTGGAGGTCGCCGGGGAAGTCGCGGCCCTGGACGTGGTCGAAGTGCAGCCCGCCGCCCGCATGCTGCGTCAGCCAGCGGGGGATTTTCACCCGGCCGATGTCGTCGCCGATCGGGTGATGCGTGCAGGCCTCGGCGATCAGCACCCGATCGCCCGAGCCGAGCGAGTCGATCGCCATCGCCCCGCGGACAAACTCGGCCAGGTCGCCCTTCTGCCGCGCCAAGAGGATCGAGAACGAGGTCATCTTGATCCCGGGCGGCGTCTCGGCGGCGACTTGGAGAAACGCCTGGGAATCGGTGACCACCAGGGCGGGCGGGCGGCGCAGCCGGTCGAGGGCGTCGCGCAACCGGCTCTCCTTGACGACCATCGCGCAGGCGTCGCCGTCCAACAGGTCGCGGATCGTCTGGACTTGGGGGAGGATCAGCCGCCCTTTGGGGGCCTCCAGATCGATCGGCACAACGAGCACCGCCAGCTCCCCCGGCGGCACCAGGTCGGCAACCAACGGCGGAGTCCGCAGGAATTCTTCGGGAACCGACTCGATCAGAAGCCGCCGGACTTCCAGCACGCCCTCGCCCGCCGAGGCCACCGTGCGGACGTGGGGAATCTTCCGCTCCTCAAGCCGGCGGACGAGTTCATGATCCGGTTCGGCCAGATCGGCCTTGTTGAAGACGACCACGGCCGGCGTGCCGCGACTGTCCAACTCGGCGAGAATCCCCTCTTCAAAACGCCCCCAGCAGCCCGACTCGGCGACGATCAGCGCCAGGTCCGTGCGGTCGAACACCTGGCGCGATCTCTCCACGCGGATTTCTCCAAGCGTTCCCCGGTCGTCAACGCCCGCCGTGTCGATGAACAGCACCGGGCCGATCGGCAGCAGCTCCATGGGTTTCTCGACCGGATCGGTCGTGGTGCCGGCCACTTCGGAAACGATCGAGACCTGCTGCCGGGTCAGCCGGTTCAAGAGCGAGGACTTGCCGACGTTCCGGCGCCCGAACAGGCCGATGTGCAGCCGCAGGCCTTTCGGCGTGGTTTTCACGGGCCGCCTCCGTCGCCGATCGCCGCGGCTTCGCAGGACAGGTCGCGGCTGCCGAGCAGCCCGGATTCTCGGCGGGGCTGATTGATGGCTCTTGAGCTGTTATGCAGGACGGTTCCCCCGATCATCGACGATCTCCGGCGGATTGCTGATGGCGGATTGCTGATGGCGGATGGCTGATGGCTATTCTAAAAATACAGATCGCGGCTGCCGGTCTCGCGGATGCGGCGGAGCCGGTCGACCAACTCCTGCTTGCGGGCGCCTTCGGGAAATCGGGCCAGCTCCTCTTCGATCCGTTTCGCGCCGGCCTTGCGTGTCTCTTCCGACCCGTAGTCGCAGAGGTACTCCTGAAGGGTGGCCAGCGCGTTGGGCGTGCAGAGATTCTGGATGAAGCCGGGGATCGCGAACTCCATGAAATGTTCGCCCGTCCGGCCCGCCCGGTAGCAGGCGGTGCAGAAACTCGGCACGTAGCCGTCGCGGATCAACTCGCCGATCACCACGTCGAGAGACCGGAGGTCGCCAAGCTGGAACTGCTCGCGATCGAACTGCTGATCCTTCTGGACGTCGCTGTAGCCGCCCAATTCGATCCGGCTGCCGGCGTCGATCTGGGAGACGCCGAAGGCCATCAGCTCGCGGCGGATCTCGGGATTCTCCCGGGCGGTGAGGATCAGGCCGGTGTAGGGGACCGAGAGGCGAAGCACGGCCACGACGCGCTTCAATTGCTCGTCGCTGACAGCGTAGTCGCTCTTGATATCGACACCCAGGGCTGGGCAGAGGCGGGGGAAGCTGATCGTGTGCGGACCGACGCCGAGGTGCTTTTGCAGGTGCCGGCTGTGGGCCACCAACCCCAGGACCTCAAACCGCCAGTCGTAGAGCCCGAACAGTGCTCCGATGCCCACGTCGTCGCACCCCGCCTCAATCGCCCGGGCCGGCGAGTCCAGCCGCCAGAGATAGTCCCCCTTGGAGGTCTCGCGGGGATGCATCGCGGCGTAGGTCCCGCGGTGATACGTCTCCTGGAACACCTGGTAGGTGCCGATCCCGGCCGCCTTGACCACCCGGAAGCCGGCCTGGTCGAGCGGCGCGGCATTGATGTTGACGCGGCGGATTTCACCTCGCTCGACGCGCACCGCATAAACCCGCTCGACGCAGTTGGCGATGAACTCGGGGGAATACGCCGGGTGCTCCCCGAACACAAGGATCAGCCGCTTGTGACCGTGGCGGAGGAGCGACTCCACCTGGGCGGTCAGTTCGTCCGGCCCGAGGGTATGACGGACAACCTCTTGGTTCGAAATGCGGAATGCGCAGTACAGGCAGTCGTTGCGGCAATGGCTGCCCACGTAGAGCGGCGCGAAGAGCACGATACGGTTGCCGTAAACGTCGCGTTTCAACTGCCGGGCGGCAGCGTAGATTTCGGCCACCAGGTCCGGATCATCCGCGCGGAGGAGCACGGCCGTTTCATCCGGTTCCAACGGCGCCTTCGCCAGGCTCTTGGCAATGATGTCGCGAACGGCGCCAGGATCGCTCTTGCGTCCGAGGTATTCGGCAAAACGCTCTTCCTCGATAAAGCAAAATCCGCTGGCACTGAGCGTTCTTCGGTCGATAGCCGTCGTCATGAAAACACGCCTTTGGCAAGGACGGACTTCCTCGGGGAAGCGGCAAGAGGAGGCTCCCGCCGTTGCGTTAGCCAATACAAGGGGGGGCAGCCCCCGGGGAAGTGCCGTGAGGCTGTGGCTAGGACTGCTCCCCGCAATGATTCTACCAGCCGGGTGGAGAGCCGCCCGGCTGGTTTCGAATCAACTCGAGGTGGCATCCCCCCTATTCCGGCCCCACAGCCCACCACCGGCAGCGCTGTTGCGACACCGCCGAGGGCCGCTGGCAGCGAAAAGACGCGCGTTGCGCTGAGGGATGGGGGGAGAGAACGCCGCCACGCCCGCTCCACTTCGCTCCATGCAATATGGCGTCTTTTGCAAAAAGACTCAATCGCCCCCCCTAGTGTTACTAGAAACCCTCTTTCGCAGTGCACTTGCCTTCTCAATCTGGGCTCATCCAGCTGCAACTCCGAAGTCCACAATACTTTGCTGTTCCGGAGTGCGGCGACTTGCCGCCCGACTCCAGAGGGAGGCTCCGCACCCAAGGCCGGAAGAGCCTCAAGCGTGTCAGTCGCTCCTGCGTCGGCAGCGCGGGAAGCCCGCCTGCCAAGCCGCTCTCGGGGGATGTCCAGGGGTGGCTGGTTTATGCAGCACGGCCACGCTCGGGTGGCTGCAATTTGCAGCCACCCGAGCGCGCGGCGATCGCCCAACGGGGCAGACCGGCGCTGTTGAAGACGCAGGGGGAACCGCCCCGGTTTTGCCGGTCTCCATCGCTTCAAAACGACAGGAACAAGCCTGTTTGCAGCAGGAAAGGACCGTTTCCCGCGAGGCGCGAACCGCCAGCCGACTGCCGGAAACGGCCGCCGGCATCTTGAAATACCTGAATTGGCACGGCACTTGCGGTTGGTCAGGCTGCAACGGACCGGAAACAGGATGGGACCCGATTGATCCGGAGGTTGCCGGTTTTGGGTTTCTGGGCTTTGTGAAGGAGCCTGGAGACGAGGACTGGTAGCCGGCTTTCGATCGTGGGGCAGGGTCCCATCCTGATTCTATCATTCAGCAGTTTTTGGGAACGCTCATAGCTCTCGATGGGCGGACAGGTGGTGGATCGCCGATCGTGCAGAGACCGCCAGAGGAAAACCAGATTCCCCGGTTGACTGCCATTATCCCCTGCGCGGCATGATTCATTTGTGCGTCGCCATCACGTCATGGAACCGGGGCGCTGTTGACGAACGCTTGGTCAGCCGCGGCCAAGCGTTCCCTGTTTTGGCCGACTGGTCAGGCCGCCCGCCATCCGCTACGCTGCAATTGTTGGCAGTTGCCTGCAATTAGCTGGTTTGGGCGGAAATGGAAGGCTTGGATCATCACAGCCAGGGCCAGTCGGCACAAGAGTCGGAGGTCTATCTCGTCCTCCGCGAGGGGGCCGCGTGGCGCGAAATCTACCGGCTCGTTCCCGGCAGCCTGATGACGATCGGTCGCGAACCGACCAATCGCCTGGTCGTGGCCGACGAACGCTGTAGCCGGCATCACTGTGCCGTATTCTACGAGCACTCGGCCTGGCAGATCCGCGACATGGATAGCCGCAACGGCACGATTGTCAACGGGATCCGGATCGATCGCGACGTGGAGTTGACCGAAGGCGCGACGATCGGCATTGGGGCCAGCGAGCTGCTCTTCACGAGCGACCTGTCGCGCCCCCTGGATTCGATTGCGCCGGCGACCGCCGGAGTCACGCGGGAGACCCGCCGCGTCGAATTGACCGGCGACAGCGACCAGTCCGACTCGGTGATCCTGGATCGGATCTCCGAGCCGGGTTTCGTTACCGAGAGCAGCCTGGCGAGCCAGCGCCGTGCCAGCCCCGGTGTCCGCGAGGCATTTGCCACGCTCTATCGCTTGATCGTCGGCATGCTCTCGTCGGTCAGCACGAAGCAGCTCTGCGAGACGGTCCTGGAGGGACTCCTCCCCGCCGTCGGCGCCGACATCGGGGCGGTGCTCCTGGCTCACGATCGCACGGCCGATTGTAGCGATCCGGCCAGTCTCCGGGTGGTCGCCTACCGCGCGCCCGAGCAGTCTCCCTACCGTCGCGTCTCGACCTGGCTGTCGACGACGGCGCTCAAGGAGGGCGAGGCGATTCTCGCCAGGGGCCTCTCTTCCGCGTCGCCGCCGTCGGGGTCCGGATCGCTTCACGAGATCGAGGCCACGAGCGTGATCTGCGCCCCGATCCGCGGCCGGGGAGCCATGCATGGACTGCTCCACATCTACTCGCGGAGCAGCGATCGGCAGCTGGGGGCGGATGCGCTGGAGCTCGTCTTGGCCGTCGCCGATCAACTGGCGACGATCCTCGAGAGTCTTGACCAGAAGGAGTCGCTGGTCGCCAAACTCCGGCAGGCGCAGGACCAGAACCGGTCGCTCCGCCAGCTCCTGGAGATCGAGAGCGACCTGGTGGGCGACAGCCTGCCGATGCGCGAGCTGCGCGACGCAATCGCACGGGTCGCCCCCTCCCTGGCGACGATTCTGATCCGCGGGGAGAGCGGCGTTGGCAAGGAACTGGTTGCCCGGGCGATTCACTTCAACAGCCCGCGGCAGAAAGGCCCCTTCGTTTGCGTCAATTGCGCCGCCTTGACCGAGACGCTCCTGGAAAGCGAACTGTTCGGCCACGAGAAGGGCGCGTTCACGGGCGCCACCGATCGGAAGGCCGGCAAGTTCGAGCAGGCCGACCGGGGGACCCTGTTTCTCGACGAAGTCGGCGAAATGCCGATGTCGATCCAGGCCAAGTTTCTCCGCGTGCTCGAAGAGCAGCGTTTTGAACGCGTCGGCGGCACGGCGAGCGTCGCCGTCGACGTGCGGATTGTCGCGGCCACAAACCGGAACCTGGAAACGGCGATCGAGGAGGGCCAGTTCCGGCCCGACCTTCTCTATCGGCTCCAGGTCATCGACGTGGTCGTGCCGCCGCTTCGAGATCACCTGGACGATCTGCCCGCGCTGGCCGAGCTTCTGCTCGATCGCTCGTGCCGGCGTTTGGGGAGGCCGCCGATGTGGTTCACCCCCCGTGCCCTCCAAGCGCTCGCCGCCCATGACTGGCCGGGAAATGTCCGCGAGTTGCGAAACGTCGTCGAACGGGCCGTCGTTCTCAATCAGGACCCCGAAATCGGCGAAGTGGATTCTCTGCTCAGGCCGCTCGCCCGCCCCGAAGCGCCGCCGGCGGAGACGCCGCAAAAGGGACTCCGGCCCGCCTCGCTCGAAGACGTCGAAAAGCTGCACATCCTCCAGACCCTCGAATTGACTCGCTGGAAGAAACGCGAAGCGGCCAGGATTCTCGGAATCGACCGATCGACCCTTGATCGCAAGCTGCAGAAATACGAACTGGCCGCTCCGAAGGAGCCCGTCTGACATGCCGCGATCGGCGAGTCCACCAGCGCGTCGTTCTTCCGGCTTCGCCCCCGCGCGCAAATCGTCGGCCCCCGGTCTGCGTCGCAAGTCGCTTCTCTCGCGGAACTTGCGGATTGTGCCGGGCGATCCCCGCGACCGCCTCCAAGACGCGCCTGTTCCCCGCCGCGGCAGACCCGAATAATTCCGCAGGCGGCCGGCACAGAGCAGTCTCTCGAGCGCTCGATGAGGCGCACGAAAAAACACGCGAGGTGGTGATCGATATGTACGAAAACAGGATTCGCCCGCTCTCAAGACGCGCAGCGCTTGCTGCCGCGTTGTGTTCCGCCCTGCTCGCGGATGGGCGACCGCTGCTGGCCGCCGAGGCAAGCCGAATTCCGGGAGACAATCCCGCCCGAGACCGCTCGGCAGCGACTTTGCAGGGGCTCCAGCAGGCCACCTTCGGCGCCGGCTGCTTCTGGTGCACGGAAGCGGTCTTCCAGCGGGCAAAAGGGGTGCGATCGGCCGTCTCGGGCTACAGCGGCGGCAACGTCAAAAACCCGACCTACCAGCAAGTCAGCACCGGGACGACGGGCCATGCCGAAGTCGTTCAACTCCGTTTCGATCCAGCGGTGGTTTCCTACAAGGACCTCCTGGAAATCTTCTGGAAAACCCACGATCCGACCACGCTCAACCGGCAGGGGCCCGACGTCGGCACACAGTATCGTTCGGTGATCTTCTACCACAACCCGGAGCAGAAGCGGTTGGCCGAGCACTACAAGCAGCGGTTGAACGAGTCGAAGCTGTTCGGCGCTCCGCTGGTCACGGAGATCAGCCCGATCGGCGAATTCTATCCGGCCGAACCCTACCACCAGGAGTACTACGATCGGAACCGCCGCGAGCGCTACTGCCGGCTGGTGATCCGGCCGAAGCTGGAGAAATTCAAGCAGCTGTTCGAGGACAGGCGGAAGACGGAGCGGGAGATGCAGACGGAGAAGGCGGCCGAGGCGGAGCAGCTCCAGAAGACCAGGAAGACCGACGCCCAGTGGCAGGCACAATTGACCCCCGAGCAGTTCACCGTCACCCGGAGGAAGGGCACCGAGCCGGCGTTCACCGGCAAGTACTGGAATCACAAGGAAGTCGGGGTCTACAACTGCGTCTGCTGCGGGCAGGCGCTGTTCAACTCGGCGGCGAAATTCCAGTCGGGAACCGGCTGGCCGAGTTTCGCCGCCCCCGTCGCGGCCGGGCATATCGAAGAGGCGATCGACCGCAGCAACTTCATGCTGCGGATGGAGGTCACGTGCTCGCGGTGCGGCGCCCACCTGGGGCATGTCTTCAACGACGGGCCGCCCCCGACCGGCCTCCGCTACTGCATCAATTCGGCCGCCCTTCAGTTCGACGCCGCAAGGTAACGCCCCCCCAGCGAGCGCGGCGCGGGCGGGGCAATCGTTTCGGCAACCGGCCGGCGGCCGATCCGCGGCTTTGTTGACGGGCGCCGCGCGAACCGCGATAATCGGCCTTGATCCGGCGAGCCTTGCCCGGCGCCGGCCTGATGCGTTCTGTCCGATTGCCAGGAGCCAACGTGATGAGCAGCCAGTCTGATCGCAGGGGATTCATGATGAGTGGGGCGGCGACCGCGGCCGCGTGGGCCGCCGCGGGGCGGCCGGGATTCGCCGCGCAACCCTCCTCGGCCACGGCTCAGCCGATGGACCGTGTCCGTGTCGGACTGGTGGGCGTCGGCAGCCGCGGAACCTGGCTGCTGAGCCTGTTGCTGGGCATTGAAGGCGTCGAGGTCCGCGCCGTCTGCGACATCATCCCGGAGCGGGTTGCCAAGGCCCAAGAGAAGGTCGCGGCGGCCGGCCAGGCGAAACCCCAGGGATACGCCCGCGGCGAGACGGACTTCCAGCGCCTCTGCGAAACCGAGGAGTTGGACCTGGTGGTCAACGCCACGCGGCCCTGGAAGTGGCATGTGCCGATCTGCGTGGCGGCGATGCAGGCCGGCAAGCACGCCGCCACGGAAGTCCCCGCCGCGGAGACAATCGAGGGTTGCTGGCAGTTGGTCGAGACCGCCGAGAAGACGCGAAAATACTGCGTGATGCTGGAGAACTGCTGCTACTTCCGCGAGGTGATGCTGGTTCACAACATCCTCCGCCAAGGGCTGTTCGGCGAGCTTCGCCATTGCGAGGCGGGCTACCAGCACTACGTCGGCCGGCCGCGCCCGGCCACGACGCAACGCCCACCGGAAGACAAGGTCCGCACCGCCAACAGCTATCCGACGCACCCGATCGGCCCGGTCGCCCAATGGATGGACATCAACCGCGGCAACCGCTTCGACTATCTCGTGTCGATGAGCGCCGACGGCACGGGGGGCAACCGCCGCGCCGACATCAACACGAGCCTGATCCGCACCGCCCGCGGCCAGACGATCACCTTGTACTACGACACGAAATTGCCGCGGCCCTACGATCTGATCTACCGCGTTCAGGGCACCCGGGGTATTGCGATGGCCACGGCGGACAGAATCTACATCGAGGGGCGCAGCCCCAAGCCGAATACCTGGGAGCCGATGGAAACCTACTACAAGGAATTCGAGCATCCGCTCTGGAAGGAGCTCGGAGAGAGGGCCCGAAGCGGCGGCGGGCATGGTGGCGGCGACTGGCTGGTGGTCCACCGCCTGATCCAGGCGCTGCGGACCGGCGCGGCCCCGGACATGGACGTCTACGACGCCGCCGCGTGGAGCTGCATCACCGAGTTGAGCGAACAATCGGTGGCCGGCAGGAGCCGCGCGATGGACTTCCCCGATTTCACCCGCGGGCGATGGGAGACAACGCCGCCGCTGGGCATTCTCGGCGGCGAATAGCGATCCGCGCGCCGGTACGCGTCGAGTGCCGGCGCGCCCCCCGCGTTGCGGTCGGGCCCGCGTTTCCTCCGATGGTCCGCGTCGCGGCGGCGTCCTCGGCCAACAAATCGGCCGCTCTGGACGACCCGACGCGTCGGAAGCGCGGTGCCCGGTTTTGGAGCTCTCGGCCAGATCGAGTATAATGGGGGGGCCTCGCGAGACCGGCGGGCTCCTCCAGTCCGCGGGCCAACGGCCGCGGCGCGGAAGGTCTTTCAGCAGACGGTCGTGCTCGCGCTGGGGATCAACCGATGAACGTGCGGGAATGGGTATGTCTGACGATCCGTATCTGCGATTGTCCGGCGCCGGCCGGTGTGAAGTCTTCTCGCGGATTGGCGAAGGGGGAATGGGCGCGGTCTACCGTGGCCGCCACCGCGACCTGGACCTCGACGTGGCGGTCAAGTTCCTGCACGGGCATCTCGCCGAGAAGTCCGGCGTCGCCGAGCGATTTCTCCGCGAAGCGCGGCTGGCGGCGCGTCTCCAGTCGCCGGGCGTCGTCCGCGTCTTCGACTGCGGGCAGAGCGGCGGGCACCTCTATATCGTCATGGAATTCGTCGACGGGCAGACGCTCGAAGCCCATCTCCGCGAGCGCTGCATGATGCCTGTCGGCCGGGCCGTGCAGATCGCCGAGTCGGTCGCCCAGACGTTGGGCGAAGCTCTCGACCAACTCGGCTTGATCCACCGCGACATCAAGCCGGCGAACATCTTGCTCACCCGCAGCGGCCAGGTCAAACTCGCCGACCTGGGGCTGGCGAAGGTCGTCGCCCAGGAATGCACGGCCGCTTACACCGCGGCCGGAACCGCCCTCGGCACGCCCGGCTACATGTCGCCCGAACAGTTCGCCGACGCCGGTCATGTCGACCACCGCGCCGACATCTTCTCGCTCGGTTCGACTCTCTACCAGATGCTCGCCGGACAGCGTCCGTTTCGCGGCGATTCCTTCTTCCAGGTGCTCAAACAGGTGGAGGAGGCCGAGCCCGAGCCGCTCCCCGCCCACGTCCCCCCGGAAATCCAGGCGGTTGTCGCGCGGATGATGGCCAAGCGGGCCGAGGATCGTTTCCCGACCTATGCCGAACTGGTCGATGCCTTGCGGCAGGGCCAGCAATCGCTCGGCGATACCGAGCAGCACGTGACGGGCATGATCGCCTCCGCCACCGCCCCGACGACGGTCTCCGGTCCCTTGGGCCCGGCCGCCATCCCGCGGTTGAAGTCAATCCGTCCGGCCGTGCCGACGGAGAACCGCGTGCTCCTGGTCGTCGATGTCCAAAACGATTTCTGCCCCAGCGGCGCGCTGGCCGTTGCCGGCGGCGACGAGGTCGTGCCGGTGGTCAACAGGCTCTCGCGGCGCTTCGCCCACGTGGTCCTCATCCAGGACTGGCATTGCGAGGACCACCTCTCGTTTGCCTCCTCGCACCCGGGCAAAAAGACGTATGATCAAGTGGTTTTGCCCTATGGCAAGCAGATCCTCTGGCCCGACCACTGCATCGCCGGGACGCCCGGGGCCGACTTCCACCCGGAACTCGAACTGGCGCACTGCGAACTGCTGCTCCGCAAGGGATACCACCGGGAGATCGACTCGTACTCGGCCTTTTTCGAGAACGACCGGCAGACGCCGACCGGGCTGGCGGGCTACCTCCGCGAACGCGGGCTGATGCGGCTGTTCCTGGTCGGCCTGGCGACCGACTTCTGCGTCGCCTACTCCGCGCTCGACGCGCGGCGACTGGGCTTCGAGGTGACCGTGATCGAGGCCGGCTGCCGCGGAATCGACGTCGACGGCTCGCTGGCGGCGGCGTGGAAGCAGATGGAGGAAGCGGGCGTGATCCGGGCCTGACCGCCGCTCACTCCCGCGCCGCGTTCGCCGGCCCGGCCAGTGCCGCGGCAAGCTGCACCGCGCCGAGGACCGGCTCCGCGACAAGCCGGAGGGGGGTCGCTTCCAGCCGGCACGACGCCAACTGTTCCGCCACGCGCTGGCGCAGAGGTTCGCTGCCCAGGAGGACCCCACCGGCCAGGGCGAGTGGGAACGGCCCCCCGGCAAGGTCCAGCTTGGCGGCCACTGCCCAGACCATCCGAGCGAGTTCTTCCGCAGCGGTGTTGAAGATCTCCTGGGCCACCGGGTCGCCGGCCTCGGCGGCCTCCGACACGGCCGACGAGAGCGCTGCCAGCCGGGCCCGGTCACCGGCAATCGCATATACGGCCGGAATCAGCGCCTCGGCCCGCGGAACATTCAGCCTGCCCAGCAGCGCGTCGAGGAGTCGCGTTTGGGGGCCTCGCCCGTCGGCCGCCTTGGCCGCCGCGCGAAGCCCGGCGATCGCCATCGCGTACCCGCTCCCCTCGTCGCCCATCAAGAACCCCCAACCGCCGGAACGCGCCGCGCGGCCGGCCGGATGGCGGCCGAAAGCGAACGAACCGGTCCCCGAGATCAGCGCGATTCCCCATCCGGCGGGAGTCCCCGCGGCCAGCAGGGGGAGAGCGTCGTGGACCACCTCGAAACGAACCGCCAGGTGGCGGCCTTCCGCCCAGCCGACCAGCGCGCGGCGGTTCTCCTGGCGGTCGGACCCGGCCAGGGCGAGCACCGCCGCGGCCACGGTGCGGGGCGGACTTCCCCGGTCCTCGAATGCCGCCTGGACCGCGCGGTCCAGGTTGGCAAACGCGGCCGGAAAACCGATGGCCTGCGGATTGGCCGGACCGGCCGAGCCCCGCCCGACGATTTCCAGCGGTCCCAAGGGCGCGAACCGCGCAAGCCACGCCACGGTCTTCGTCCCCCCACCATCGATGCCCAGAAGAAGCGATTCACCCGTCATGGTCTTCCAAGGCCTTTCGCAAGTGGCCGTCGGCCCTCTGAATCCGGGCTCGCGCCGCGTCGGCCCCGATCGACCAACGCTGCATGACGATCGCCGTTTTCACCTCTCCGTCGCAACGGCTCAGAAGCTCCCTGGCTTGCGATTCGCTCGCGCCGGTGATCTGGCAGACGATCCGCCGGGACCGCTCGACGAGCTTCCTGTTGGTCGCCCGCAAGTCGACCATCAGGTTGCCGTAGGTCTTCCCCAACAGGACCATCGCGCCGGTGGTGACCATGTTGAGGACCATTTTGGTGGCCGTGCCCGCCTTCAGCCGGGTTGAGCCGGTGATCACTTCCGGGCCGACGACCGGCGCGATCAGCAGGTCGCAGCGCGAGGCCAGGGCGGAGTCGCGGTTGCAGCTCAGGCCGATGGCGAAAGCCCCCACGCGCCGCGCAAAGCCGAGGCCGGCCAGCACGTAGGGCGTCCGCCCACTCGTGGCGATGCCGAGCACCGCGTCGGCAGCGCACAGGCCGACGGCCTGGAGATCCTGGACCGCCGATTCGGGGATATCCTCGGCCCCCTCCACGGCGCGGGTCATCGCGGGCTGCCCGCCAGCAATCAGCCCGAGCACCATTTCCGGCGGCGTGTTGAACGTCGGGGGACATTCGGCGGCGTCGATGGCCCCGAGCCTGCCGGAAGTGCCGGCCCCCAGGTAGATCAGCCGGCCCCCGCCGCGGAACCGCTCGGCGACCACCTCGATCGTCCGCGCGATCGGCTCCGCCTCGCGGCCAACCGCCTCGGCCAGGGTGGCATCCTCGGCGTTCATCAACCGGACGATCTCCAGGGCGGAGAGGCCGTCGATCCGCTCCGATGCCGGATTGCGCTGCTCGGTCGTGAGGTGTTCCAGGGTCATTGCGTTTCCCGCCTCCTCGGCGACAGTTCACGATTATACCCGATCCAGGTCAGGCGAGCGTTCCCGCAACGATCAAGAACAGCGCCGCGCCGATCACCAGGCAGGTCAACGCGCCGAACCGGTCGGTCCACGAGCACGGCGGCGGCGAAAGCTCACCAGAGGTCCGGGCGAGCAGCACAATCAGCGCATTGACCGCGCAGCCGATCTCGACCAGGCACAGCACCATCGCCAGGATGGCGAACGAGACAGCGCGGATTTCTTCCGGATCGGGCAGGCTGTGGGCGCCCCAGTAGATGACCCATATGCCCAACAGACCGGCGACGAAAACCGCAAGCGGGCTCAGCCAAAGCCACTCGCCGGCGCTGAGCGCGATCCTGCGTCCTCGAAACAGCCACTGCGAGCCCAAAACGATCGGTCCCGAAACCGCGCCGCCCAGGCAAGCGGCGATCAGAACCAGCACCACGCTCCCGATGTCGATCGCCTCGAAAGCGCCACGGGCCGGCAGAAACACCACGGAAAAGGCGATCGCATAACCGGCCTGGAGCAGCAGTCCGTCGAGAACCGTGAACTGCTGCCAAGGCTGGCCCGGCTGTTGGTTCGGTTGACCCATGGATCGAAGACAGGGCCGCCGGCTGCCGCCCGAAATCGCCAACCGGCCAAGGACGGGAGGCAACCGCAAGATCTGGAGACACCCGCCCATTATATGCCAGCGGAAGGCAGCTCCGAGGTCCTGCCCCGCGGTTTTCCGACGCACCCCCCCGGTCAGGGCAACGCGACCAACCCTCAGGGACCGATGCACCGCAAACGCAACGGCACCGACCCGCAAGGGGCGGCGCCGTTGCCTCGCTTGAAGTCCGTGCGGGGCCGACTAGAGGGCCGCCATCTTCTCGATCAGGTCGCAGCTTCGCATGCTGTAGCCCCATTCATTGTCATACCAGCTCATGACCTTGAGCATGTTGTCGCCCACGACCATCGTCCAAGGAGCGGCAAAAATCGAGCTGTGCGGATCGCCGATGATGTCCGTGACCACGATCGGGTCCTCGGTGTAGGCGAGAATTCCCTTCATCGCGCCCTCGGCCGCCTCCTTCATCGCGGCGTTCACCGCGTCGGCGGTCACCGGCTTGGCGGTCTCGCAGGTCAGATCGACCACGCTGCCGGTCGGAGTCGGAACACGCAGCGAAAAGCCGGTCAGCTTGCCCTTCAATTCGGGGATCACCAGCCCGACCGCCGCGGCCGCGCCGGTGGTGGTGGGGATGATGTTCAGCGCGGCTGCCCGGGCGCGGTAGAGGTCCTTGTGGGGGAAGTCCTGCACGACCTGGTCGTTGGTGTACGAGTGGATCGTCGTCATCAGGCCCTTGACGAGCCCGAACTTCTCGTTAATCACCTTGGCGATCGGCGCCAGGCAATTCGTCGTGCAGCTTGCATTCGAGACACACTTGTGGGCGGCGGTCAATCCGCTGTCGTTGACGCCGATCACGCAGGTGTAATCCATCCCCTTGGCCGGAGCGCTGATCACGACCTTCTTGGCGCCCGCCTTGATGTGGCTGTCAAAACCGGCCTTCTCGTCGGTCGCGGGAGCGCGAAACACACCCGTGCTTTCCAGGATGATGTCAGCCCCCAGCTCGGCCCACGGCAGTTCGCCCGGGTTGCGGACCGCCATCGCGCGGATCTTCTTGCCCGAGACGGTGATGTTCTCCTCGTCGTACTCAACCGTGCCGGGATAGCGGCGGTGAATACTGTCGTATTTCAGCAGGGTGGCGAGGGTCTTGTTGTCCGTAAGGTCGTTGATGCCAACCACTTCAAACACATTGGGCTTGGCCATCAGGCCGCGAAACACGAGCCGACCGATCCGTCCAAATCCGTTGATTCCGACACGAATTGCCACTGGGAAGTCTCCTTTACTGGTTTCTTTCCTCTGGGAAGATGCAAAACTACCTTGGCCGCCGATCGACCAGGCGCGCGCTTCATCCGGGCGGGCCCCAAGCAGCCAGCCCCCTCGCCCCCGGCACGTCACGCCCGCCGCGCTCCCACCAGATTGAATCGGGCATTATACTGGTGGAAAAACGACGCCACAAGGACCTCGCAGCACAGATCATGTCCCACGAGACTCGCCCGCACCGGAGGCTCCCCAGGGGGGTAACCCGCAGCCTCTGGGAATATGCCCATGCCAAGCATATTGCCACCGAGTACGACGAGTACTTCGCGGATAACCGGCTTTTTGACGTCGACGCACAGGTGATCGCACGGCACTTGACCTCGCCCGGCGTCGTCGTTGACCTGGGTTGCGGAACGGGACGCGCGCTTATCCCCCTCGCTCGGCGGGAATTCAGTCCCCTGGGGGTCGATCTGTCGAACCACATGCTCCGCATCGTCGCCGAAAAGGCCGCCCGCGAGAGGCTCACGATTCACCGCATCCGCGCAAACCTCGTTGACCTCGGATTCTTGCGCGACGCGTCGATCGACTACGCGATCTGCCTGTTCAGCACGTTGGGAATGATTCGCAGCCGGGAAAACCGCGGCCGCACGCTCGACCACGTCTTTCGCATGCTCAAGCCGGGCGGCCTGCTGGTGATCCACGTCCACAATTACTGGTTCAACCTCTTCGACCGGTTCGGGCGGCGATGGATCGTCCGCAATCTCCTCGACTGGACCTTCAATCGCCAGATCGAACTGGGCGACAAGTTCTTCGATTACCGGGGCGTGCCCAAGATGTTTCTCCATACGTTCACCCAGCGGGAATTCAGGAAAGCCCTCCGTCGGTCGGGCTTTCGAATCCGCGAATGGACGCCGCTGAATGTCCCCCGAACCGGCCGGCTCGCCGCGTCGTGGTTCTTCGGCTCGCTGCGGGCAAACGGCTGGATCGCGGTGGCGGAGAAAAAGCGGTAGGATGGGTCAGCGGTCAGCGGTCAGAAGCTTACAGCTCCCAGGTTGCGGGATTTGCTGGCGCCCGCCTGCTGACGGCTGATCGCTGATCGCCATTCAAAGGGTACGTCATGAGTTGGTCAGACATCGAAGGACACGATCGAGTCGTGGGACAATTCCGCTCGGCACTGCGCCGCGGGCGGCTCTTCGGCAGTTACCTGTTTGTCGGCCCTGCGGGGATCGGCAAACACACGTTCGCCGTGAAGCTTGCCCAGGCGCTCCTCTGCCAGACGCGTGCGGAAGAAGACCTCGACCCCTGCGGCGGCTGTCCGGCCTGCGCGCAGGTCGCCGCGCGGTCCCACCCCGACCTCGTCACGGTTGCCCGGCCGGCAGACAAGGCGACGATTCCGCTCGAACTGCTGATCGGCGACAAAGAACACCGCATGCGCGACGGCCTCTGCCACGACATCGCCTTGACGCCCTTCATGGGCAAGCGCAAGGTCGCGATCATCGACGACGCCGATTACTTGAACATCGAAGGCGCCAACAGCCTGCTCAAAACGCTTGAAGAGCCGCCGCCGCGGAGCGTGCTGATCCTCGTCGGCACGACGCCGGCCAAGCAGCTTCCCACGATCCGCTCCCGTTGCCAAATCGTCCGCTTCGCTCCGCTCGGGGAGGAGGCTCTCGTCCGACTCCTGGTGCGGACGGGCCTGGACGCCGCGGAGGCCAGCCGATTGGCCCGCGATGCCGGCGGCAGTTTGCAGCGGGCAGCGCAGATGAGGGATGCCTCCCTCTGGGAGTTTCGCAGCCATCTGTTTGCATCGTTATGCGGGCCGCTGGTGGAAAGCCCGCGGCTTGCGGCGGCCGTGCAATCGCTGGTCGAGGCCGCCGGCCGCGAGGCGCCGCCGCGCCGCGCACGGCTGCACCAGGTGATCGACATGGCGGTCGACTTCTACCGCCACCTGCTCCGCGTGCTGAGCGCCGGCCAGGCTCGGGCCGATGAGGAACTGGCCCGGTACGTCGCCGAGGCGGCGGAGGCCGTTCCCGGCGGCGTGGAAGCCGCTGCCGCCTGCATCGACCTCTGCCTGGAGGCGGGCGAAGCGATCGATCGCTTCGCCCACCAGGTCAACCTGATCGAGTACTGGACCGACGGATTGGCCGAAATCTACCGCCTCGGCCGCGCACCGCTCCGCGCCTCGTAGGGTGGTCCAGAGGGGACCCGCGCCAACCGGGCTGCGCGGCTGGGTAGCGTTTCGGGCGCCGCAAACCCTCGCGCCGCCAAACCGCCAGCGGCGGCCCACCGCCACAACCATACGTGCGGTGGGCCGCCGCTCCTGCCGCGGCGATTCCACCTTTGGATTTGACATCCAGCGATTTGGTTGTGCCGGCTTGGAGGGAATGGGCCGCGTTGGACCACCCTACGGGGGTCGGTCGTGCTACTCCCCTTGCAGCGTGAGCACCAGGCTGCGGCGGTGGGCGCTGCGGCGGTGCTCGCAGAGAAAGACCCCTTGCCAGGCGCCCAGGCGGAGCCGCCCGTTGGCCACCGGGATCGTCAACCCACTGTCGGTCAGCGAGACTTTCACATGGGCCGGCATGTCGTCTTTGCCTTCCACCGTGTGGCGGTAGGAAAAATCCTCCGGCGCCAGGGCGTCCAGCGCCCGGCACAAGTCCCCCGCCACGTCCGGGTCGGCATTCTCATTCAGTGTCAGCGATGCCGAGGTGTGCTGAATGAACACGTGGAGCAATCCCACCTGGATCCCAGCGATCTCGGGGAGCGACCGCAGAATCTCTTCGGTGATTGGGTGAATGCCGGGCCCCAGGGCCGGAAGCTGAATCTCGCGTTGAATCCAAGGCACGACCGGTTCTCCGTCTGCAAACCAAAGCCATTAGTTTAGCCGCGATCGGCCCGCTGTCCAGGCCGTCCCGCCGCTGACCGCTGAGCGGCGGGCTCTTCCCGGCTTGCCCCGCCGCGTATAATCAAACGAGATGCGGCCGATCAAGCCGGGCGGACTTCACCGACCCCCCGCGCAGACATTCACTCACTCCGCGGACCAGACGATGAGCTGCCAGCACCTTCGCGAAATTATCGAAACCTGCCAGCGGACGGGCATCAAGCTCAGCAGCTCGGACGTGATCCGCATGGTCTGCCCAACCTGCGGCGCCGAGGAGGTCTGCCCCTCGATGCTCTGCGAGCACTACGACGCGATCCACGGCGAAGCCGGCGAGGCCGAAAGCGGAAGGCCGGAAGCGGAAAGCTGATCGCTCACAGCTCCTACTGCTTCAGCAACTGCACGCAGTCGACCACCACGTGGCCGTCGGCGCCCGCGTTGGAGATTTCGATCTTCGCCGCCTCTCCGGCCTTGAACTGGTAGCTGCCCAGCGAAATGAACAGGCCGTCGAGCGGCGGGACGGCGCGCTGGTTCACCTCAAGGGTTCTCACGCTGCCGGAGGCGTGCACGCGGACTCTGGCGTTCGACGCCCGGTTGGTGTACGCGACGTAACCCAGGCGGACCTCGTAGGCGCCCGATTCCGCGATCCGGGAGCGGAACCGCAAGACCTTGCTCCCCTTGCCTGCGTCGCCATCGTGTAGATACCCCTCGCCCACGTAACGCTCCGACCAGGTGGAATGGAACCAGTCGCCGATCCGCTCGGCCGCGCTGTCGTCGAGGACGATCCCGCCGAGCTTCCGCGGGTCGATGCCCGGCGGCGGCAGCTCGTCGTCGCCCCAGGGGAGCCAGGGCCCCTCGTCCGGCCGGCGCATGTCGTCGTGCGCTCTTCGGGCGATCTCCACGAGCCGCTCCGGCTCCTCGTAGACGCGAATCTCGCAGATCGCCGCCGGTTCGTTCTCGACCACCCGGACCGCGTCGGCGGCGATCCGCTCGGGCAACCCGAGCACGTGCCGCCGATGCCTGTTGTCATCGACTTCGACGAGCCGCTGCCAGCGGCCGCCGCGGCGGGCTTCGACGGCGAACCAGCGCGGCGCCAACTCCGCCGTCTGGAAGGAAACGTGGACCATGTTGAAGACCGCCGGCGCGGGCCAGGCAAGCTCGATCCAGTGGGGCTCGGCCGCGGCCGGGTCCGGTCCCCAGGCGTTGGTCGTTTCATGCGGGCGTTCGCCCACGGCTCGGGCGAAGCCGTTGATCACGTTCGCAGCGGCCATCCACTCGCCGCTGGTGTGCGCCCGCTCGCTCGAAGCGGTCGCCTTGGCTCGCGGGGCCAGGTCGCGGGGGTCGTCGGCCTTCCGTTCGAGGATCGGGGCCCCCTCCTTGAGCAACTGCTGCTGCAAGCCCGGCATGTGGTCTTGATAGACGCGGCGCGGGGTCGCATCCTTCTGAACGCAGAAGGCTGCGCCGGTGCCGGCCGCGTGTCCCAGAATTGCGCAGGTGAGCATCACGCGCGTGTCGGACATGGCAAGATGGCTGGCCGAGATATTGCGCCCGGCCATCATCAGGTTGTCGACGTTTTTCGAATAGAGGCAGCGGAAGGGGATCGAGAAGGGCACCCCCATGTAATCCCGCTCGGATGGATCGCGGCGCTGGGGCGTGGCGCGGTCGTCAAAGAAACCGCCCGAGTAGTGGTCGTCGATGCTCCAGGCGCCGAAGGCGACCCGGTCGGGGAAGAGCGTCCGGTTGCCGATGTCGTTTTGCGTGAGCACGTAGTCACCGATCAGCCGGCGGTTCTCGCGCTTGCCGGCCACGTGGCCGACCCAGGCGAGCGCGTAGTTGGCGGCTTTCTCCCGGTCCTTTTCGCAGTGGTTTTTCGTGTGGTCCCAGAGGCCGTAGACGAGCCGCAAGAGTTCGTCGCGAATTTCCTCGGCGTCGGCGTAGGTGTCGCGGAGGCCGCCCAGTTCGATCACCCATTGGTAGTCGATCTCGATGCTGGTCGTCAGCCGCGGGTGGCGTTGGGGGCGGAAGCTGTCGCACGTGGGGAAGGGCAGAATCCAGCCCGGGGCTTCGAAGGGGCGAGGCTCGCCAACGTCGCGAGCGTAGTACTTCAGGCCGTTGCCCATCGTGTTCGTGCTCGGCTCGTCGGGCGCCCAGGGCTCGCCGTACATCGACCTGGGCTCCTTGCCTTGGCGATACTCGGCGTCCGCCGCGACGGCCACGGCCGAGTCGCCCGAGCAGTCGAGGAAGATCCTGGCGGGAAAGCGCATCCGCCGTCCGGAGACGACGTCGAGGGCGTCGACCGCGCGAATCCGTTTGGGCTGGCCCTCGTGCATCTCGACGCCGGTGGCGTGGGTGTTCAAACACAGCTTGAGGTTCGGCTCGAGGGCCAGCAGCCGGTGCAAGCGGTTCGAATACAGGCGGCCTTCGGACACCCGCTGGTTGCCGGCGGTGCGATACTCGTCGACGATGCCGGTCTCGCGCGGATCGAGGGGATACTTCGCCCGAAAGATGCTCGGCCAGGCGCCGACCGGCGGCACGAGAATCTCGCGGCTGGCGTTTCCGCCGAGGAGGGGCCGGTTCTGGAGGAGCACGGTCCGGCAGCCGTTGCGGGCAGCCGCCACGGCCGCCGTCGCGCCGGCCAGACCGCCGCCGACCACGACAACGTCGGACTCGGGCATGACTTCAACCTGGCGGCTTACGCCCCCCTGGGCCTGGCGGATCGCGGCAATCGCATCCACGGCCTCGGGCGGGACCCAGTCGAGCCGGTCGGTGAGCACCAGGGCGTCGCAGCGAGCATAGTAGCCCGTCATATCCTTCAGCCGCACTTCCACCTCGCCGGCGAGCGAGTGGACCTTGCCGTCTTCCCATTTCCACCCCGCCGCGCCCGACGCGCCGAACGCCCCCGCGGCCGGTTTCCCGTCGAGCAGGACCTGGAAACGGCCGGGGTGGTGTTCCGGAACCCAGTCCTTCGTGCGGACCCAGAGCCGGTAGCGGCCCGGTCTGGCTAGCCGCACGGTCGTCAGCGCGTCTTTTACGGGCGTTCCCAGGCCGACGCTGAGCAGGTACGGCGAGCCCATCTGGTCGATGAACTGGGCGTCGTTGGTCCAGCCGCCCGGGTCGGCGAACTGCTCGGCCTCGAGCCAGAGAATCTCGGATCGCGCCTTGGTGGGGCCCAAGATCGCCAGGACGGCAAGAGAAGAGACGAGGCAGGATCGCATCGGAGGGCTCCTGGTGAACCGACGGGACGGGCGAGAGTTCGAGTCTGCGGCGGAAGGCAAGGAAACGAACGCGCGGTTCATACTAACCCGAGGCTCGGGCAGGGGCCAGACGGGGCCTGAAAGGCCGACACATTCCAGCTCAGGGCGCGGCCCTGAGGTACACGCCCCACCCTGCCACGATCAGGGCTGAAGGGCCGATACGTGACGCCCGAGCCGCCCTCAATGTGTGTCGCCTTCAGGGCCAGAGCAGAGGCGCCGGCCGGTTCCCAAGGCCGCGCCCTGGGCTGGAATCTGGCGCCCCTGCCGGGGCGGGCAACCGGCCAAAGCGTGCCTTCCACCGCTGTGATTGGTCGGGTGCATGGTGACCCAAGTGCGGGGCAAGCCCATGCGGCCATCGGTCAGCGGCGGTGTCCACCGGTTGCAGCTTGCCCCCAGCGGTTAAAAGAGGTAGATTCGCGTCGTTTCAGCCACAACGCTGCTGGTCCGAGGCCGGATCTGGCGGAAGCTCATCGCAGTAGCAGAGGGACAATAATGAACGTGTTCATTGGCGAGTTGGTGGGAACGATGATCCTCGTGTTGCTCGGCGACGGGGTCGTGGCCAACGTGCTCTTGGCGAAGTCGAAGGGACAGGACTCCGGCTGGATCGTGATCGCGGCGGGTTGGGGATTCGCCGTGGCGATCGGCGTCTATATCGCCGGTTGGGCCAGCGGGGGCCACCTCAACCCGGCGGTCACCGTGGGCCTGGCCGCGATCGGCGAACTCGAGCTGGGAAAACTGCCGGTCTATTTTGCCGGGCAGTTTCTCGGCGGATTTCTCGGCGCCGTGCTTGTCTGGCTCTCGTATCTCGCCCACTGGGCGCCGACCGATGACGCATTGGCCAAACGGGCCGTCTTCTGCACCGTGCCGGCGATCCGCCACACACTGGGCAACCTCGTCTGCGAGATCATCGGCACGGCCGTGCTGCTCGTCGGCGTGCTGGGCATCCTCAACGTCAACAACGACCTGGCCAATGGAATCGGCCCGTACGCCGTGGGCATCCTCGTTTTCGGCATCGGGCTCTCGCTCGGCGGCCCGACCGGCTACGCGATCAATCCCGCCCGCGACCTCGCCCCGCGCCTGGCCCACGCGCTCTTGCCGATTCCGGGCAAGGGCGATTCCGACTGGTCGTATGCCTGGGTCCCGGTCGCCGGTCCGCTCATCGGCGGCGCGCTCGGCGCGGTGTTCTACAACGTGCTCTTCTCGGGACTGACACCGGTTTGAGCGGCGGTACGCGCGAAATAGCTCTCCCAATGAAAGGCCTGGCAGGCAGCTTCGGGCCGTGGCCGCTGGGCCGAGACCGCTGACCTTCCTCCGCTATTGCAGTGCCTTCGACGCCTCGACCCCCTGGGCCGGCGCTTTGTAGAGCGAGTCGAGCTGTTCGACCTGCTTCCGCTGCTCGATGATATTCCTTCCTTGCACGCCCTCAAGCAACTGCTGCTTCAGCGAGGCGGGGGCGGCCGGTTGGGATTCCGCCTTCTCGGCCGCCTTGGCTTCCTGCCCCGCCTGGTCCGCTCGGGCCGGCTGGCCCTTGGCTTCCACCCGGGGCACGAGGTCCGTCTTGCCGCGGAAGAAGGCGTAGTGCGCGGGGCCGGCCTGGGCGATCACCGTCGAGGAGCCCAGGATCCCCTCGGCCACGAAGACGCCGCGCAGATCGGTCTCGCCGGAGACGAAGTCGGGGTTATTGCTGCCGATCGTTTTGACGTGCACGCCGCGCAGATAGCGGTCCTCCGTGCGGTCCTTGACCGTCGTGCGGACCTGGCCGGCGACCGCATCTTCCTGGACTTCGACGACCAGCGGAGTCACCAGCACCAGGCCGCTGGCATACAGGTTCTCGCCCCGGCAGACGACCAGGTAGGCCCCGTCGTCGTTCAGCGGCAGCGCGAGCGGCTTGCGGCAGTCGCGATAATCCTTGCCGTCGCCGAGCTCGACCGTCGCCTCGTGGTAGGGCTGGATGCCGGCCAGGTTGATCTGCGTGATTCCCTTGAGGTCGCGTTTGAGCAGCCCGAACTTCATCAGGTCGATGCGATACGCCTTGACGTCGCACGCGGCGATGTTGCGGTACTCCAGTTCGACCTCGACCGGTTCGCCGGGCGCGACGGTCGTCACTTCGCCGAGCCGGATCGCCTTCCGCGTGAAGTATTCGATCGACTGCTTGGCGTCGGGGAATCGATCCTCCACGAGGCGGTACTGGTCGATCGCCTGGGCGGCTTGCCCCAGGCTGTGATGGATCTGCCCGAGAATGTACACGGCGCGCCACTTCTCGTCGCTTTCGATCTGGCGGCCCGTCCGCTCGTCGACTCGCTGGGACTCGGCCACCTTGCGGCACATCGTCAAGGCCTCTTCGTGCTTGCCCATGGCGAACTGGCAGTAGCCGATTACGTACCAGAAGGCGTCGAGCAGGTCGCTCTTGGGATAGCGGTCGGCATAGCGGCGGCAGGCGGCGGCGGCCTCGCCGTGGGCGTCGATGTCCAGCAGCGTGTTGGCGGCGGCGAAGGCGGCCTGGTCCGCGGCTGGATCGTCGGGATGGGCGGTCAGAAAGCCTTCGAGCATCTGCCAGGCCCGCTGGATCAGCATCACGCGGTTGACCTTCTGCTCGCGGAGCTGGGGGTCCTCGGCGGCCTTGGCCGCCGCGGCGTAGATTCGCTGCGCCAGGGCGTAATCGGCGGCGGCGATGTAGCTCTCCGGCGGATATTGCCGCAGCAGCCGTCCCATGACGTCGACGCTGCGGAGGAACTCGCCCTGCGACTGGAGAAAGCCGGCCACGGAGCTTTCGCGGGAGAAGCTGCTCTCGATCGTCGCGCGAAACACGAGGTAACTCCGTTCAAACTCGCCGATCGCGTCGTAGGCGGCGCCGACCTTCAAGATCTTCTCGAAGGGAATGTTCTCCGCCGGCCATTTCTCGCGGACGATCTCGAAGTAGTGGACGATCCGCTCGGAGGCGCCCGTCGCCAGGTAGCTGTCCAGCAGCGTCGTCACGGCCTCCTTGTAGACCTCCGGCCGCAGGTTCCACTTTTCGACCAGTTCCTCCAGATGCTTCTGGGCGGCCTCCATCCGGTCGGCGGCGAACTCGAGTTTGCCCAGCTCGAACAGCTCGCGCGGCGTCAGGCGGTATTCGTCCTTCGACTCGGCCCCGAGCGGCAGGACGGCAAGCGACTTGGCCTTGCTGGCGATCAGCTCGCCCGGCCGGTAGGCGTTGCGGACCACCGTCGGCCCGGCGCGGTACGCGCCCGGCAGATAGCCGACGAGGTCGTAGCGGATCGAACCGACGTGGCGGCGGCTGCCGACGTAGAAGGTGATTTCGCCGGGCGCGATTTCGAAGCGCTCGAATCCGCCCCGCACCGAGTCGGCCGCCACGGAGCACCCGCAGGGGATCGGCTCGGTGACGACGAGGTATTCGAGCTGCGCCTCGGGCACTTCGCCCGCCAGAGCGTTCCTCCAGATGCTCAGCTCCACCTCGCCCCGCCTGGCCACCGGCAATTCGGTGAGCGGGTTGTGGAACGTGGAGTAGCCCCCGGTAAGCACGTCGAAGCCGCGGGGGACCGGCTTGCCCTCGCGGTCCAGCGGGGCCGGATCGTAGTTGCGGCGGACCTCCCAGAGATTGGTGGTGCTTTTCAGCTGATCCGCCGGCACAAACCCGCCGAGGATGCACTGGTAGGCGTAGCGGCCGCGCCCGGCGATCTGGAACTCGATCCGCTGCTTGCCTTCAACCAGCATCCCGCCGGGCACGTCGATCGTCCGGGTCGGCGACGCGGGTTCGATCTCCAGAACCGCCGCCCGCTGGCCGTTGACGGAGACGCTCAACTGGTATTTTTCGCCCTCGAAGCGGCTCTTCGCATACCACTGGCAAACCGCCAAGGCGGCCGGTCCGGTGGCCTTGTCGGGCGTCCAGCGATAGCCGCTGCGATGCGCCATCAGCCAGTCGATCACCTGCCGCGTCCGCTCGGCCGCCGGATCGACCTTGACGAGCACGAGCGCGTAGAGCGCCCGGAGTTCGGCGCCGCTGCCGCTCCAGGGGAGCAGGCCGTCGGCCGCGGCGCGGCGATTGACGGCCCCGTCGAGGTTCTTTTCTGCCAGCGCGTCGGCCAGTTCCTTCGCGGTGCTGGTCCGGTTCATCGCCGCGAAGGCCAGCGCGGTGTGGGCCAGGGCCGCGGGCGAGAGGACCGGCCGGCTGCGGTAGAGCCGGTTGGCCAGCGTGAAGTCTTCCCGCCCGGCCACGGTCAAGGCATGAAGCAGGATCGCCTTGCTCTCGTAGTCGTCGGCGCCGGTCGCGGCGATCTGGCCTTGGAGGTAGGCGGTGGCCTTGTCGAAGCTCTCCTCCGACACCTTGTAGGCCGCCTTCCTGGCCAGGGCCAAGGCCCAGACGGCCCGCGCCGAGCCATAGCGGTCGCTCGGGCCGCCGCGGCCGGTCCAGCTCCAGCCGCCGTCGTCGTTCTGCGACGAGACCAGCGCGCCCGCCGCGCCGCGGATTCGCTGGTCGATCGCCTCCGCGGCCGGCCCCCCCTTGTCTGTGCTGGCCGAAAGCAGCTCTTGGAGGCCCAGCAAAGCCAACAGGTCGCTCGTCGTACTCTCCATGCCGGAGGCCAGCCGGCGCGTCTCGATCTGGCAGCGCGGGGCCGGCGAGAGCACGATGTCGACCAGGCTCCGCTCGACCGTCGGCCCGACCAGAATCTGGAGGCTCGGACCGGCAAGGACCATCTCCTTGGGTGCTTCCACCCAGGCGGTCATGTCGCTGGTCGCGGTGCCGCTCGCCGTGGCGAACACAGGCATCCCGTAGGGCTTCAGCGGCACGACCTGGCGGACGACGTCCAACGCCGGGCCGGCGGCGCCCTCAACCTCGGCCGAAACGGCAAGCTCGAACTCGACGTTCTCCTCCGCGGGGATCGCGCCCTGGACCTGCTCGCCCTGGGGCCTGCGGAGCTCGCAGGAGAAGCTCGTTTCATGCAGACCCTTGGCCGCCACGTCGATCGTCTTTGTCTCCGCAACCGTGCGGCCGCCGATCGTCGTCTTCAGCGTGGCATGGATGCGGCCCTTTTCCATCCGCCCGTTGTGGATTGTGGCCAGCACCTCCGCCGTGTCGCCGTCGGTAAACGCCGCGGGGAGCTTCAGCTCGCCGAAGAGGTCCTTCTTGACGGTCAGCTCGCTGGTGGTTTCGCCCGCCAGCGTCTCCACGCTGATTCCCTTGGCGGCGATCGTCCAGGCGGTCGACCGCTCGGGCACGGTGAACGTGACCCGCGCCGTGCCGTCGTCGCCCGTGGCCACCGCCGGGTCCCAGAAGCCGGTCTCTTGAGAGCCCAGCCCCGGCAGCAGGACCGCCCCGGTCTCCGCCAGACTGCTGGCCAGATCGCGGGCGCGTGCGGGATCGAAGCCGCCGCCGTCCCGAAGGTTGACCCCCTTCACCTGGCCGCCGGCCAGCAGCACGGTGACTTGCTGGCGATTCTGCCGGCCGAGCTGCATCAGGTTGTCGGCGTTGGCGGGCGCGTAATCGTAGCGGCGGTCGCCCTCGACCCGGTCAACGTCCTCGCCCGCGGCCAGGCGTCCGTCCGCCCAGCCGCCAGGTGCGAGGGGCGACCGATCGGCAGAGTACATCCCGCCGCCGCCAAGGCCGACTTGAACAGGAACAGAGGCGTCGCCGGACGTTGCCGGCTTCTTCGCGACTTCCATCCCCAAGGCCAGCTGGCCGGCCTGGCCCACGGGCAGCGATCGCACGGCAATTTCATTTGCGGACAGCTCATCCAGCGCGGAGGTCGGCGCCGGTGCATCCGCGGGCGGTCCGCCGGGCGCGCCCGGCAGACCGCCCGCCGCCGCGCGCCGCAGATGCTCGGCGCTGGCGCCGGCCAACTCACTGCGGCTGGCCGCCTCCTCACGCTCCACCTCCAGCCGGTCCGATTCGGCCAGGAGCCGGGCGTTGATCGGCCGCGTGGTCGGCTTGTAGGCAAACGTGATGCTCGAGGTGGTGCGGACCGCCGGTTCCCGCCGGTTGCCGCGGAAGAAATCCTGGATCGGCGCCAGCGACGAGGCGAACCGGTCGAGCAGCGACTTCTCCACCATCCCCAGGCTGAGTTCGGCCGCCACGGCCTTTCCCTGCGGGTCGGTCGTTTTGATCGTCACCTCGATGTCTTCGCCGGGCCGCAGCGGCCCCTCGCCCTTGCCAGCGCGCTTCCAGGACAGCGCCACGTTCAAATCGCGCTCGACCGTAAACGGGCTCGAGGCGGCATGGAACCGCTGGATCGGTGGGTCGGGGGTCTTCTCACCTTTCTGGGGCCGCCGATCGGTCATCACGGCCACGGCCAGCTCGAAGTTGGGCGCCAGTTCGGCCCCCAGGGGGACCTCCAGCGCGTTTGCCCCTTTGTCCAGCGTCACGAGCCGGTACTGGAGAATCTTGGCCCCTTGGTGCGTGACCAATCCCAGGGCGGGCTCCTCGCGCCAGAGAATCTGCACCTTGGCCGTGTCGCCGACTTTGAACGTGTGGCGGTCGGCCAGAATCCGCAGCCGCACGCGGTCTTCCTCGCCGGAGATCGTCACCGCGTGTTCGCCGGAAACGACGTTGTCGAAGCGGTCCGTTCCCACCGCGCGGCAGACGTACTGGCCTCCTTCTTTCAAGCTCAATGTCTGCCGCGCGTTGCCCTCCTTGTCGGTCTCCAGCGGATGCTCCTCGACGAGCCGCTCGCCCACCTCGCCATCGACCTCCGTCCGCCGCAGCACCCGCAAGGCGAGCTTGCCGGCGATCGGTTTGCCTTCCGCGTCGCGCGTGCGCAGAGAGACCTCAAACGATTCGCCGGCCACGTAGACCTTGCGGGCCGTTTCCAGCTGGATCGTGAAGCCTTGGGTAGCGAGGAAGAAATTGACCGCCCGGGCGATGCTCCGCTCGGGCAGGGCGACCGTCAAGGGGAGGACCTGGCTTTCGAGGAAGTCGCGGGTGGCGAGTTTGAACTTCACTTCGCCTTGCTCGTCGGTGGTGGCGGTATGGGAGCGTTCGCCCGCAAGCTGATAGGTCACCTGCCGGCCGGCCAGAGGCCCGCCGTGGTAGAATTCCGCCCGGATCGTCCCCTCGATCGTCTCCCCCCGGTAATAGACGCGCCGCGGCGTATCGACGACCAGGCGGACCGGCTCCAGCTTGTACTCCTCGACAAGGAATCCGCCCTGGTACTGGCGCTCCTGGTCATCAGAGACGAGGATCCGGTATTCGCCCTGGGGGCTGGTCTCCGGGAGGATGAAATGCGTGTGGAACGCGCCGAACTTGCCCAAGGTCGCCTCCTCTTCGCGGAGCAACCGGTTCCGCGGGTCGAAGGCCTGGAGCGTGACCTTCTTTCCCTCGGGGACGACGTAGCGGTCGTCGGCCACGCGCCGCAGGCAGCCGCGGACGTGGACCAGGTCGCCCGCCCGGTAGGCGGGCCGGTCCGTGTAGATATAGCCGCGATCAGTCAACCCCCGGGCGACGCCGACGCCCTCGAGGCCGACGACGTTCGAGGCGACGTGCCCCGCGCTGGCGGCGAAGACCCGCACGTCGCCGGCATCGTGGAGCTCCTTGAAGGCTTTGTGAAACACGCCGTCCTCGCCGGTGGCCGCCTCGGCGAAGACGCGGGCGCCGTCGGACACGAGCAGCCGCGCGCCCGGCCAGGGCTTGCCCGTGAGCATGTTCTCGGCGAACACGAACACCTCGTCGCGCGAGCTCTTGACGATGAGGTCCAGATCGCTCTGGATCACGAGCGTCGTCGCTTCGAGCGTCTTGCTGCTGACCGTGACGGCCATCACGCCGGCCGTGGCGCTTTTGGGAAGAGGCACTTCGACGCTCGACGTTCTCTGCTGGTACTCGGCATAGCCGGGAATCGCGAATTCAAACGATGCGTCCGGGTCGATCAGGGCGATATCGAGCCTCTCCACGCCCCTGGCCAGGTGCATCTTGCGAAAGTAGGTCTCCATGTCGACCTTGTATGCCCGCACGGTCACCGATTCGATGTTCCGCGAGGTGAGCTTGACGAGCGGCTTCTCATCGCTGCGGAAAATCCGCTCGGTGGCGACCGTCAGGCTCTTGGCGGTCAGGCGGGCGATCGCCTGCCGGGCCTGCGCTGCGCTCGGCCCCCAGTCCAGCATCGTGAACTCCTCGAGCGATTCGGCGAGCCGGCCGAGCTTCTCTTCGAGCGTCGCGGCGATCATGAACTGGCCGCGGGAGGCCTCGTCCGACTTGGGATATTTCGACACCAGGCGGCGCCAATCGGCGATCGCCGCATCCCATTTCTCCTCCTCGTGGTGCATCTCCCCGAACGTGTAGAGAATCGCCGGGTTCCGCTCGTCGAGCGGGTACTTGGCCAGGAACGCCGTATAGAGTTGTTGCGCTTCCTCGTATCTCTTCCCCTGCCGGGCGTCCGCCGCCATCAGGAACTCGGTGTTGATGATTTCGCGCTGCACGGCGCTCCAGGCTTCGTGGGCCGGGTGCTTTCCCAGGTATTCCTGCCACGTCGCCAGGGCCTCGGGGAACTTCTTCTGGAGTTGGTAGCAGCGGCCCAAGAGATTGCGGGCCTCGGCCACCTCCACGCGCTGCGCGTAGCGATCCAGGGCGAGAAACGCTTTCAGGCTGGCGACGGCCTCCTCGTAGCGGTTGCGGTGGATGTAGCTGCGGACGATGTCCAGCTGCGCGGCGGCGGCCTTGGGATCGCCCGGAAACCGTTTCAGGAACCCCTCCAGGGCGGCCACGCCCAGATTGAGCTGCCGGTCGTCTTGCGGCTGGGGAATCTGCCAGGTTCGTGAGAGGAGAAACATCGCCTCGGCGATCCGGGCGGAAGACGAGTCGACGTGCTCGGCGAGCAGGTCCTGCCAGGTCCGCCGGGCTTCGGCGTGCTGCCCCTTGGCCAGTTCGACCTCGCCGAGGCGGAACCGGACCTCGACGCGCAAGGGGCTCGTCTTGTGGGCGTCGAGAAATCCGCGATAGAGCCGCGCCGCGTCGTCGAGACGGCCCAACTGCTGGTGGCAGCGGGCGATTTGCAGTTCGATCCGCTCCTGCTCGTCGGCCTTCGGACCGACTTCGAGCGCCTTGGTGTAGAAGATCAGCGCCTTTTCGTAGTCGGGCTGCCGTTCGGGATCTTTGACGCCGGCGTGGGCAGCCGGCGGAGGCGTGGCAAATGGATCGGCAGTCGGCTCCGGATTGGCGGGGTTTGCCGCGCTTGGCGCGCTGGGCGGCGCGCCGGGCCGGTCCCCGCGCGGTCTTCCCGCCTGCGAAATGAGCCCCGGCGGATCGAAGTAATCGTCGGCGAACTGGAGATAGATGTCGGCGATCTGCTGCTTGCGATCGGCCGAGAGGAGGTGCTCGGCCTGTTTGCGGTAGATCGCCTCGGCCTTGGCAAAGTCGCCTTTTCGGGCGTGGGAGAGCGCTTCGCCGAACCGAGCGCGGCGGAGCCACGTGCTTTGGGGAGACTGCGCCTCGACCTGTTGGAAGGCGGCCACTGCCGCGTCGTATTTCCTGTCCAGATACAGCGCCCGCCCCTTCAGATAGCCGAGGTAGTCGGCCGGGGCGTCTGCCTTCTTGGCTTCCACGTCGATCGCCGCCACCGCCTCGGCGTATTGGGCGTCCTGCATCAGCGCGCGGATTCCGGCGGCGACCAGGGGGGCGTCGGTCGCCGTCGCGCCCGGTGCAACCGGTTTGTCACCTCCCAGGGCAGGGGCAGCCAACCACCAAGTCAACAACAGAGCGAGAAATCTGGCCGGAAACATCGGACGCCTCCTGGTTTCAAAAGACAAACGTCGGCGCGCACCCCCGATACAAATATAACGGGCAACCGCCGGAAGCGTTTCCCGCCGCGGCCGAAAATTCCGGCGGGGTTCAAGGCGCCGTTCGAACCGGGCAGGGCTCAATTCGCCACTGGCCGGGAGATACGCCCCGCCCGGCGAGCGCGGTTGCTGTCGATCCCCATCCTGGCGGCTATTTCTTCCGCCGTCTTGAAGCCGATCCCCCAGGCATCATTGGCCAGTTGACAAAGATGATCGTAATGCGGCTCTGGGGCATCGTCTGTTCTGCAACGTCACCGCCAATTCCAGAACCAGTATGAGTAATCCGCGATCAACTGCCGATTCGGTTTACCCTGGTTGACCTCCAGTTCACCCAGTGGCAGGGTCACCAAGCGCCCTTCCTGACGAGCTTCACAAAAGATGCCATATGTTTCATCGATCATCGGTTCGCCAGGATCGCCAAGGCCAACGACCTTTACCGGTATCGTTCTGCTGGAGAAGGGGCCGGTTTCCACGGTATACCTAGCCCCGAAGGGAAAGACCAGGTCCTTCGACAGGCGCTCTTGGTATCTCTGCAACATTTCGTAGTCCACAGCAGGCAGTGGATCATTACTGGTCAGCCCAAACACCATCCTCACCCGATCATCTTGATCTCTGGGGGAAAGTGGCTTCGTCGTGATTTCCGTAGGCTGCTCGATGTCGAGGGGGCCACCTTCGTCCGGCTCCAAGTCATCTTCGCCCAGCCAATACTCCTCCAATTCCATGCCATCCCGGTCGCAACGTTTCTTGACGACGGGATGGATGGCAGCAAGTATCTCGCGGCTCCACCGGACAGTGAACATGCCGTCCTTGTCGGATGCGGAGATAATCCCAGCCCATCCGCCCAGCGGCATATCCGGGTATTCAGTGTCCCTGATGCCTCGTTTCACCCGAACCCGATCTCCGACCTTGAACTTGGCCGGGGCAGGCGATCCTCTCTTCTTCGCCATGGTCCGCTCCTCCTGTGGCTGATATGCTGGCACTTCCCTCACACTGGTCTATGCCAGGCAATCTTGGGGGTCGACCCCTCCGTCTTACCACAGGCGACGGTGCCCGTCGCCATGCTTATCCCATTTTCAAGACTGAGTTCAACACGAGCGCTGGAGACACCCCAAGTTTACCGGGAGTGAACCGCGTGGCCAACCGTTGCTCCGGCCGCCACAATCCGCCGCGCGACGCTTGCCGCCGAGCGGAGAGGCGCTAGAATTCATTCGGCCAGCGGGGGTTGCTGCTTGCCTGGCAGGGGAGGTGGCCGATGCTCAAGAGCATACTCATCGGGCTGGACGGTTCTGACTACAGCGAAGTCGCGCTGGAACTGGGCCTTCAGTGGGCCAAGCAGTGCGATGCCGTGCTCGTCGGGTTGGGAATCGTCGACGTACCGACAAGCCGCAGCCACGAGCCGGTGCCGATCGGCGGCGGACTGTTCCGGATGGAGCGGGATGAAGACCGGATCGCCGCGGCGCGCGGCAAGGTCGAGCGGCGCCTCGACGCGTTCAACGACCGATGCGACCGGGCTGGAGTATCCTGCAAGGTGATCGACGAGGCGGGCTTGCCGTATGAGGAGATTCTCCGCAAGTCGCACCGCCACGACCTGGTGCTGCTCGGGCATGAGACCCATTTTCATTTCGAGACGCATGACAAGCCGGATCAGACCCTGTGGCGCGTGCTGAGGCGCGAATCGCGCCCCGTGGCGATTGCCCCGCCGCAACTCCAGCCGGGCTCGTCGGTCGTGCTCGCCTATGACGAAAGCCCCCAGGCGGATCGCGCCCTGCAAGCCTTTCAGGCCTCGGGGCTGGATTTCGGCGAGGAGGTGGTTGTGCTGTGCATCGGCACCACCGAGGAGCAGGCCGGCGGTCAGGCCGAGGAGGCCGTGGAGTATTTGCAGTCGCATGGCATCCGCGCCGCCTCTTGCCCGCGGATGTCGTCCGCGCCCACTGGGCAGATCATCGTTCAAGAGGTCCGCAATCGCCGCGCGCGGCTCTTGGTCATGGGAGTCAGCAGGCACTCCACGCTCCGCGATCTGTTGCTCGGCGGTGTGACCAAGACCGTCTTGCGGGAGAGCCCGGCCCCCGTCTTCTTCAGCGATTGACGCCCGGCGGCATCCATGCTCGACCGGCGCTCGCGTCTCGTCGCGTGAAATCGCCCCGCGCCCGCCAACGGCAGCGGCTTTCGAACATCGCGCGCACGGCCCCCTCCGAACCACCCTGTCGGTCGCGGTCAGTGATGCGCGGAACGGCGCCACCAATAGTAGTATTGTCCCTCCAAATCCGCACGGCTGGGGAACGGATAGAACAGCATTTCGTGCTGGTCGCCCACGTAGACGCCCGTCTTGATGCAGTGGTAGGGGAACTGCTGCGGATGGAGCCGATCGACTGTCTTGGTGTGCTTGTGCTCGTGGGCCTGCAACTCCAGCAGGCACTCGCGCAAATGCCAGAACCGGTCGGGGTAGTAGAGCTCGCGGGGCGTCCCTTGCCGCGGATCCGCGGCCAGGTCCCCCAGGTCGATGTCGGCAAAGCAGATTCTCGGCACAAACAGCGGCTTGCTCGGATCGGTGATGAAACGGACGAACGCCGGCGGGTCCAGCTCGCTGGCGATCAACGGATGGACCGGGCAGAGTTCCTGATAGAGGTAGAAATTGTCGGACAATCGCGGCGGCTCCGTCGACGCCTTCAACTCCAGCACCTGGCCGCGAACCGTGACCAGCCACAGGCTGCCCAAGGCCCCCAACGGCAATCGCTCCAGCACACGGTAGATCGCCAGATAGAGGGAATGCTTGGGCCGCCCGTCTGGGTGGGGCACACACCGCCGGCCGACCAGGCTGAAATCGAACTCCGTGCTCGCCAGGCCCTCCTTCAGATCGAAGAACATCGCCTGGTCATTGGCGCTCTTCTTGGTGCCGATCGCCAGGTACCTGCCGAACTCCTCCGGCGGCAATTGCGATGCCACCAGCGACTCCGGACTCATCGAAAAATAGAGATATCGCCGCATCGCCACCCCTCCCTTGTCCAGCCTTTCGACAGACCTTCGTGGAGAGCCGATGCTGGGCTTCCCCGTCGCCAAGATCAGGCTGACACCCCACGGACATTATAAGGCCCGAGCAGAAGTTGGCCAGGAATCGGTTCCGGCTTGTCATCTCGCCAGACCTCCCTGGTTCCCAAGCTCCGGCTTGGGAACGCCTGGCCCAGGCAGGGCATACTGCCAGGCGGCGCCAGGAATGATGAAAATCATCGTCGGGGGGATCGGAAGGTTCCCAAGCTGGAGCTTGGGAACCAGAGAAGAGGCTGGAGCTTGGGAATCCGGAGAGACGTTCGACGCCAGGTTGATTGACTAGTTCGCGGGAAGACGCCATCTTGGGGGGTGTTCTCTCAGGAAGCGGCAGTCGCGGCCCGCGCGGAGGAGGATTGTCTATGACAAAGCGATGCAAATACCCGTGCATGAAGTCGGCCCTGTCGCTGGCGGTCTGTCTTGGCGTCGTAGGCGCGGCATCGGCCGAAGCGAATGCCAGAGGCGGCCCGGCGCTGACCCGCAGCCAGGTCGAAGCCGATTGGCTGAAGCAGGCCGAGCTTCGCTTTCCCGCGCGATCGGAAGAGACGTCAACGGATGCCGACGCGGCGGGCGGTTGCGACGGGCTGATCGACGGCAAGTGGGGGTTCCACACGGCCAACGAGAAGA
Organism: Pirellulaceae bacterium; assembly: GCA_012744395.1. Lineage (GTDB taxonomy): Bacteria > Planctomycetota > Planctomycetia > Pirellulales > Thermoguttaceae > JAAYCB01. Next base: position 48,912 of record JAAYCB010000142.1, read on the forward strand.
ATCCCTGGTGGCAAGTTGACCTCCAACAGGCCGTCAGCATCGACCGGATCGTGATCTACAACCGCTGCGAAAAGGGGATGGCCGAGCGCGCCTCGCAAATCATGATCCTCGTGGGCGACGCGCCCGAGCGACTCGCCGTGGCTTATCGGCACGGCGGGCAAGTCTTCTACGGCCACAGCGGGGGCGATCCGCTTTCGGTCCGCTTCGGCGGCAAGCCGGCCCGTTACGTTCGCCTGCAACTTCCCACGACGAGCTATTTCCATCTGGATGAAGTGCAGATCTTCGCCAGCGGATCGGAGGAGAACGTCGCCCGAGGGAAACCGGCGACGCAAAGCAGCACGAGCCAGTGGTCCAAGCCGGCCGCGAAGCTGGAGATGGGCTGGCCGGCGATCGTCAGGGCGACGATTGAGCGGGGCGGCCGCCTGGCGGAGTCGCTTGCCCGGTTGGAGGTCGACGTGACGCGTTTGCGCGTCGTCCTGCGGCAGGTTGCCGCCAGCGCGGAACGGCTGCCGGCCACCGCGGAGGAGGCCTGGCGGGCCTGTTACTTCAATGCCCGAGGGGCGATTCGCAACGCGCTCGTCAGCCACCCGCTGCTCGATTTCGACTCGATCCTGTTCGTCAAGCGGGCGCCGACGCAGTTCCCCCACCTTTCCGACCAGTGCTACGGCTGGTGGTCGCGGCCGGGCGGCGGCGTGTACGTTCTCGACGGCTTCAAGTCGCCGAGCCCCTCGCTCCGCTGCCTGACGAGCCAGTTTGCCCCCGGCAATTTCGCGCAGCCGGACCTCGATTTCGACGGTCAGCGGCTGGTCGTCGCCTACGCCAGGCACTACCGGCACGTCGCCGAGGTCCAGGACAAGGTTGTCAAGGCGAACATGCCCGAGGACTCCTTCTACCACCTCTACGAGACCAACCTCGACGGCGGCCAGACGCGGCGTCTGACAAGGGGGCGCTACGACGATTTCGACGGCCGCTATCTTCCCGACGGGCGGCTGCTGTTCCTCTCCACGCGCAAGGGGACGTTTCTCCAGTGCTCGGCGGAGAACACGGCCAAGACGCTCACGGCGGACCTGCCTGACAGCTATGTCCGCTGCGGCGGCGGCAATTCCCGCCCCGTACCGGTGTTCACCCTCCACGTGATGAATCCTGACGGCGGCGGGATCGCGCCCCTCTCGGCCTTCGAGACGTTCGAGTATTCGCCGTCGCTCGCCGCCGACGGCCGGATTCTCTATTGCCGGTGGGACTATATCGACCGCTTCAACGGCCACTTCTTCAGCCTCTGGTCCTCCAACCAGGACGGCAGCAACGCCCAGCTTGTTTACGGCAATTACACCAGGGCGCCGCAGGCCACGATGGAGCCGCGCGAAGTGCCGGGCTCGACCAAGATTCTCTTCACCGGCGCGGCGCACCATTCGATCACCGGCGGGTCGCTGGCGCTGCTCGACCGCACCAAGGGGACCGAGGGCGAGGGGCCGATCACCCGGCTGACGCCCGAGGCGCCGTTCCCGGAGACTGAGCAAAACGTCGGCCACTACTATGCCAACCCCTGGCCGCTTTCGGAAGACCTCTACCTGGTGAGCTGGTCGAACCGCCGCCTGCCACCGCATAGCCGCGTGACCACGGACGAAGCCAACCCGGTCAACGCCCAGGGAATCTACCTGCTCGACCGCCACGGCAATCTGGAGCTCCTCCACCGCGACGCGGCGATCTCGAGCATGTCGCCGATCCCGGTTCGCTCCCGGCCGCGTCCGCCCATTCAACCCGCAAAGCCCCGGTACGCGGCCTCGGGCGTGGGCCGCTATCTCCTCCAGGATATCTATTCGGGCCTGGCGGGGATCGAGCGCGGAGGGGTCAAGCGAATCCGGATCATCGGCGTGCCGCCCAAGGTCCAGCCGCACATGAACGTCCCCGCGCTCGGCGTCAGCCGGGAGGAGACGGGCAAATACGTGATCGGCTCCGCGCCGGTCGAAGCCGATGGATCGGCGTTGTTCGAAGTGCCGTCGGGAGTGCCGCTGTTTTTCCAGGCCTTGGACGAACGGGGACGCGCCGTCCAGACGATGCGCTCGCTGACCTACGTGCAGGCCGGTGAGACGCTCTCCTGCGCCGGTTGCCACGAGAATCGGGAGACCGCCCCCAAGGCCGCCGCCCCGCTGGCCCTGGCCAGGGGCGCTTCGCCGCTGCGGCCCGGATGCGAGGGCTCATGGCCCCTGCGATTCGATACGCTGGTCCAGCCGGCGCTCGATCGCCGTTGCGTGAGCTGCCACCGGCCGGGCGGCAAATGCCCCGAATACGATCTGACCGGCGACAAGTCGCACGCGGCCCTGCTCGCCCATGCCGACAACGACCTGGGCAGCCTCGTGTTCGAAAAGGACCTTTCCACGCCCGGCCAGTCCCCCTCGCTCAAGAGCAAGCTGCTAGAGTTCCTCGCCGCCGACAAGGTCCACAAGGAGATCAAGCTTGATGAGGATGAATTCGAGCGGCTTTATACCTGGATGGACACCTACGGCCACACGCAGGGCTCCTTCAGCCCCGAGCAGGAGGCCGAACTGGTCGAGTTCAAGAAGCGGTACCGGTTCTTATTCGCAGGGGGGGAGGAGTAGCGGTCAGCGGGCAGGCCACAATTCACAGGCTGCAAGCGCCAGCAGTCTGCGAGGCGCCGCTCACCAACCTCTCGTCGGCGGAGCGACTGGCCAGGCCATGATGCGGCTTGCTTGCAGAATCGGCAGAAATCGTTAGACTTCCGAGCATCGGCAAAGTGGCAGGGAGACAACCGGACCAAAGGATACCGACGCATGTCATCCGATTGCAGAATCACGCGGCGCGCGGTGCTCGTCGGCGCGGCGCAGGCGGCGGTTGCCGCCGGCATGTCGCGCGCGGAAGGGCCGGTTCGGCGCCAGCCCGGGCTGACACGCGCCCAGCACGTCGTCTGGGACGCGCACGGCCATCTGAGCGCGCCGGGCGACACGCCCGCGGAGAAGCTCGCCAATCTGCTCAAGTTCGCCGACCGCATGGGGATCGAGCGGGTGATCGTGTTCATGGGGTATCCCTGGTCGCAGGACCCCTCGCCCGATGAATTCCGCCGCCAGAACGACCAGGTTCTCGAAGCGGTCGAGCATTCCCGGGGCCGTGCGTTGGGTTTCGTTTACCTCAACCCGCAGCACACCCAGGCGAGCCTCGACGAGTTGGATCGCTGCGTCGCCAAGGGGCCGATGGTCGGCGTCAAACTCTGGGTCGCGGTGCACTGCCACGAGGCCTGCCTCGATCCGATCGTCCGCCGGGCCGCTGAGTTGAAAGCACCGGTGCTTCAGCACACGTGGTCCAAGATCACCGGGAACCTGCCGGGCGAATCGACCGCCGCCGAGCTGGCCGCCCTGGCCGCGCGGCATCCCGCAGCGACGCTGATCGCCGCGCACAGCGGCGGGGATTGGGAGCCGGGCATTCGCGCGATCCGTTCGACAGCCAATGTCGTGGCCGAAATCTGCGGCGGGGATCCGGCGGCGGGCATGGTCGAGATGGCCGTCCGCGAGCTCGGCGCGGAGCGCGTGATCTACGGCAGCGACTTTTCCGGCCGCAGTTTCGCCTCCCAACTCGCCAAGGTCTACGGCGCCGACGTTCCAGAAGAAGCCAAGGCGCTGATCCTCTCAGGAAACATCCGGAGAATCCTCGCGCCGATTCTCGCCGCCAAGGGGATTGCCTGATGATCACCGACGTGAACGTCAACCTGTCGCGATGGCCCTTCCGCCGGCTCCCCTGCGACGAGCCCGCCAGGCTGGTCGAGCGGCTCGAGGCCTGCGGCGTCACGCAGGCCTGGGCCGGCAGCTTCGACGGCCTGTTGCACAAGGATTTGGGCGGCGTCAACGCCCGGCTGGCCGAGGACTGCCGCAAGGCTCCGGCGGGCCTGCTGCGCCCCTTCGGCGCCGTCAACCCAACGCTGCCCGATTGGCGCGAGGACCTCCGCCGCTGCCACGAAGACTACCACATGCCGGGCATCCGGCTGCATCCGAATTACCACGGATACCGGCTGGATGATCCGCTGTTTGCCGAGTTGCTCGCCGAGGCCGAACGGCGCGGATTGGTCGTCGCGCTGGCCGTTCGCATGGAAGACCCGCGGATGCAGCACCCCTTGACGCGGGTGCCGGATGTCGACACGGGGCCCCTGCCGGCCCTGCTGGCCAACCGGCCCGGGTTGCGGCTGGTCTTGCTCAACGCGCTCGGCCCGCTCCGGGGGGCCGCAATCACCTCACTCATCGGCGCCGGGCAGGTCTGCTTCGAGATATCGACGCTCGAAGGAGTCGGCGGCATCGGCAGCCTGCTCGATCGCTTCCCGCTCGACCGGCTTCTGTTCGGCTCGCATTTTCCGTACTTCCTGCTGGAATCGGCGATCCTCAAGCTCCAGGAGTCGGACTTGTCCGCCGAACAGGTGAAGGCGATCACGCGCGAGAATGCCGCGAGCATACTCGCAAAGTGATCGCTCTGCGGGCTTGTCCGGCGATTCTTGAAGGATCCAGGCGAAAGGCCGTCGCCGGCAGGACACCCGGTTATTGCCCGCGGACGTTCATCCGCACCGCGTACAGGCCCTTCCGCGCCGTGATGAACAGCGTCTTCCGGTCCCTGCCCCCGAAGCAGACGTTGGCCGGAGGTTCGGGGACCTCGATCGTGGTGATGGCTTTACCCTCGGGGCTGTAGACGTGGACCACGTTGCGGGCCAGGTAGAGGTTGCCGCGCTCGTCGCGCGTCATGCCGTCGGCGCCGACCGGCGCGATCCGCTTGCGGTCGGCGAGCGATCCGTCGGCCTGGATGCGGTAGACGTACGTCCTGCCGCCCCCCGCGTCGGCCACGTAAAGGGTCTTGCCGTCGGTGGCGCCGAGCACTCCATTGGGCTTGACCAGATCGCCGATGACGCGGACCGGCTCCGGGCAATTCGGCGGCAGGTAATAGACGTGAAAGCCGTCCTGCTCCAGTCCGTCCTCCTGCCCGTAGCGAGGATCGCTAAAGTAGACGCCCCCCTTCGGATCCACCCAGAGGTCGTTCGGGCTGTTGAGCTTCTTGCCCTGAAAGCCGTCGGCCAGAACGGCGACCTTTCCGTCCGGCGAGATCGACGTCAGGCGGCGATTGCCCCCTTCGCAGGCGAGCAGGTTGCCTTCGCGGTCGAAGTACAGCCCGTTGGCCTTGCCGCTGTTTTCGCGAAACGTCGTCAGCTTGCCGTCGACCGACCACTTGTGAATCCGCTCGTTGGGGATGTCGGTGAAGTAGACGTCTCCCTCGCCGTTGCAGGCCGGCCCTTCGGTGAACGCGAATCCGCCGGCGAGCAATTCGACTTTCGCGCCCGGCGCAACCAGTTCGGAAGCCGGCGCCGGCTGCGCGGCGGCAGCGATGAGAACAGCCAAGATGCCGATGTACCCCGCTGGCGCAGACTGCCTGATCATGAATCTCTCCTTACCGGGTTGACCGCCCGCTGCGGCCGGTCATCGGCCCCTGCCACGGTCTCCTCTGCCACGGCCGCCGCCGTCGCCCGGGCGATTCGCCGACCGCCCGCTCCGAGCGGAGGGAGACGCCGCGCGGGTCGACCGCTGGCCGCCCGATCGGGCTGTCGCCGCCGGCGGGCGCGTGTAGCTCGGGCCGGCACGGCTAGTGCTGCCAGCCCGAACATTCCCGGAACTGCGAGTCTGCGGCGGCCGGACACTCGGCTGCGCGGGGCGGCGCACTTCCCGGTTCCCAGCCGCCGGCAATCGAGGGGTTTGGACCTTCGGCGCCGGCGAAGCGCTTGGGGATCTTGTCGGCGGCTGGCGGCGTTCGACCCGCGGCATCTTCGCTGCCGGCCCGCTCTCGCTCGGCCTGCCCCGATCCAGACTCGACGTCCGCCCGCGGTCGATCCGCGGTCTCTCCCCCGGCTTCGAGACTTCCGGCTGTCTCAATTCCGGCGGTTTCGCCGGCCGTTCGATCCGCGGCGTCTTCGCTGCCGGCCCGCTCTCGCCCGGCCTGCCCCGATCCAGACCCGGCGTTCGCCCGCGGTCGATCCGCGGTCTCTCCCCCGGCTTCGGGCCCTCCGGCGGTCTCAATTCCGGCGGTCTCGCCGGCCGTTCGACCCGCGGCGTCTTCGCTGCCGGCCCGCTCTCGCCCGGCC
>JAAYCB010000143.1 GCA_012744395.1 Pirellulaceae bacterium
CCGCCGGTCGGCCCGGCCGCGTTGCAGAGCCGCTCGAATTCCATGTTCGTGTAGACGTTGGCCAGGCGGCCGAAGCCGTACTGGGGAACCTTCTTGCAGTCGAAGAGCTTCCAGCCGGTGGCCAGGATGATGTTGCCGACCTCGATCTCGACGATCTCGTCCTGCTGCTCGTAGTCGATCGCGTTGGTCGGGCAGACCTTGGCGCAGACCTTGCACTTGCCGCGCTGGAAGTACGTGCAATTCTCGGTGTCGATCACCGGCGTTCGCGGCACGGCTTGGGGGAAGGGCGTGTAGATCGCCTTGCGGTAGCCGAGGCCGGCTTCGAAGTCGTCGTCGATGATCTTGCGGGGGCACTTCTCCATGCAGATCCCGCAGCCCGTGCAGTCCTTCTCGACGACGTAGCGGGCCTTCTTGCGGATCTTGACCTTGAACTTGCCGACCGAGCCGCTCACCTCCTCCAACTCCGAGTAGGTGAGCAGCGTGATGTTCTCGTGCTGGCCGGCTTCCGACATCTTCGGCGTGAGGATGCACGCCGAGCAGTCGAGCGTGGGGAACGTCTTGTCGAACTGGGCCATGTGGCCGCCGACCGAAGGGCTGCGCTCGACGAGATAGACCGGGTAGCCCGCGTCGGCCAGTTCCAAGGCGGCCTGGAGGCCGGAGATGCCGCCGCCGACGACGAGCGTGGCCGGCGTCACGTCAACATAGCTCGGTTCGAGGGGCTGCTGGTACTTGACCCGCTCGGCCGAGCCGGCGATCAGCGCCTTGGCCTTCTGGGTGCCGGCCGCCTTGTCGTTGCAGACCCAGGAGACGTGCTCCCGCAGGTTCGTCATCTCGAACAGGTAGGGGTTCAGCCCGGCGTTCTGGCACGCCCGGCGGAACGTCTTTTCGTGCAGGTGGGGCGAACAGGCGCCGACGACGACGCGCGTCAGCTTCTCCTTCTTGATGTCCTCCTCGATCATCGCCTGGCCGAGCGAGGAACACATGAACTTGTAGTCCTTCGAAACGACGACGTCCTTGATGTTCTCGCCCGCCCATTTGGCGACCTCCTCGACGTCGACCGTCCCGGCAATGTTGCTGCCGCAGTGACAAATGTAAATGCCGACTCTCTCGGCCATGGTCGTCCTCCACAAGTATTCTCACGGGGTGTTCGCTTGGGGATTGCGGCGGCCGCTCGCCAGCCCCAGCCGGCGTCCGGCGGGCGCCGCGGGGCTTCGTCAAGCAGACACGGCCTCCAACTTCTTATTCAGCACCGGCAACGCCGCCACCAACTCTTTCCCGAAGCCGACCTTCTTCGGCTCCAGCCCGAAGGCGATGCCCACAAGCTGCGTGAAATAGATGATCGGCATCTTGAAGTTCGTGCCGAACATGCCGTTGACGCGCGACTGGTACGCGTCGAGATTCAACTGGCACATTGGGCAGATGCAAAGGATCATGTCGGCATCGTAGTCGACCGCGCTCTGGAGCAGACGGCGCTGCAATTCGAAGGCCTGCTCCTCGCTGATTTGCGGCATGTGTCCGCCACAGCAATGGGCCTTGACCGGATAGTCGACGACTTCCGCGCCGAGCCACTGGAAGAGCAGGTCCATCTGCATCGGATATTCGGTGCAGTCGCCGACCGAGATTGGCCGCACGGCCTGGCAGCCGTAGTAAGGGGCCACGCGCAGCCCGGTCAGCGGCCGGCGGACCTTCTCCTTGATCTTCTCCTCGCCGATGTCCGAGACGATCACGTCGAGCAGGTGGCGGATCCGAACGCTGCCGCCACGGTATTTCAGGTCGCCGGCGGCCAGGGCCTGATTGATCTTCTTGCCCATCTCCGCATTCTCGGACATCAGCTTGTCGACCTTGGCGAGATTGCAGTAACAGGCGGCGCACGAGGCGACCAACTGGCTGGCGTCCGTGCCGGCAATGGCCAGGTTGCGCGCGACCACGGAACATGCGGTCAGCTCATCCTGCGAGAAATACTCGGTGGCCCCGCAGCAATTCCAGTCGTCGATTTCGGCAAACTCGAGGTCGAGAACCTTGGCCACTTCGCGCATCG
>JAAYCB010000144.1 GCA_012744395.1 Pirellulaceae bacterium
GGTGGGGCGCGCTCGCCTCAAGGTTGTGCAGTGGTGCTTGGTTTGTGGCAACGGCGGTGCTGTTTCGGGCCGCGGTGGGTCGGGGCGCTTGCACCACCCTACGGCCGTTAGGCAGTCCTAGGCAATGCCCGGCGCTGCCGGCATCTCCATCACCATCGAGCCGCCGGCCGACCGGATCATGTTGTTTTCGAGGGCCTTGCGTCCGCCTTCCACGTTGTACTCCAACAGAGGACAGAGCGATTCGGCCTGCGATGCGACGCTGTGGGGTGCAGCGATCCATGGACTGGTGATGTGGGGCACGACTTTCACTCCCGGATAGCCTTCCACGATCCGGCAAATTCGCAGCCACTCGGAGATGCCGCCGCACCAGACGGGGTCGCTCTGGACGTAGTCGACACAGCGTCGGTCGAGAAAACCCTTGACCGGCCAGCGGGTGTACCAGTGTTCGCCGCTGGCAATCGTCACGCCTGTTTCCCCCTTGATCCTCGCATAGCCGTCGAGATGCTCGGGGCAGATCGGCTCTTCGATCCAGAACGGCTTGTATGGCGCCACGGCCTTGCACAGCCGGACGGAGTAGTCCACGTCGCCATGATAACGGATGCTGTGGTTGTCGAACATCAGCTTTGCGTCGGGCCCCAGCTCTTCCCTGAGAACGCGAACCAATTCGACGTCCTGCTTCATCCCCGCATCGCCGTCGGCGGCACTCCGGGTGAAGTACCATTTCTGGTAATGGAAAGCCTGGTCGTAGGCTTCGCGTGCGCGTCGGCGCGCGTCGTCGAGGCCCTTATTCGGCTCGCCAGGCCGCCAATAGACGGGAACCTGCTTGCGATCCGCCTGGCCGATGATCTTGTAGGCGGGCTTTCCCACCAGCTTGCCGCGAAGGTCCCAGAGGGCGATGTCGACGGTGCTGAAGGCCATGAAGACCCGCCCGGTGGCCGTCTGGCGGTCGCCGCGGGGATTGTTCGCAATCTTCTCCCCGGTGAGCGGATCGCGCCCCTGGGCAGAGAGTCTCGCTCTGGCCGGGAAGATCGCCTCCCAGAGTGTCTCTCCCTCGAGCGTCATGTCGAACGCGTTCCTGCCGACGAGCAGCTTGCGGATCGCCGGCAGGTGGCGCTCGAGCGCCTGCCGGTCCTGGGCGCTGCTGCCGGCGAAGCTTCCGCAGACGCCTCCGCCGGCTTCGATCACAACACCGTCTGCAAGCCGCACCTGGCGGATGACGCTTGAAGGCTCGCGAATCTCGCCGGCCCTCGATCGATCGGCAAGCGAGCCGGCGCCCAGTGCGGCCAGTCCGGCCGAGGCGAGGAATTGCCGGCGACTGAACGAGTTGCTCATGAGTACTGCCTTCTTCGGATCAGGCGTTGCCGCGAGCGAGTGCGGCCCGTGCCTGGCCGATCAATGGATTGTCCGGCTTTCCCGATCCTTGGAGCAGGAAGGCCGCGGCGGCCAGGTAGCGGCCGGCCCATTGGGGAGAAATCTCGCCCGCATCCTCGAAGGTGGCGGAGCCGAACTTGTAGTCGTGGACGCTCGAGCCTTTTCGGACCACCAGGCGCCTGGCCTGGTTGATCCAGGGCTTGAGGGGGCCGCGGCCTTCCGCGTAGGCGAGCGTCGCGCGCGCGGCCTCGCTCGCGTCGCGATTGACCTGGGCAAAGATCGCCTCGATCGGCTTGTCCGCGCCCGCAGTCCGATCCGCCGGTTTCAACTCGTCGATGGCAAAATCGCCAACCTGCCCGCGGGCGCCCATCGCCTGGCGAAACATCGCCAAGAAGGCCGCGTTCTGAAGCAGGACGAGTCGCCGCGTGCGGTCGTCCCGGGCGTGCCGGTAGGCATAGCGGAGCGCGTTGGTCGTTGTCGCCGCGTGCAGGGCGACAA
>JAAYCB010000145.1 GCA_012744395.1 Pirellulaceae bacterium
GCATGGGCGAGTTCCCGGCGGATCATTCACCTCAAAATCCCGCCGGCTTGCCCGGCGGATCGTTCGGTTTCCGACTACATCACCGCCTCAACCTCTCCCAAAATCCCGCCGGCTCGCCCGGCGGATCGTTCGGTTTCCGACTACATCACCGCCTCAACCTCTCCCAGAATCCCGGCAGGATCGCCTCGGTCGGACGAAGCATCGTGTTCTCGTGCAGCAGCAAGCGGCTGGCCCCGGCGAAGTAAGTCGAGAAATCATCGACGACCGGGTTGTACGCCACATCCTCCGGCAACCCATCGACCGCCGTGACCTCTCGAGAGCCTTCCAGGCAATGCACCCGATCTCCAACCTCCAGTTCCTTCGCCATTTGCCACCCTTTCCCGACGATCCAAAAAGGATGACCGAGTGTAACCGTCACCGAGTCATTTCCGAGCGAGACCCTGCGCATCTCGCCGAGTCGCCGCACCGTCCGATGAAGAACGACCTTGTACTCCAGTTCACCCGTCTCGGGATTCTGGGCGAGGACTCTGTCGCCGGGAAGAATCTGCTCGATCGCCCGTGGGCCGGTCTCCGTGGCAACCGGTGTGCCCGAGGCAAGGCAGGGCGGCGTGGTCTTGGTCGACAATTTGTATGCGTATCGTTGCTGATAAACATGCATGTCGCAGGTCGGCTTTTCCTTCTTCTCATACTCGGTCAGATACATGGCCTGGCGGCTGACATGCCTCACGTCATAATCAACCCCGCGCTGAACCACCGTCGTTCGCCTGGATCCGCGATCTCCGTACGGAAACTCGATCTCGATCTCCAACGGAGCAACAAGGCCGGCGATCAGAATCGGGATGTAGTTGTACTTCGGCCACTTCTTGAGAGCCTCGGCGGCGGCAACGCGGACCGCGACAGACTCACTGAAAACGGCATGGCGAACCAGTGATTCCGTCGCCCGTTGATTGGGTTGCCCATCGAGGTGAGCGACCACCGCCGCCCCGCCCTATCGGTTGTACGTCGTGAGAATCTCCTCAACAAGCGGCAAAGCCTCCAGCTCGGTGACTTCCTTCAGACGTTCGCGCCGACCCTGATAGGCCGCCTCGCTGCCGGCCGCAAGATCGGCCTTCCACTGGACAATCGTTGGCCGCCATCGCGTCTCGAATCGCCGCTGCGAGGCGGAACGGCGCTTCCAATGGATCACCAATCAAGGCAGACGCCAGGCGATGCCCCTCGCCCGCGGCTGGCGCACCGTCCGCCAGGCAATCGAGCTGCCCGAACCCGATAGGTTGTGGATGACGCGGCCGATCCGGCGCAGCCGGTTCACCGCCTGGTTGGCAAAGCCCGACCCCGGCGAGTGATCGGGGACACGAACCGATGATGGGCGTCTCAGGAATTCCGGTGGACTGCCGGGTTCTCTAGAACCAAGGCTAAGGGCTTCCCATCGGCGCAACTTGCTTGTGAGCCAACGAGTTGCGCACAGGGCCTATTCATGCGCTTGTTTTGAGGAGGCAAAACATTCCAGGCAAATCGGCCTTTTCAGGCTCTCAAGCCTTGACTTTTAGAATTTTATAATGTCAAATTTCGAGTATTGTTGGGGGGGTCCGACAAACAGCCGGCCGAGAAGTCTCTTAGGCTTTGCACCTAAAGACGTAAGGGCCTGTGTCTTCTCTTCTCCGTCTCTCGGTCTAAAGGAGGTTGGTCATGCTTGGCACTTCCAGTTTCAGGGCGAAGAACGCGCGAGGCTTTACGCTCGTCGAGCTACTTGTGGTGATCGCAATCATCGGCATCTTGATCGCACTGCTCTTGCCGGCGGTGCAGGCGGCGAGGGAGGCCGCGCGGCGGAGCCACTGTAGCAACAACCTCAAGCAACTTGGACTCGCTCTTCACAATTACCACGATACGGTTCAGACATTTCCGTATCGGCAGGGCGGAACGAGCGGCAGCGGCACGAACCAAGACGAGGGAAGCGGATTTACGATGCTGCTCCCGTACATGGAACAGGGCGCCCTTTACGACCAGATCAAATCCGCACTGACCGTCGGCGCCACCACCTATCCTCCGTACGGTGACAACGCCGCTGATGCCTCGGCCTACCCGCCGTGGCAAGTGAGTATTCCTGTCCTCCTCTGCCCGTCGTCACCCCAAGAGCGTCTGGCAGGCAACCCCGCGAAGGCACTCAACCATTACGGTTTCTCTGGGGGGGACAGCGCGACCCATATTACCCCCAGAGCTCCAAGCTCAACCACAAATGCTCGGCGAGACGTCCGCGGTCTCTTCGGCTACCAAACCAGGCGGCGAATCGCCGACATCGCCGACGGCACGAGCAACACGATTGCGATGGGTGAAATCGGTACATCGCGGGGAGGGCGCCATTTCAAAGGGGCAACGGCCCGTGGCCTGGGCATGGGAGTCATCGACACGCCGAATACCTGCCTGCTACAGATCGACCAGTCGGGCAACTACCTTGACTCGGTGCCCACGGTGATCCTTAACCGAGGGCAGAGGTGGGCTCGCGGAGCCGTGCAATACACTGCCGTAAACACGATTCTGCCACCCAATTCGCCCTCCTGCACGTATGAGAACGACTTCCGGTCAATCGGCCAGTATCCGATGACCAGCTATCACCCAGGCGGCGTGCACGTCTTGTTGGCCGACGGTTCCGTCCGATTGGTCAGCGAAACGATCCATACCGGGAACCTCAGTCTGACCGACCCGAAGGCGGTCAGCGGCCCAAGCCCTTACGGCGTCTGGGGGGCGCTCGGTTCAATCGCCGGTGGCGAGATAGCCGGCGATTTCTAGACGTTCCTGAATCCCTCGGCGGCGCCGTTCGTTCCCCGGCATGGCACGCGTTCGGCGCGGTCTACAAGCCTATACCGGCCGCGAGCAAGTCCACGCTCCGGCAATGCGGGCCACCCGATCTCCAAAATGCGACCAATTCTCCTGGAGCCAAGCCATGAGTCGCCCTGTCCTCTTGATCACGCCTGTCCTCTGTGCATTGATCGCAGTCGGGCTGCTTTCCGGCTGTGGTGGCGGCCAACCAGGCGCCGATCGACCGGCGGTCGTTCCGGTAAAGGGTCTCGTGTTATATGACGGCAAACCGGTCGAAGGGGCGATGGTCGTCTTCCAGCCGGAGAAGCACGAGCATGGCGCCGCGGGCCTGACCGACGCCAACGGCGCGTTCCGGCTGCGAACCTTCAGCCCCGATGACGGCGCCGTGCCGGGCGAGTTCAAGGTCACGATCCGTAAGACGCAGACAAGTGCCTCGGGCGGCGGAGCCGAGGCCGACGATGCTGAACATCCGGAGGGGCAGGCCGTGGAAACCTGGCTGCTGCCAAAAAACTACAGCAATCCCGCGACGAGCGGACTCACGGCGACCGTCACGGAGGGGGGGCCGAACGAGTTCAAATTCGAACTGAGCAACTGAGCGCCGCCAACACCCCTGCGCCAACCTCTCTCGGAATTCCTCTGCCACCCGCCCCGCAGGGGCAGCCACAAATCAGCCCAGGGCAACGCCCTGGGTCCGCTGCCATCGCCCTGGGTTCGGGAAGAGACGAAGACGCAAACCCTGAAAGGGCGAAACAGGGCGGACGCACGGACCATGGACCCGCCCCGTGCCGGGGCCGGCTCACCACAACTCGCAGATTCTCCTCTTGACCCATTCCATCCCCCGCCAACCCCGCAAAAGTGACCTGACCTTGACCATCCGCGACGATTGTGGGACACTCCGCGTCCCGATTTGGCCACTCCCGCCCGGTCTCGGCGTTCGCGTGCTTGGCGCACAGGGTGTGCCATGCGCCGGCCGGTTCGCCGGCGACGGCATCGGAGGCCGCTTGAAGGAAGGAACACACCCATCATGCGCGAGCGACGGATCGCTGTGGAAGGCCTCTCGGGCGAAGAGCCCGTCAGGGTCTTATTCATCGTCGGTTGCGGCCGGAGCGGGTCGACGATTCTCGACACGGTGCTCGGCAATCACGCGGCGATTGAGAGCGTCGGCGAGGCGTGCCACCTGGCCGAGAAGGCCTGGCTCAGCGAAGACACCTACTGCGCTTGCGGCAAGCTCGGCCGAGAGTGCGACTTCTGGGCGGAGGTCCGCCGCTGCTGGAACCGCCGGGTGGGCGAGGTCGATATCGCCGACTACGTGGCGATGATCCGCCAGATCGAGCCCCGCCTCCTCTGGCTGCCGAAGCTCACAAGGCAGCTCGACCACCGCGATCCGCGGCACCTTGAATATGCCCGACTGACGGCCAACCTGCTGGCCGCGATCCGCGACGCGAGCGGCTGCGACCTGGTCGTCGATTCGTCAAAACGAGCTTCCCGCGCCCTTGCCCTGTCGATGGTCGAGGGCGTGGAATTGTACCTCGTCCACATGGTTCGCGACTGCCGCGGCGTCGCCTGGTCAAGCAAGAAGCAGTTTCAGAAAGACGAAAAGGCGGGCATCTCGAAAGACGACCAGGGGAAGAAAGTCGCCCGGTCGGCAATCATCTGGAACGTCGCCAACGTCGTGTCGGCGTGGCTCCGCCGCTATCTGCCCGCCGATCGCTCGATCCGGCTCCGCTACGAGGATTTTGCCTCCCGGCCGGAGGTGGAGCTGGGCCGGATCGGCGAGCTTGTCGGAATCGATCTCGGCCCCCTGGCCGCGGCCGTCACCTCCGGCAAGCCGATGGGGCTCGGCCACACGATTGCCGGGAACCGGATTCGCATGTCCGGCAGCGTGCGGCTGAAACCGGACATCGAATGGACCGAGAAGCTCACCCTGCGGGAGCAGGCCGCGTGCTGGGCGGCCTCCGGCTGGCTGATGGCCCCTTACGGCTACCGCTGGCGGGCCGCCGCGTCGCCGGCCGCCGCGCACCGCCGCGCGGCATGACCGCCGCGGGCCGCAGGCGAAAATTCAGCAGAGGCGAACCGTTTGGGAACATGAACCGCGTGAGCAGTCAGCCAGCGGCGCTCAGCCGCCAGGAGATCGGCCCGGATCGCGGCGGCCACCTTCCGCCTGCCGACGGCGCCGGCTCCGCGAGCCGGGCCGCCCGGCCGACCCAGCGCCGCCTGCTGCCCCCACTCTCCGTCGGCCCGTTGCCGCTTAAGCTCAACTTCTCGTGGACGCTGTTTGGCAACCTCGCCCAGGCCGCCTGCCGCTATGCGACGCTGGTTCTGCTGGTGCGTTTGTCCGGGCTCGAAGCGGCCGGCCTCTATGCCCTGGCAATGGCCCTCTGCACTCCCATCTGGTCGCTGGCCCTGCTGGGACTCCGCGGCGCGCTGACGACCGATGCACGCAACGAGTTCGCCTTCGCCGACTACCTGGCGGTCCGCTGGATCTCCTCGGCCGTCGCCATGATCGCCATCGCCGCGGCCGTCCTGCTGGGTGATTACGGAACCGATGCGGTGGCGATCATCCTGCTGGTCGCCGCGGCCAAGCTGTTTGAAAACTTGAGCGATATCTTTCACGGGCGGCTCCAACAGCATGAGCGGATGGATCGGGTCGCGGTCGCAATGGCGATCCGCGGTCTGGGCGGCGTCGCCTTGATGTTTCCGGCGGCCGCGTTCATCGGCAGCCCCGTGGCCATCGTTGCGGCATTCCCCCTGGCCATGGGGGCGACGTTTTTCTTCTGGGACTTGCCCTCCGCCGCCACCCTCGACCGCGCAAGCGGCCCTTGCACGCCCCCGGCCCCCTTCTGGCGAACGCCCCTGCGGCTGACGGTCTTGGGGCGGCTGAGCATCGTCGCGCTGCCGATCGCAATCTCCGGATTCCTCGTCTCCCTGATCCCCCAGTTGCCCAAGTACGTGATCGGAAGCCTGCTCGGAGCCGAGTCCGTTGCCGTCTACTCGTTGATCGCCTACTGGATCACCCTGGGAATGACAATCGTCACGGCCCTCGGCAATACGGTCACGCCCCGCCTGGCCAGGTACTCCGCCGCCGGCGAGGATCGGGCCTTCGCCAGCCTGCTCGCCCGGATCATGCTGCTCGTGGCGGCGATGGGCGCGGCGGGCGTGATCGCCGCGCTCGGTCTGCCGCTGTTGGGCGAAGACCTGCTGGCGCGACTCGGGCCGGGCGTGGCGGACCTTCCCCGCGTCGTCCTCTCGTTGAGCGTATTTGCCGCCATGCTCTACCTGACCGGACCGTTGGGACGCGCCCTGAACGCAATGCGCCGATTCTGGGGACAGGTCGCCACCCGCTGCCTGGGCATCGCCCTCGCCTTGGCGACGCTCCCCCGCATGGTCGGCGCACGCGGCCTGGCGGGCGCGGCCGACGCGATGGCGATCAGCACCGCCGTCGTCGCCGGACTGTTCTTCCTCAATGTATGGAGACGGCTCGCGGATCGGCCGGAACAGCGGACCCCGCTGCGGATCGGAAAGGCTGCCTAGACGATGTGCGGAATCTTCGGACAAATCACGCCCGGCCGGCCCGTCGATCCGAGCGCCTGCCTGGCCGCGCTCAACTCGATCCGGCATCGCGGCCCCGATGGACTCGGGATCGCCGCCGGGCGGCTCGCCCGGCAAGCGGCCGAATTCGCCCGGGAGCCGGCCGGACAGGCCCTGGCCGCTCGAGCCGCCCGCGCCCAAGCCGATTTCTTCCTCGGGCATCGCCGGTTGGCCGTCGTCGATCTGGCCGAGGAGGCATACCAGCCGATGGCCAACGAGGACGGCACGGTCTGGGTCGTCTTCAACGGCGAAATCTACAACCACCAGGGCCTCCGCGAGACGCTCGCCGCCCGTGGCCACCGGTTCAAAACCGACCACAGCGACACCGAGACGCTCGTCCACGGATACGAGCAGTGGGGCGAGCAGCTCCTCGATCGGCTCCGCGGAATGTTCGCCCTGGCGGTGCTCGACCTCAGGCGGCGGCGCCTGCTGCTGGCCCGCGACCGCTTCGGCGAAAAGCCGCTCTACTATCGCCGCCACGCCGGCGGGATTGCCTTCGCTTCCGAAATCAAGGCGCTCCGCGCGGTCTCGGCGATCAACGGGGAGGTCGACCCGGCGGCACTGGTCGACTACGTCAGCCACGGGTTCATCCCCGCCCCGCGGACGATCCTCGCAGGGGTGTCCAAGCTCCGCGCGGCCGAGGCGATCATGCTCCGGCTCGACGATCCCGAACAAGCCCAGCCCCGCCGCTACTGGGGCCTGACATACCTGGCGGAGTCCGACCGCGGCGAGAGCCGCTGGCAGGAGGAGTTCGAGGAGGAGTTGGGCAGGGCCGTGCGGATGCGGCTGATGAGCGATGTGCCCTTGGGGCTCTTCCTCTCCGGAGGACTGGATTCCACCACCGTTGCGGCGGAGGCGGCCAGGGCGGCGGCCAAGCCGCTCCGCAGCTTCTCGATCGGGTTTGCCGATCCCCGCTACGACGAATCGGCGTGGGCCGACCAGGCGGCCGCGCGGCTCCCCACGGAACACCACCGCCGCATCGTCAGCCCGAGCGACCTGCTCGACGGCGCGGAGGCCGTGGCCGGCATTTTCGATGAGCCGTTTGCCGACTCCAGCGCGGTGCCGACCTACCTGCTCGCCCAGCTGGCGCGGGAGCACGTCACGGTCGCCCTTTCCGGCGACGGAGGCGACGAGCTGCTCGCCGGCTACGCCCGCTACGCATTCCTCGAGCGGATCGGCCGCCGGGTCGATCGGTTGCCCGACTGGATCGTGCGGGCGGCCGGCCCTCTGTTGCGTCTCTGGCCCGAACAGGTCAAGGGGCGCGGACTCGTCGAATTGATCCGGCCCGGCCTGGAGGCCAGATATCGCCGCGTCTTCTCCGACGACGTCCTCCGCGGCCAGATGCGACGCGAGGCCCGTTGCGGCTGGCAGAACACGATTCCACAAGCCTGGCGCTATGAGGGCGGGTCGGCGATCGACCGGATGTGCTCGATGGACCGGCAGGTCTACATTCCCGAAGACCTGATGGTCAAGGTCGATCGGACAACCATGTACGTTTCGTTGGAAGCCAGGGCCCCGCTCCTCGACCACAAGCTCTTCGAGTTGACGGCGCGGATGCCCTTGCGGCTGCGGTTCGACGGCCGGGTCGGCAAGCTCCCCTTCCGCGGGAACCTGGCCCGGCTCCTCGGAAGCGAGTTCGTCGAACGGCCCAAACGCGGGTTCTCCGTGCCCCTGGGGCGGTGGTTTCGCCACGAACTCCGCGGCCCATTGCGCGACGCGGTGTTGCGCCGCGGCGGGATCGTCGCCGCGCTGTTTCCCGACCGGGCCGTGCGGCGATTGCTCGACGGCCACCAGCGCGGATCGCGGGACCAGAGCCCCCGCCTCTGGAAGCTGCTGATGCTCGACGCCTGGGAACGAAAATTCCAGCAGGCGGCGGTCCTTCGACCGGCCGCCCCAAGTCGCCTGCCACGCGCCGCGTGAAAGACCGCACAATTGCCGGCCCTGGTAAACCAGAAATGTCCCTTTCAGACCGATGTTGAGCCAACCGACCAAAGTCCTGCACGTCTTCGGCCGCCTCGGACGCGGGGGGGCGCCGATGCGCACGCTGGAAGTCTTGCGCCACCTCGACCGGCAGCGCTACGCCCTCGTCTTCTGCACGCTCTCGGATGTCGTCGGCGATTTCCAGACAGATATCGAGGCCTCCGGCGGACGGGTCGCCCGCCTCCCATACGGCCTGGTCCGCTTCCCCGCCCGCTTCCGTCAGCTGCTGCGGAGCGAACGGTTCGGCGTCGTCCACTCCCACGTCTACTACCAGTCGGGCAACATCCTCCGGCTCGCCGCGCGGTGCGGCGTTCCGGTCCGCGTGGCCCATTTCCGCAGTTCCAAAGAAAGTGCCAAGGTGACGCTCCGCCGCCGCCTCCAGGGCGTCGTTCTGCGGCGGTGGATCGACCGCTTCGCGACCGATATCCTGGCCGTCAGCGAGGAGGCGATGGCCGAGGCCTGGGGACCGTCGTGGCGCGAGGACCCGCGCTGCCGCGTGGTCTACAACGGGCTCGATCCGCGCAGGTTCGCCGCGCCCTCGGACCGCGCCAGCGTGCTCCAGGAATTCCGCCTGCCGCAGGATGCCTACCTCTGCATCCACGTCGGCCGGATGTCCGCCGCGAAGAACCACGATCGGCTCGTGCGGATCTTCGCCGCCCTCGCCCGCCGCCGCCCCGAGGCCCGCCTCCTCCTGATCGGCTGGGGCGAGAAGCGAATCGAGGATGCCCTCGCCCACCGCATCGCGGAATTGGGGATCGGCCACCTCGTCTGCCGCTGCGGCGAGCGGAGCGACGTGCCGCGGTTGCTCAAGGCGGCCGACGTCCTCCTGTTCCCCTCGCTCTGGGAGGGGCTCCCCGGCGCAGTCCTCGAGGCCTGCGCCGCGGGCACCCCCGTCGTGGCCAGCGATCTGCCGTCGATCCGCGAGATCGCCTCGCGCCTCGAGGGCGTCGAATTGGTTTCGCTCGACGAATCGGATCAAGGCTGGGCGATGCGGGCATCCTGCCCGCTGGTCGTCAGAAACGCCGGCCGCGGCGGTCCCGTCCGGTTCCCCTTGGGCGAGAGCGTGTTTGCGATCGGCGCCTGCGTTCAAGCCATGTGTTCGATCTGGGATCGGCCGCCTGGCGGCCTGCCGGTGGGAGATTGATGCCGATGGCCCGGCTTGCCCTGGCAATGGTTTTCGTGACCTCGGCCTTCGGGTTCCTGCTTCCCAAGTTCTGGGAACTCGTCGGCCGACCGCCCGTGCTGTTCATCGACCTGGCGCTCTGCCTGCCCGCGGTGCTCCTGGGCAGTTTCTACTGGTGGAAAGGCCGCTGCTTTTCCAGCACCTGGCCGGTCGTGCTGTGCATCGGACTGGTCTGGCTGAGCCTCGCCTACCCCGGCAACGTCGAAGTCATGCGGGGCACGTTCATCGCCGCGCTCGTCACGCTCCCGCTGCCGGTCGCCGCCCTCATCGTCGAGAAACGGGCCTGGGCCTTCTCCGCCCAGGTCTACGTCTGGGCCAACGCGGCGGCGATGCTGGCGGCCCTCTGGTTCGAGTCGCGCGTCGAGACGAGCATCGTCGCCGCCCTCGGCCGCTTCGGATTCCTCGCGGCCCGCGACGGCGCCAGCCGGATGGGAAACCCGAACCAGGTCGGGGGCCAACTCGCCCTGGCCGCCGTGCTGGCGTTCGTCCTCTACCTGAAGCAGCAAGGCGGACGACAACCGCGGCCCGCAACACGCCGGATGCCGCAAGTCAACCTCGCCCTGATGATTCTCCTCTCCATCGGCTGCATGTTGACCGCCTCGCGCGGCGCATTTGCCAGTTGGCTCTGCGGCGTCGGCGCGCTGTTCCTCTGGGGAACGCGGGCCCTGCCGATCTGGCGAGTCAAAGACCTCCTGGCGATCTCCGCGATTGGCCTGCTGTTCGCCATGCTCCTGATGGCGGCCGGGGGGACGACCCCCTGGGGCCGGCTCCAGGAGCGGTTCGGCGACGAGCGATCCAACGGAAGCCTGTCGGGGCGGACGGAGATCTGGGCGGCCGCGCTGAAGGCCTGGCACTCGAATCCCGACTTCCTCTGGCGCGGAACCGGAACCGGAATGGCCGACGACGTGCTTGGTCAGTTCACCCCCTCGGCCGTGGAAGACGAACAGGGAGTGCTGCGGAAAAACTGCCACAACGCGTTTGTCGAATGGGCCCTCAGCCTGGGCCTCCTCGGACTGGCGGCCGGCGGCTGCCTGGCCGCCAGCGCCGTCTACCAGGCGATCCGCCTGGACCGCCGGGAAGCCAACGTCGGCCGGATCGCGATCCTCGGATGCGTCGCCCTGTTTGCCATGGGCGCCGTCTCCTACCGCCATGAATGCTGGCCCGCAACCGGCGCGCTGGTCCTGGCAATGCTCAGCGAGCCCGCCGGTCGCGGCCTGCCGCTGGGCCGAATCGGAAGGCCCTCGGCGGATCCTGAACCGCCGCGGCGGCACGCCTTGCCTCGCCGCCAGGCGGAACCGGCCGCGCTTCCGCCGCCCACGGCAAACTCCGCCCCGCCGGCGATTGCCCAACGCGGCCACGGAGGCCCCGGACCGTGATTCTCCTGCATGCCGCGCCCGTCGATTGGAGGCAGTTGGCCGGCCCGAACGCAAGCGTTCCGGGCCTGGTCGCCGCGCAGAACGCCCTCCGCGGAGTCAGCGCCGCCCTGCTGGCCACCGTGCCCGGCGCGCCGCCGCCCTGTCCCTTTCCGGTGTTCGGAGTCGAGTCCGTGCGGAACAGCGGCCGATTGGACCTCCCCTCGCCCTTCGACAAACCGGACCTGGTGATCTTCCACAGCACATACATCCCCCTCCATGCGGCAATCGCCCGTTGGCTCAACTCGGCGTCGATCCCCTACTTGATCTGCCCGCGCGGCGGCATGACCCGCTATGCCCAGGCCTCGAAGCGGTGGAAGAAGGCGGCCGGCAACGCGCTCTTCTTCAACCGCATGGTTCGCGGCGCTCGGGCATTGCATTGCCTGACCAGCGGCGAGGCCGAAGCGTCGTGCGACTGGAGAAAGCCGGCCCTGGTGGTCGGAAACGGAGTCCGACTGCCACCGCCGGCGCGGCTCCGCGCACTGAACCAGCCGCTCCGCGCCGCCTTCATGGGACGGCTCCACATCGATCACAAAGGACTCGATCTCTTAATTGACGCCTGCGGCCTGATCCGCAACGCGTGGGCCTCTGCCGGCGCAAGCCTGGTGATTCACGGGCCGGATTGCGGCGGCAGCGCCGCCGAACTGAGAATCAGAATCGCCCGCAAGCGAGCCGCAAACGTCGTCGACCTCAAAGGCCCCGTGCCCGACCGGGATAAGGACAGATTCTTCAACTCAATCGACGTATTCCTTCACCCCTCGCGAACGGAGGGGCACCCGATCGCCGTGCTCGAAGCACTCGCTCACGGCGTCCCCTGCCTGTTGACGCCCAACACGAACATGGGCCAAGAAGTCGTCGCCGCCGGGGCCGGCTGGCTCGTCGAGGCCACTCGCCAGGGGGTTGCCCAAGGGCTCTTGAAACTCCTGGATTTAAGCGCCGCGGAGTTGGAGATCGCCGGTAGAAACGCCCGATACCTGGCCGAGGATCGCTACACTTGGCCGATGATCGCCGAGCGCTCGGTCGAGGCCTATCGCCGTTTTGCCGCTTAAAAAACACGCGTTGCCTCCCCCTCCCCACCTCTTCATCTCCTTCCCTCGTTCCCAAGCTCCAGCTTGGGAACGCTCGCCTCTGTTCGCCGCCGCCCCACCTCGTTCCCCAAGATCGGCAGGCGTGGCTGCGAGATTTGTGTCGATGATACTCCGGAGGCGTTTGTGCGTTTGAACCAAGATGGTTAAATTAGATAAAAGGCGGCTTTTCGGTGCAGACTGCGGCACACAGCGGGGGCGAGTAGGACGTTGGGAATCTCAGCAGCTTTTCAACTGGATCGGGCTCGGGGCGACAACGCAGTCCGTCACATCGAGCGGTTGCTCGCGGCCAACCGGCAGCGGCTGGCAACGGCTGAGGCGATCGGCGTCCAAGGGTCAATTGCAGCGATCGGGATTGTCGGCGCGGGGACGATGGGCTTGGCGGTCGCGGCAACCGCGATTCGGCACGGAATCGATGTCGTGCTCACCGACGCCGTCGAGGCGGCATGGACCCGCGCGGCAGAGAAGCTCGCCGAGATCGCCGAAACGCACCCCGGCGGCGGCAAGCCGCTTGGCAAGGCCACGGCCACGGGGCGGATCGAGTCGCTCGCCGCCTGCGACGTGGTGCTCGAATCGATCGTCGAGGATGCGGACGCCAAGCGCGCGCTGCTGCGGGATATCGATCGCCGGCTGCCTCGCGAGACGCTGCTGGCCACGGGCACCTCGACGATCCCGGTTGGCCGACTGGCACAGGGCCTGGCCCACCCCGAACGAGTGTGTGGAGTCCACTTCTTCCTGCCGGTTGCGGAGCGGCCGGTCGTGGAGGTGATCGCCGGGCCGGCAACCCCGGCGGCGGCGTGCAAGAAGGCCGTCGGGCTGGCCGCCGCCCTGGGAAAGGAAGCGATTTCTGCGCCGGACGTGGTCGGATTCCTGGTCAATCGACTGATGCTGCCCTACGTCAGCGAGGCCATGCAGTTGCTTGCCGAGGGCGTGGCGGAAGAGACGATCGAGCGTGCCGCGCTGGACTTTGGCATGCCCCAAGGCCCGCTCTCCCTGCTCGACGAGATCGGGCTGGACACCGCATTGGATTGCGGCTGGGTCTTCGCCGGCGCGTACGAAGACCGGATCGCGATCTCCCCCTTGCTGGTGGCGCTGGTCAAGGCCCGCCGCCTGGGCTTGAAGACGAGAGCCGGTTTCTTTCGCTACACGCGGCGCGACGATGGCAGCTTCGCACAGGAAATTGACCCGGCCGTCGCGGCGCTGCTCGAGCGCTGGAAGACGCCGCGCGGCGGCTCCGCCTCGGCCGATGCTGTTGCGGCCCGGCTGTTCTTGCCGATGCTGTTTGAGGGCGTCCGCCTTCTGGAAGAGCACGCCGGTTGCCTGCCGGGCGATATCGACCTTGGCGCCGTCCTCGCCCTGGGCATGAGCCCGCGCCGCGGGGGGCCCCTGTTCTGGGCCGACCAGGTCGGCATCCCGGAATTGCTCCGCCTGGCCGGCCCGCTGGCGGGAATTGGCAAGCGGATGCAGCCGCCCGATCGCCTCCGGCGGATGGCCCAAGACAAGCGCTCGTTCTACAAGTGAGACCATCGACTCCATCGGGAGCCAGCATGTCGACGATGCTCAGAGTACCGCAAAAACCTCCGTCCGCCGAAAAAACCGGCTCGCCCGCGATGCCCTGGCATCCGCGAATGTGGCATGGAATGACCATGGGCGCATGGCTGAAGACCCTCGCCCGCCACCGCCCCGCGATCTCGCCTTCGCGCTGGGTCCTGGCCGGAACGATCTCCATGAGCACGCCGGTCAACTCGGCCTTGGCGGCGCTCCAGCAGATGCTCCACGGCCGCCGCATCCGCTCGCTCGCGATCGACAAAGCGCCGATCTTCATCCTCGGCCATTGGCGGTCGGGCACGACGCTGCTCCACGAATTGCTGGTGCTCGACGAGCGCCACACCTATCCGAACACCTACGCCTGCTACACGCCGCGGCACTTCCTCGTCTCGCGATACCTGGTTCCCTGGTGGCTGAAATTCTTGATGCCCGCGCGGCGCCCGATGGACAACATGAAAGTCGGCTGGAACCGCCCGCAGGAAGACGAATTCGCAATGTGCAACATGGGAGTCCCCTCGCCCTATCTGGCGTTCGCCTTCCCCAACATTCCAAACATCGGCTCCGCGTATTTCGACCTCAAAAAGATTTCCCCAGCCGAACTTGCCGAGTGGAAACAGGCTTTTGTCTATTTCCTGAAATGCGTGACCCTTGCCGGCGGCGGCCGGCGGGTCGTGCTCAAAACGCCCCTCCACACGTGCCGCGTCGACCTGCTCCGGGAGATCTTCCCCGACGCCCGTTTCGTGCACATCGTCCGCGACCCTTACGTGATCTTCCCCTCCACGGTCCGCACCTGGCAGCGGCTATCGGAAGACGAGGGTTTGCAGCGGCCCACGCACGAGGGCCTGGAGGAGCAGGTCCTCGCCAACTTCGCACGAATGTACGCGGCCTTCGAGCGGAGCAAGCCCAACATCGCCCCAAAGCGGTTCTGCGAAGTCCGCTACGAGGACCTCATCGATGATCCGGTCGGCCGGGTCCGCGAGATCTACGAAAACCTCGAGTTGGACGGGTTCGCCGAGATCCTCCCGGCGCTCCAGGAGAAAGCCGCCGGCATGCGCGGCTACAAGGTCAACCGGCACCGCCTCTCCCGCGAAATGCACGAGCAGATCACCCGGCGATGGGCCGATTTCATCGACCGCTACCAGTATGCCGACTCGGCGATCGACTCGGAGAACACCTTTGCCACTTGACCGCGAGGCGGCGGGCGCGATGCACAACCATGCGAACCAGGACAGGGCCGTGCTGATCACCGGATGCTCGACCGGCATCGGACGCGCCTCTGCTCTCGATCTGGCCGCCCGCGGTTTTCAGGTGTTTGCCGGGGTCCGCAAGGAAAGCGACGGAAAGCGCCTCGAGGCGGACGCGCGGGGCACCCTCCGCGCGCTCCTGGTCGACGTGACCGATGCGGCCCAGGTCCGCCAGGCCGCCGCGGCGGTCGAAGCCCAGGTGGGCCAGTCGGGCCTCTGGGGAATCGTCAACAACGCCGGAATCGTCGTCTCCGCGCCGCTCGAACTCGTCGCCCTCGACCAGTTTCGCCGCCAGTTCGAAGTCAACCTGTTCGGAACGCTGGCAATCACCCAGGCGGTCTTGCCCCTCGTCCGCCGGCGGCGGGGACGGATCGTCCTGGTCGGCTCGATCGCCGGATTGGCGGCGCCCCCCTACCTGGGACCCTATGCGGCCTCGAAGTTCGCCCTCGAAGCCCTCGCCGACTCCCTCCGGATGGAACTCCGCGGCTGGGGAATCTCCGTCTCGATTGTCGAAGCCGACAACGTGGCGACCCCGATCTGGGGGAAGTTGGCCGACGCCCGCGGCCAGATTCGCGCCGATGCCCCTTCTGAAGTCCAGGCTCTCTATGACGAAGACGTCTTGGCGATGCAAAAAGCCACTGCGGCGATGGATCGCACCGGCATGCCGTCCGAACGCGTCGTCCGCGTCATCCGCCATGCACTCACCGCCAACAGGCCGAAGACGCGATACCCGGTCGGTTTCCGGACCCGATTGGCCGCCTGGGCCGCCAGTCGCATCCCCGACGGGATTCACGACTGGTACATGCTCCGCGAATTGGGACTCGCGCAGCGGCGGGGCGCATCGTAAGCGGTTGAAGAGCATTCACTGATCGTCGTGGAGGTCGGGATCCGCCCCGTGCCCTGGCGAACGGCGAGCCTACACTGCCCATTCACCCGCCTGGTTCGTCTTGGGAGGCAGACGCAAGTTGCCAACGGTCTCGACCCACTCCAGCGGCGCGTCGATCGTGCTCAGGGATACTCGTCCGTCGGTTGCCCATTGACTGCCAAGACCTGCGCGACAAATCGCTCTTTGCTCCAATCGCCTCGGGCACGCGGTGCGGTGCTTCACGCATGTCGCCCCCGCGGTCCTTGGCAAGGGAACCGAGCGCTTCGATCACAATCTTCGCCGAAGCTCTTCCGTTCCCATTGTCCAACTTCTAGGGAATTCTACTTCAAGGCAGCCCCCCGTCCAGCGGGCTGCCTCGCCTCGCTTACCGCCTCCCAGGCGACTCCTCCCACGAGACGCACGCGAGTCAAACGCCAGAATGAATCGCCGGACTGATCGCCGGTTCAGGCGGTCAGACGCTCGATGCGGCTTCTGCGGCCACCTCTTCGCACGCTGGGAACCGATTGGCCTTGAACGCCGCAATACCAATCCGCTATGATCCCCCGCCCTTCCCCATGCACTGGGGACGCCACGACGATCGACCGCGCAAACGACCCCCATTTCGCTAGCCGGCCACCATGCGAATTATCTACCTTCACCAGTTTTTCCATACTCCGGAGCGGTCCGGCGGAACGTTTTCCTACGATCTCGCCCGGCGGCTGGTCGACCGGGGGCACGAAGTCCGCGTCGTGACGAGCGACATGCACGCCCTCCACCGGGGCTGGAGGGTCACGGAGCACTCGGGGATCCAGATCCATTGGCGAGGCATCGCCTATTCGAACCGCATGTCCTACGCCCGGCGACTGCTCTCCTTCGCCCAGTTTGTCTTCTCCGCGAGCCGCCGCGCGGCCTGCCTGCCGGGCGACGTACTGCACGCCGTCAGCCCGCCGCTGACGACCGCGCTGCCCGCGATCCGCGCGGCGAACAAGAAAGGGATTCCCCTCGTGCTGGAGGCCTGCGATCTCTGGCCGGCCACCGCGATCGCCGTGGGGGCGCTTCGCAGCCGCCCCCTGGTGGCCGCCGCCCGCTGGATGGAGCGCTACGCGTATCGCACCGCGGCACACATCACGGGCACGTCGCCCGACACGGCCGCGGGCGTGGTTGCCAGCGGCGTGCCCTGGGAGAAGGTCACCTATATCCCGATGCGGAGCGACGTGGAAGCGTTCCGCGTGCCGGCCAAGGAAGGCGAGCGATTTCGCCGCAGCCGCCCCTGGCTCCAACACCGGCCCCTGGTCGTCTATACCGGCGCGTTCGGCCTGGTCAATGGCTGCCAGTACCTCGTGCGGCTGGCCGCCGCCACGCGCCGCCGCGATCCGCAGGTGCGGTTCCTCCTGGTCGGCGCCGGCCGCGAAGAGCAAATCATCCGCCGCCTGGCCGAACAACTTGGGGTCCTCGGCGTCAACCTGTTCATCGAGCCGCCCGTGCCGCGGAGCGAGATCCCCGCAATCCTCTCGGCCGCCGATCTGGCCACCTCGACAGTCATCGACCGCGAGCCGCTCTGGGCCTGTTCCCCCAGCAAACTCTTCGACGCCCTGGCCGCCGGCCGGCCGATCGCCATCAATCACCAGGGCTGGCTGGCGCGGCTCATCCGCGTCAACCGCTGCGGCATGGTCTGGGACGCCCACCAGGTCGAGTCGGTCGTCGAGCCGCTGATCCACTTCCTGGAACACGAAGCCCGAGCCGCCGGTCTCCGCGCCCGCCGCCTCGCCGAAACACAGTTCGACGCGGACCTCAGTGTGCAAAAGCTTGAAGCGATCTTCTGCCGGCTGACGGGCATCGAGCCTCCCCGGCAATCGCAGCCCGCAACCCTCCGCCGAGCCGCCTGACCGCAAGCAGTGCGGCGGACGACCGGCGGACAATTGGAATATCCGAGCGCAACAGCGGCAAGGAGGCCGCATGAATCGCCAACGAGGATCACGTCCCTTCTGGGGCCGTCTTGTCAAACGGGCGATCGACCTGCTCGGCGCGTCGATCCTGACCATCCTCCTGCTGCCCGTGATCGCCGGCGTGGCGGCCCTCGTATGGCTGTTTCTCGGGCGGCCCGTGTTCTTTCTGCAAAAACGCGCGGGGCTCGGCGGGCGGATCTTCACCATCTGGAAGTTTCGCACGATGACCACCGCCACGGGCGACGGCCGGCCGCTCGCCGATGCCGAACGCCTGACGCCGTTCGGACGCCTGCTCCGCCAGACAAGCCTCGACGAACTCCCCCAGCTCCTGCAAGTCCTTCGGGGCGAGATGAGCCTCGTCGGCCCCCGCCCCCTGCTGCCGGAGTATCTCGATCGGTACACGCCCCAGCAGGCCCGGCGCCACGAAGTCAAGCCGGGCATCACCGGCTGGTGCCAGGTGCGGGGCCGCAACGCCCTCTCGTGGGAAGAGAAATTCCGCCTCGACACCTGGTACGTCGATCACTGGAGCGTATCGCTCGACCTGTCGATTCTCCTCCAAACCGTTCTCGTCGTCCTCCGCCGCGACGGCGTCTCGCACGGCTCGGATGCCACGATGCCCGAATTCCTGGGAACGCAGCAACACATCATCCCGATTTCAAAAGGTCGCCGCATGGAACCCCTTGTGATCCTCGGGGCCGGTGAGTTCGGCCGCGAAGTCGCCTGGCTCGTGGACGAAATCAATCGCGCCGCCCCCGAGCCGAAATGGAATCTCCTCGGCTTCCTGGACGACAGTCCAAATCCGCTCGCCGAGTTTTCCCACTATCCCCCGCTGCTCGGCCGCCCCGAGGCTTATCGAACCCTGGGCCGCCCGTTTGCCGTCTGCGCGGTCGCCAACAGCGGCACGCGCGAAGCCCTCGTCGCCCGACTCAACGCCCTCGGCGCACGCTGGGCGACCCTCATCCATCCGACCGCGGGGATCGGAATGGGAACACAGATCGGCGAGGGATCGATCCTCTGCCGCCAGGCGATGGTCACGGTCGACGCCACGATCGGCCGACACGTGCAGTTG
This sequence comes from Pirellulaceae bacterium, assembly GCA_012744395.1. Taxonomy (GTDB): domain Bacteria; phylum Planctomycetota; class Planctomycetia; order Pirellulales; family Thermoguttaceae; genus JAAYCB01. Next base: position 18,735 of record JAAYCB010000145.1, read on the forward strand.
AATGTCAACTCCGCCGTCGGCCACGACGCCCGCCTCGGCGACTTCTGCACGCTTGCCGGTTTCGCCGATATCTGCGGGCGCGTCGTCCTCGAGCGTGGCGTCTACGTGGCCACCCACGCGTCCGTCTTGCCCAGCACGGTCGTCGGGGCTTGGGCCCAGATCAGCGCCGGCAGCACCGCGCGGCGGCGGGTCCGCCCCGGCATGACAGTTGTCGGAGTACCCGGCAAGGAGTTCTTCTTTCCCGGGGCAAATGTGGCACGCGCAGCATAACGGAGACAAGCCCCACCGTAGCACGGGTCGCCAGACCCGTCCTACCGAGCACGAGTTGACTGCTCACCAACCCCCACAGGTGCACGATGCACGACCGACTGGCGATCGACGGCGGGAGGCCCGTGCGGCAAGCTGCCGCCGCCCCCTGGCCCGTCTTCGATGAAGAGATGATCGAGGCCGCCGCCGCGGTGATGCGGAGCGGCAGGGTGAACTACTGGACCGGCGGCGAGACGCGGGCCTTCGAACAGGAGTACGCATCCCGCCTCGGACGCCGCTACGCAGTCGCCCTGGCCAACGGCTCCGTTGCTCTCGAAGCCGCCTTGGCCGGCCTCGACATCGGCGCCGGCGACGAGGTCGTCGTCACCTGCCGCAGCTTCGTCGCCTCGGCCAGTTGCTGCGCGATCCGCGGCGCCCGGCCCGTGTTCGCCGACGTCGACCGCGAAAGCCAGAATGTCACCGCCAAAACGGTCGCCGCCGCGCTCAGCCCGCGGACGCGGGCGATCATCGCCGTGCACCTGGCCGGCTGGCCCTGCGAGATGCAGCCGATCGTCGAACTCGCCCGCAGACGCGGCCTGGCGGTGATCGAGGATTGCGCCCAGGCCCACGGCGCGACGTATCGCGGCCGGCCCGCCGGCAGCCTGGGCGACGTGGCCGCCTTCTCGTTCTGCCAAGACAAAATCCTCACAACCGGAGGGGAAGGGGGCCTCCTCGCCACGGACCGGGAAGACGTCTGGCAAACGGTCTGGAGCCTCAAGGACCACGGTAAAAACTGGCACGCCGCCACGCGCCGCGACCCTCGAAGCGTCTTCCGATGGCTGCACCAGCGGGTGGGCACGAACTGGCGCATGACCGAGATCCAGGGAGCGATCGGCCGGGTGATGCTCCGCAGGCTGCCCGGCTGGGTCGAGCGGCGGCGCCAACTGGCCGCCCGACTCGAGTCCCGCCTGGCCGCGATCCCCTCGCTGCGGCTCGCTACGCCACCCGCCCACGTCGAGCACGCCTACTATCGCTACTACGCCTACGTCCGCCCCCAGATGCTCAAGGCCGGATGGTCCCGCGACCGGATCGTCCAGGCGATCGTCGCCGAGGGAATTCCCTGCGGCAGCGGCGTGTGCCCGGAAATCTATCGCGAGGAGGCCTTCGCCCATGGCGAGTCCTGCCCGAAAAATCGCCTCCCCGTCGCCCGCGAACTGGGCGAAACGAGCCTCGCCTTCCATGTCCATCCGACCCTCTCGCGCAGCGACATCGACGACACCGCCCGCGCGGCGGCCAAGGTCCTTCGCGCCGCCACGGCGATTCCGCAGCGCCGGGCGGCTTGATCCGCCGACGCGGCACGCCGGGCCGCCACCGATTCCCAGCAAACGAGCCATTTTCCGGTGCACCCGGCAGCCCCCCGCGGACGAAAGGTAATAAGGGATCAACCGCCGGCAGCTCGTCTCGGCCGACCGGGACCGCGCCGAGGGGGCAAATAACCGAAAAGAGCCAGGGCAACGACGCTTTTGGGATGCCAAGGAGGGAAAACTCTTGTCACTCAAGGAACGAGTCTGGACCTTTCACCTTGCTCACCTTTCGAAACCCGCCGAAAATCGCCCAATCTACCAAGAACTCCTCAAAGGGCGAACGACGAAAATCCTCGAAGTTGGCGTGGGGCTCGGCCAACGGGCAGCGCAGATCATCCAGATCGCTTCCCGTCTCCAAGTCGGAACCGAAATCAACTACACGGGCATCGATCTGTTCGAAGCACGAGACCCCTCCCAAGGGCCGGGACTCGCCCTCAGACAGGCCCATCGCCTGCTCGCCCAGACCGGGGCACGCATCCGATTGGCCCCCGGCGATGCCTTCACCGGCGTTGCCCAGGTGGCCAACGCACTGGCCGGCACCGACTTGATCGTCATCTCCGGCTGCCAGGATCGCGAACTGGTGGACCGCGCATGGTTCTACTTCCCGCGGATGATCCACCAACACACCGCCGTCTTCCTCCAGAACCCCTGCCAAACTGGGCAATCCGCGCCCTACGAGCGGATCCTGCCAGCCGAGATCGAGGCCCTGGCCGCTCGCAAACGGCACTTGCGGGCAGCGTAGAGCAGGCCCCGATCCGCGGCCCGGCCGACGCCCCGCCTGCACCCGGCCGCATCCGCCGCGCGAACACCAACCCGCCCGCTCGCGTCCTGACTCATGGAACGGGCCCCTCTCCGCACACGCCCAACGGGCGAGAGAACCCCCGGAACCCGGACGCCCCACGCCGGATCGATGACTCGGGCCACGCAACACGGACCTGTCCCCCCGCCATTTTATCGGCTAAAATGGCGGTTTTCGTTTCCTGTGGCAGCCGCGGCCGCCGCCTGGCGACAGCCTCGGCGGTTCACACGGCCCCGCCGGAGCTGCTCCTCCGTTCGGCCCGTGGCGCGTTGCCCCCAGACCAGGTTTGAGACAGGCGATTGGTGGAACCGATGGATGAATCGACCCCCCCGCGGACGATGTTTGAAAAGATTTGGGATCGGCATGTCGTGCACGCCGAGCCCGGCAAACAGACCATCCTCTACATCGACCTCCATCTGGTCCACGAAGTCACCAGCCCGCAGGCCTTCGAAGGGCTCCGCCTCGCCGGGCGCGCGGTCCGCCGCCCGCAGCGCACCGTGGCCACCGCCGACCATAATGTGCCCACCACCGACCGGTCGCTGCCGATCCTCGATCCGGTCGCGAAACAGCAGATCGACACGCTGCGGGCGAACTGCCGCCAGTTCGGCATTCGCTTCTACGACCTCGACGACGTCAACCAGGGCGTGGTCCACGTCATCGGCCCGGAACTGGGACTTACCCAGCCCGGCATGACGATCGTCTGCGGCGATAGCCACACCGCCACCCACGGCGCGTTCGGCGCCCTGGCGTTCGGCATCGGCACCAGCGAAGTCGAACACGTCCTGGCCACCCAGACGCTCCTCCAATACAAACCCAAAACCCTCGAAATCCGCGTCCGCGGCCGCCTCGCCGACGCCGTCACCGCCAAGGACCTGATCCTCCACGTGATCGGCAAGATTTCCACCCAGGGCGGCACCGGGCACTGCATCGAGTACACCGGCGAAGCCATCCGAGCCCTTTCGATGGAAGAGCGGATGACCGTCTGCAACATGTCGATCGAGGCGGGCGCCAGGGCCGGCCTCGTCGCGCCCGACGAAACCACCTTCGAATACCTCCGCGGCCGACCGTTCGCCCCCAAGGATTTCGACGCGGCCGTCGCCCAATGGCGCCAGCTTCCCAGCGATCCCGGCGCCGTCTACGACCGCTCCGAGGCGTTCGACGCCGCCCAGATCGAGCCGCAAGTCACCTGGGGAACCAATCCGGGCCAGGTGGCCGATGTCACCGGCCGCGTCCCCGATCCCGCCGAGTTTAACGACGAAACGGACCGCAAGGCGGCCGAGCTGGCCCTGAAATACATGGGCCTGGCCCCGCACGCGCCGATCGAGTCGATCCAGATCGACCGCGTCTTCATCGGCTCCTGCACGAACGGGCGGATCGAGGACCTCCGCGCGGCCGCCAAGGTGGTCCGCGGCTACCAGGCGGCCGACCGCGTCAGCGCGATGGTCGTCCCCGGCAGCGGCCTGGTGAAAAAACAGGCCGAAGCGGAGGGGCTCGACAAGATTTTCCTCGCCGCCGGGCTCGAGTGGCGCGAGCCGGGGTGCAGCATGTGCCTGGCGATGAATCCCGACCGGCTCGAACCCGGCGAGCGCTGCGCCGCCACCAGCAACCGGAATTTCGAGGGCCGGCAGGGCAAGGGGGGGCGGACCCACCTCGTCTCCCCCGCCATGGCCGCCGCCGCCGCCGTCGCCGGCCACTTCGTCGACATCCGCCACTGGCAATATAAGTGACAGCTTCACGGCCGCCGCCCCGCCCTCTCCGCGGCGGCCCAAGAGAAAAGAGAACCCGCCATGCGCCCCTTTACAAAACACACCGGTTTGGTTGCCCTGATGGATCGGTCGAACGTCGACACCGACCAGATCATTCCCAAGCAGTTCCTCAAGCGGATCGAGCGGACCGGCTTCGGCGAGTTCCTCTTCTTCGACTGGCGGTACCGCGACGACGGCACGGACAACCCCGATTTCGAGCTCAACCAGCCCCGCTACCGCGGCGCCAGCATCCTCGTGGCGCGCAAGAACTTCGGCTGCGGCTCCAGCCGCGAGCACGCCCCCTGGGCCCTCGAACAATACGGCTTCCGCGCGATCCTCGCGGAAAGCTTCGCCGACATCTTCTTCAACAACTGCTTCAAAAACGGCATGTTGCCGATCCGGCTCGGCGAGGCAGTGATCGACGACCTCTTCGCCCGCGTCGCGGCCAGCCCCGGCTGCGAGCTGACCGTCGACCTCCAGACGCGCACGATCACCGGCCCCGAGGGGCTGAAAATCGCGTTTGAAGTCGACGATTTCCGCCGCCACTGCCTGCTCAACGGGCTCGACGACATCGGCCTGACGCTCGCGCACGAAGACAAGATCACGGCCTACGAGAAAGCCGAATCCACCATCCGCCGATAGCCGCGTGCGCCTTGCCCCGCGCTCGCCCCGCCGCCGCGGTCCGACATGATAGCCGCGTGGGCTTGCCCCGCGCTCGGAGCGCCACTGCGGTCCGACATGATAGCCGCGTGGGCTTGCCCCACGCTCGGAGCGCCACTGCGGTCCGACATGATAGCCGCGTGGCCTTGCCCCGCGCTCGGAGCGCCACTGCGGTCCGACATGATAGC
>JAAYCB010000146.1 GCA_012744395.1 Pirellulaceae bacterium
AAGTAGGGCGGCGACTCGATCACCAGGGCGTCGATGCCGGAGTCGAGCATCCGCTGGTAGCCCTTCAAGCCCGGGAAGCGGCGCGACGGGGCGACGCCGAACTTCTCGCCGCACCTGTCGACCCGGTCCTGGAAGTAGTCGGCCACCGCGGCCAGCTCGTATCCGCCATGCTGCTGGAACAGGCCGGCGATCCAAGTGCCCCGGCCGCCGCAGCCGGCCAGGCCGATCCGCACCTTGGAATTGGCCTGGTAGCCTCGGGCGGCCTGCGGCGCGATCACCGCCGCCGCCGCCACCGACGCGCCCGCCAGAAAGCCGCGGCGCGAAACGGAACCGGCGCTCGGACGCCCGTTGGTCTTGCCAGAAACGGTCATCGTCTTGTCCCTCTATTTTTTCACGGGCTTGCCGAAGACTTCGACTTCGATGTAGTGGTTTAGATCGTTCGCCGTGTTGCCATTGCTGTAGACCCGCACGTAGCGGGCCGTGACGCCCTTGGCGTCGATCAACTTGCCCCGGAACGTCTCGATGTACGGGCGGCTCTTGCCGATGCCCAGTTTCAGCGAGTTGTCCTGGTCGTTGCTGTAGACGGTTTGGACGCCGGCCTTGAATTCGGCGTCGTCGGACACCTGGACGACCACGTCGTGATAGCCTCGCGCTTCGCGGAAGTAGTGCCAGAGATAGACGGCGTAGATCTCGGACGGCTGCTCAAGATCGATCTGCACCCACTGGATCATCGGGGCCAGCTCGACATAGGCGTCTTCGTCGCCCGATTTGCGGCCGTCGGTGATGAATTCGAGCTTGCCGATCAGCGGTCGGGTGTCGCTGGCGGTGACCTTCTTGTTCAGCGCGAGATTCACCGTGCCCTTGGGGACGAGGAAATCCGCCGGTTTGCCTTCCGGCAGGGGCTCCAACTCGGGGAACAGCAGGGCGAGCACGTCGGGCGGCGTGCCGGCCAGGACTTCCGCGGGGATTTCCGTCTTGAGGGGCTCCTTGGCTTCCTCGGCGCCGGCCAGCGGCGCCACGCACAGTCCAAGGGCAAGTCCCAGAATCATGGAACGCATTGAGGCCTCTCCTTCTGAGAATCTAATCAGTGAATCAGCAAGTCTCAAGGAAGACCGGTCCGCCGGTTGCCAGGCCGAAACACGCGGTCGGCGGCCAAGAGCGGCCGGCCTGTTCTGCTGAACCGGAATCCTTCAAGATAGCCGCTTTGCCGCCGATTTTCCAACCGGGATGCCCCGGAGACGGGTCGATTTTTCGGCCGGCTCGGGGGGAGACAGCCCCCCGGACGCTCTAGCGCCGCAGCCCCCGCAACCGGCGAAAGGCACCCCACATGCCCCCCAGTGCGGCGGAAAAGCTCAACCGGCTTCCAGGCTGCTCGGACCATTGGATCGGGGCTTCGGCCGCCCGGTAGCCAAGACGCTCGGCCAGAATCAGCAGTTCCAGGTCGAAGTAGTAGCCGTCTTCCCGGCTCCGGGAAAACAGCTCTTGGGCGACTTCGCGGCGAAACATCTTGAATCCGCACTGCGGATCGCTCACGGAAACCCGCAGGGCCGTTTGGGCCAGCCGGGCGAACGCCGCGCCGACCAGGCGGCGGATGGCGTGCCGCTGGCACACCACGTCGCCGGCGATCCGCCGTGATCCGACTGCCAGATCGGCGCCCGACTCGATCAGGCTCCGCAGCCGGCGTTCTTCCTCGATCGGCGTAGCGCCATCGGCATCGGCAAACAGCACGCAGCGGCCGGCCGCCGCGAGGGCCCCGGTCCGGACCGCCGCCCCCTTGCCGCGGTTCTTCGGATGGCGGATTGTCCGCAGCCTGGCGAATCCTTCCGCGGCATGGCGGAGCACCTCGTCGAGGCCGTCCGTGCTGCCGTCGTCGACAACGATCACCTCGTAGCGATCGGCGAAGACGCCCTCGCCATACCGGCGGATCGCATCCAGGTACGGCGGCAGCCGTTGCGCTTCGTTATAGGCCGGTATGACAACGGAGAGAAGGATCATAAAGCGGAAAGCGGAAAGCGGAAAGCGGAAAGCGGAAAGCGGAAAGCGGAAAGCGGAAAGCGGAAAGCGGAAAGCGGAAAGC
>JAAYCB010000147.1 GCA_012744395.1 Pirellulaceae bacterium
ACCACCTCGGCCAGCCGCTTCATGGCGATGTCCCGCGCTTGTGCCACAGAGACCTCCGGCCAAGCGCCGATCCGGTACCGCGTCGGCTTCCGGTCCATCCGGCAGTAGAGGTAAAAGACCTTCGAGCCGGTGGACGTGACACACACGGCCAGGCCGCGGACTTTCGCATCGTAGTGGTAGACGCGGCCGGACTCGGGAGCCGGCAGCCGGTCCAGGTTGCCTTTGTTGAACACGAGCCGCTTGGTTTTCGCCATCTTGCAACCCCTGTTTTTGCTGTTGGTTCTACGTTCGTGCTACACTTGGTTCCATGGGATTCAATACGTTTGTAGCACGTTCAACAGTCAGGATAGCGAAAACCTCGGAGAATTCAATACCCTTCAATGGCCAACAATCTGTTGGATACCCGACTACACTTGTAGGTCCAGCAGATCATGCCGTGGATTTCGTTGAGCAACTGGTTGTCGCAGGAAAAGGTCGAGCCCGACTCGTAGCCCGTGGTGATCAGCCGGCCCTTGACCTCATCCGGTCTCGGCGCCCGCGGCAGGCCCTTCACGATCGCGTAGCGGAACGCCGCGTAGTTGAAGCGGTTGCGGAACCGCTCGCCGCCGCCGCCCCGCGCCACGTATACGCTCCGCTGGCCGTAGGTCTGGAAGCCGCCGTTGGCGAATTGCTTGTCGGCAAACTCGATCTCGATCTTCGTTCCGCGCGCGATGTCGTCGGGCAGGGCCAACTCGAACCAGCCGGTGTAGTTGCGGCCCATGTCGAGCACAAACCCGCCGCCGATCGGTCTGACCGCCGCCAGGTGCACTTCGTCGAGCAGCCGGTTCGGCTCCATCATCTGCGCGGCGATGATCGGGGTCGGCGGATGATGGACCGTTGCCGGCTGCCAGCCCGAGTCGTCGTAATCCGCCGCACTCCAGTCGGCGATCTCCTTCTCCGCCTCGACCAGTTCCCCGCCGTAGCTGCCGCTCGTGCCCCGGCCCAGCGGAGTGATGTGGCTGGGCCGCGCTTTCCAGGTCGTGTCCGTGGCGATCGCCAGGGGAGCGGAACCGTCGAACGCGAGGCTCAGCTCAGCCTTGACCATCGGGCCGCCGCCGCCCGCCTTCTTCAGCGTGCCGGTCGACCAGCCCCGCCCCAGCCACAGGCCGATGCAGTTGCGTCCCTTGACGAGCCGACCGCTGAGGTCGTGGGCCCGGTAAAGCCCGCGCTTCCCATAGTCCGAAACCGCCGGGCTGAGCACGTCGTCGCCCAGTTTGCGGCCGTTTACGTAGAGCTCGTAGTAACCCAGGGCGCAGACGTAGGCCGTGGCCGCGACGGGGGCCTCCTCCAACTCGATCGTCTTGCGCAGCCAGGGAAGCGGCCCCTCGTTGTTCTTCATCCAGCCGGCGCCGATCCACTCGCCGCGGAAGTCCGACGCCGAGAGTGGCCCCACCGTGAACCAGGCCGACGCGCTCCACGGCGAGGGCACGCCGGTCTGGTCCCAGACGCGGACCTTCCACCACGAGCGCGACCCCTTCGCCAGTGGTTGGCCGGCATAGGCGACCCACTGCGACCGGTCCGATTCGACCTTGCCCGAGTCCCAGAGGTTGCCGCGGCCGGCGGCCAGCCCGGCCGGGGAGTCGGCCACGAGAATCTGGTACGCCGTCTGCGCCAAGCCCTGCTCGCCGGGCGGAATCGTCCAGCACAGCCGCGGCTCCGCCCGATCGATGCCCAGCGGGTCGACCAGCCCCTCGCAGCGCAAGTCGTCGGGCGCGGCGGGCCCACCTCGCGCAACCGGCGGCAGGCAGACCCCTCCCAGAATCATCGCCAGCAAGACAGCCATTCCACGCATCGCCTCAGGCTCCTACTTGTCTGTCCCCTTGTCCGCTTCGAGAATCGACCTCGACCCGATTATATCGCAACCCTGTTCGGCTTCAGAGTATCGGCACCTTCGGACCACCCTACCGGATCGCCCGGGCCTCTTCGGCGAACGCCACGACATTTTCCCAGGGAGTCTCCGGTTGGATCACATTCGACGGCATCAGGACCGCCCGGCGTGAAGGTCCGACGATCTCGGCGAGCCGGCGGACCTGGCGGCGGACCTCTTCCGGCGAGCCGAAGGGAAACGTCTTCTGGCTGGAGACGGTGGCCGCCAGCAGCGTCCGCGCCCCCAGTTCTCGGTAGAGCCCCGCGAAATCCATGCACTCGGGCTGGATCGGGTGGAGGATGTGGAACCCGAGCTCGACGAGGTCGCCCACGATCGGCGTGATCCGGCCGCAACTGTGCAGGAAGAACCGCGCCTCGGGCGACTCCGCCCGAAGGCAGTCGAGCACGCCTTGCCACGCCGGCTTGATGAACCGCCGCCAGAGTTGCGGCGAGATCTGCATGCCGGTCTGCATCCCCGCGTCGTCGTAGAAGCAGAGGACGTCGATTCCAGCCCGGGCGGAGGCCAGGGCCAGCCGCGCGGTGTGCGCGGCGATCTTCTGGATCACCGCTTCGGCCATCGCCGGATCGGTCACCAGGTCGATCATGAACCGCTCCATGCCGCGGAGCCACCACGACCACTCGTAGATGCTGCCCGCGTAGCCAAAAACCGGGTAGCCCGCCGCGTGGAAGGCCTCGATCCGCGCCAGGTCCGGCGGCTGGATCAACGGCGGCGGCAGCCGCTCCAGATCGCGGACCGTCCGGGCGAATGCCGCGGCCGGCAGCATGTGGTCCACCGTCCCCTCCGCCCCGCCAGCCCAATGGGCGTTGCCCCACTCGTCGAAGGTCACGCCCGGCGGCAGGCTCGCGTGGAATCTGCCGGGATCGTCGCCGCCGAACACCGCCGCAACGGAGCAGCAGCGCACATCGGCGCCGAAGTGCTCGCCCGCGTCGCTGCCGCCGGTCCGCTCGAAGAAGGCCCGCATCACCGGACCGCTCAACCCCGGCTGGGAGCCGATGTCCAGCGAGAACGGCAGCCAGGCGCCGGCCTGGCCGTCCAACAGGCGCCGCAGGTTTTCCCGTGGGGTGAGGCTGGCAGTGGTCATCGTGTCCGCGGCGTCCGGGAATTGAGTCGTTTGGCCGACCAGCGCGGGAGGTGGCCGGCGGCGGTGCGTGGCGGCGGGAAGCCGCGTCGCCAGCGTGCCGGGAATCAGCCTTGGGCAAAGGGCGGCCGAGGGATCGGGCAGCCCGCCCGCTGCGTCCCGGACGGGAGTAGACACCCTCTCCGGGACTTGGTCTTTTCAGGGTTCCCCGGGGGCGGCCGCAGGATGTTCGACGATTCTCTTTTCAGAGACGCGTACCCAGTCCACTGCCAGCCAAGCGGGGTAATCCTCCGGGTTGGTCGGGCCCGAGCCGTTGACCCATTTGCCGCCGATCTGCATGGAGAGAATCAAGTAGAAAGGCTGGTCAAAAGGCCATTGCTCGGCGCCTTTCTCCGGCACACGCGGATAGGTGTGGGTCGGTTCGCCATTCACGGTGAAGACGATCTTGCTCGCATCCCACTCGCAGCCGTAGGTGTTCCAGCCATCGCGGTTGATTTTGGCTGTACCGCCCTTTTTCGGGTCGTTTGTCTTGTCAATCTTGAGGGTGTATTCGGAATGCACCGTCTGATAGACCTTGTCGTCGAAGTTCAGGTGTTCCATCAGGTCGATCTCGCCACAGGCCGGCCATCTCTCTTTCGCACCCAGCATCCACAGCGCCGGCCACGCGCCTTGAGCGTTCTTGAACCGCGCGCGAATCTGCACTTTGCCATATTTGAAGGCGAACTTCCCCTTGCTGTTCAGGCCGGCCGTCAGGTAAGGCGGCGCATCTCCCGTGTCGTTGACGATCCCCAGCAGATAAAGCACGCCATTCTCGATTTTCAACAAGCGCGGATGATCCGACATCGTGTTGTTCCAGTCAGACGTGCCGCGAGCGCAACGCGTCCACTTGGCGTCATCCAGCACATCCTGCTCGAACTCGTCACTCCACGCCAATTCCCATTCGGAGCGTTGCGTTTCTGGGGGCGCACTCTTGCCCACCTCGGCCGCCGGGGCGTCTGCGATCAACGCCACAAAGACGGCCAGACCCACACAGCAGCAAAGCTTCTTGACCATCACATCCTCCTTTTGATCCGGCATCCGCGGCCGGCCCCCTGATGTCTTTCCCGTCCCAATGTCGAGCGCCCTGGGCGGGCATTTCCGCCCGCGAACTGAATCCCATCGGCCGCGCGCCGCCTGGCGGGAACCGCCGCGCCAGGGCACTGCCTCCGCACCCCTGGCCGCCGACCGGGGCTTGAGCACGGCATTCGCGCAACCGGGCCGGAGGCGGCGGGCGGCAATCTGGTGCGGACCGGGAATTCAGCCAACCGACTTCCGCCCCGCCTGCACGGTGACCTGCGCGCCTCACCCGGTGCGGCCGAACAGCGTCACGCACATGTCGTCGGTCTGCGCTTGGCTGCCGGCGAAGCGGCCGACCTGCTCGATGATGTGTTTGCCCATGTTCTGCACGTTCTCGAACGACTTGCCGCCCAGTTCAGCAAGCAGCCGGTCGGTGCCGAAAAACTCCCCGCGGATGCTCTCCGCGTCGGGAATCCCATCCGTGTAGGCGAACAGCGAATCGCCGATCGCCATGTTCATCGTGTAGGGTTCAAACTCGATTCCGTCGGCGACTCCGATCGGCAGGCCGCTGAGTTCCTGGGCGATCGGTTCCACGGTGCCGTCGGGATGGCGCAAGAGCGGGGCCATGTGGCCGGCGTTGACGATGCAGACCTCGTGCGCGCGGGGGTGAAGGATCATCATCACCACGGTCACAAACCGGTCCTCCCAGCGGGCGTCGCAGAAAATCGTATTCAGCCGCGCCATCGCCTGCTCCGGCGTCGGTTCGCTCAGCAGGCAGAGCCGGATTTCGGAAGACAGCTTGGCGACGAGCAGCGCGGCGGAGATCCCCTTGCCCGACACGTCGGCCAGCACGATCGCCACGCGGCCATCCGGGAGACAGACATAGTCGAAGAAGTCGCCGCCGATCGTCCTGGCCGGAAAGTAATAGTGGAAGAACTCGTAGTCCGGCACGTCCGGCGCCTTGTCGGGGAGGAATCCCCGCTGGACCTTCGAGGCCAAGTCCAAGTCGCGCTTGATCGCCGCTTCGCGCACCGCCACTTCGTGGAGTTGGGCGTTCTCGACGGCAATCGCGGCCTGAATCGCCACGCTAGCCAGCAACTCCAGGTCGTCTTCCCCGAAGCGGTGGAGCAGATCGTGCGTGTCGATTTGCAGGGCCCCGAGAACCTCCCCATCGGTGCTCATCAGGGGAACGCACATCATCGAGTGAATCTGGTAATCGACAATGCTCTGGGTCCCGAAGTCCGAGGTGGCATCGTCCGAGAGGATCGCCTCCTTGTCCTGCATCACCTTGTTGATGATCGTGCGGCTGATGCGGATTTGCTCTTCGTCGTCGGCGCGGCGGTGCTTGGTCGCCCGCGGGATCAGCTTTCCGGTGTCCTTGTCTTTGAGGACGACGAATCCGCGATCGGCCTGGACAAACACCGTGAACAGCCCGTCGAGAATCTTGGGGAGCACGTCGTCGAGCGCGATGGCGCGGCCCAAGGCCTGGAGGATCTCCAGCACGGCCTTGAGCTTCGTCTCGGCGTTGACCTTCAGGAGCAGCCCGGTTCGGCCGGCGGAAAAATCGATCTTCGATGTGATCGTGGATTTCGTTCCCAGGCTCTCGTCGTCGACCAGCATGGCGCCGACCGCCGTGCCTTGTTCCAGATTCTCCGGCCGGTCGATCGTCACCTCGGGCGAACCGAGGTGGAACATGAACACCAGGTCGCAGATGCGGATCTGGTCCTTTTCGTGAAGCTTGCGTCGCCCGTCGACCGCTTCGTTGTTCAGAAAGGTGCCGTTTCGGCTCTTGAGGTCCTCGAGAAAGTAGTTGTCGCCGGAGCGGATCAATTGGGCGTGTTCGCGGCTGACCGCGCCCACCTCCAGAACGATGTCGCAATTGGGGTGCCGCCCGAGCACCATCTTGTCGCGTTCGAGGCTATAGATTTTCCCAGGGTTCGGCCCTTGAACAACTCGTAAAACAGCCATGCTACTGATTGGCCCCCGATTTGTGATTGAAGGACAGACGCAGAGCCCGCGCCACCCCTCTGAGGGGTACTCAAATGGCCCACATTAAGATGTAAATGAACGTGGGATTTGAACGGTAGAACGGATCAGATTCTAAGCCGTGGCCGCGCCGGGAGTCAACCGCCCACGGGAAAGGCCTTGACGAACAGGCCGGTGCCGCCTATACATCAATGTAGGGTTGATTGCAGAACACCGCCAGGGCTGTGGTCAATCAGCGTTGGGGAATGGTGTAATCGGTAGCACGACTGACTCTGGATCAGTTAGTTGGGGTTCAAGTCCCTGTTCCCCAGTGAACGAAAAGCCTTGCGTAGCAACGAGTTACGCAAGGCTTTCTGTTTTGGACCGGGGCAGGCCTAGCGGAAGCGGGAGTG
>JAAYCB010000148.1 GCA_012744395.1 Pirellulaceae bacterium
ACAAGAGTCGCCCATTGTAGGCGTCGACCGCCATCAGGCTGTACTGGCCGATCACGAACATCCGGCCGTTGACGCACAGCGGGGCCGGGCCTTTCCAATGGCGTGCGATCATCCTGGCAGGTCCTGGGTCACCGAACCAGAGCAGCTTTAGCGGTAAGCGGACGCGCCGGTCGGTCGAGCACCCGCTCTTCGCCGCATCGGCGTACTGATGGGTCCAATCCCCGGCCCCGGGAAGCCTGCCGCGCACGACTCGGACCGTGTCCGCGGACGTGGTGATTTCATCCGCGGGCACCTTTCCTTCCAGGAGCCACTTGCTGACCACATCCGGCCGCCTCGTCATTCCATCCGTGGCGGCGTAGATGGTTCCGCCATGGGGACGGAGAACGCGGTAGACACGTTCGGCGGAAAGCTCCCTGAGCCCCGGTGCGGCGCCGCCGTGGAGAATGATCAGATCGGCGAAATACTCAGGATAGGCTACGTCGGCCAGCGCGGCGTGATGCACGACAACCTGCACGCCGTAGCGTTTGGCTTGGTCGAGGATGCGTCGCGCCGACGCAACCGCCTCGGCGTTGGGCTCCAGGCAGCAGATTTTCAGGTCCGACTGCTCCGCCAGGCTGTTCAGGAAGCGGCCGTCCCCGGCCCCCAGCACGAGACAGTAGCCGGCCTTCTTGCCGGTCTCGTCGAGGATGCGGCGAGCCAGGTCCGCGCCGGACGAGTCCGATTCGCCGCCTTCAGGCACGGGAGTGCGGGCTTCCGAGGAGACAACGCGAGGCTGGCTGACGGCCACGGACCCGTAACAGGTGATCTGGCCCGTGGTCGTGCTTACCAGCAGCCTGCCGTCGGCCACGGCAAGGCTCCGCGCCTGCCCTGAGGTTTGATCCTCCCAAATGAACCGGCCTGTATCCGCGGCCAGCGCGGTGACGCTTCCGTTCCCGCCGACCACAAGTGTGCCGCCGGCCAGGATCATCGCATAGGCCCGACCGTAGGGACCTCCCGTGACCGTCGCGCCGGTCACGGCATCAACGCCCGCATAGGTCGGAACGTGCGGAACGGACCACTTGACGCAGTCGGACGGTTTGGCGCCTTGAGTCCAGGCGTCGAAATCGTAAGCGTCGATTCGGCCGCTTCCGGCCATGTAGAGCGTGCCATCGTGGACAACAGCTCGCCGCTTTCCCGGGAAATCCCGCCGGACGTCGCCCGTCTTGGCATCGAAGGCGATCAGGCCGTCGTCTTTGTGCCACTGGAACTCACCCACTCGAACGTCGGAGTCTGGCGCCACGTGGCAGCGCCAACTGAACAGGAGTCCGCCGGAGAGCATGTTCCAGGTTCCTCCCCAACGGTCTCCCCAGGTCGCCGGCCGGCTGTGGTAGTAAAGCAATTTCCCGGTAAGGCGATCAAACGCGGCCGGGACGTTGCGCCCCGTGGGGACGAAGATCTGTCCCTCGTGCCCGAGCAGGCATCCCTGCGGCGCCACCCCGGTCACGGCAACCGCGGGGGGGTGCGGTTGAGCTCGGTAGTCGGTTCCGCTGGTTTCGTTCTTCCACAGAACTTCCCCGTTCTCGGCATCGAGTGCGTACACGTAGACGCCTTCGTTCGGCCACATGCCGGCCGAGAAGTAGAGCGTTTCCCCTTCAACCGCAACGCCGCTGCGGAGTGGCCAGCGCGAGATCATCTGGCCGTTGCCAAGCATCCGTTCGTCTTTCGGCCCGCCGCGGAACCGCCACAACAGCGTCCCGTCTTCGGCGGAAAGGCAATACAGCCAACCGTCGTCCGAACAGGCGAAGACGCGTCCCGCTTCGATCGTCGGGGCGAATCGGACGGGTCCTTCCGTGAAGAAACTCCACCGCGGCAGCCCGCTCTCAAGCTCGATTGCATAGACCTTGTGATCCGCCGAAGAGCCATAATAGACCAACCCGCCTGCCGCCGTAATCTCGTAAGCATAATCGAACGCCAGGCGATTCAACTCCCTGCCGGGTTCAGGCCAGGCTGGGATGGGGGCATGCGGGGCCTTGTACACCCATTGGGGATGCAACCGGGCGGAAAGGGTCTCGTCCGTCACGCCGCTCCGCGCCAGGTCGTGGCAATAGGTAGGCCAGTCGGCCGCCGCCAGCGTCCTGATCATCGTGATGCTGGCCCCAAGAACGAGAAGGGCGACAATGCAATGGGCTCTCCTGCGCATCGTGGGACTCCTACGGATGCACGATCAACCAGCCCATCGTACGACCGAACCAGTTGCGAACCGTAGTCATCGAGGGCTGGGCGAGAATATCCGCCGCGCCAATCCAATTCGTTTGTGGCGTTGTCAGTCCGCCTTGCGTTCGCCCAGCATGCGATCGAGCATGAACAGACCGCCCTTATGGTCGCCGATCAGCTTGATCCTGTGGACGATTCCACCCACGGTCGCCTCTTCCTCCACCTGCTCGTTGATGAACCACTGGAGAAAGACGGCGGTCGCGTGGTCCTTCTCCGCCTGCGCAAAGGTCAGGTGCTCGTCGAATTGCCGGGAGACCTCGCACTCGTGCTCGTAGGCGGCCTCGAACGCGGCCAGTGGGCTGTCCCATTGCATGGGAGGCGGTTCCAGCCCCCCAAGCAAAATCCGCGCTCCGCGATCGCGAAGATGATTGTAGAGGCGCATCGCGTGGCCGGTTTCCTCGTCCGCCTGTGCCTCCATCCACTTCGCGGCGCCCGGCATATTCAGCGCCTCGAAAAACGCCGCCATCGACAGGTACAGCCGGGCGTTGAAGAACTCGCGGTTCATTTGCAGATTCAGGGCATCTGCCATTTTCTTGCTGATCATGTTGGTTGCCTCTCCTTGACTTCGCGTTCAGGTGGTTCGATGCCTGGCATTCCAGGCGGTCATGCCGCCAATCTGGCTGAAAAGTTGTTCGTGCCGCTCCGGTGGACGTGTCCGCAGGATTTCGACGATTCGCGATCGGGCGGTGTTCAACGATCCTTGGGGAACAAAATTTGCGCGGGCCGAAAGTGGCAGCGCCCGCGTTGCCAATAGAGGAGGACCCGCGACAGGCGACGCAACCACCTGTGGGGCAATCAGTACCGGAGGTGGGACTTGAACCCACACAGCCTTGCGGCCACTGGATTTTGAGTCCAGCGCGTCTGCCATTCCGCCACTCCGGCGCGATCCATCGACCGGCCTCTCGGCCAATCGGAATGCCCCGATTCTACGATACAAGATCCGCGCTGGCAAGTTATTCCGTCG
>JAAYCB010000149.1 GCA_012744395.1 Pirellulaceae bacterium
CCCAATCGATACGAGCCAAGCGTGTCGCCGTTCGCGGATCGAGTCGAGGCCGACTTCCGATCCGCCGTGACGCAGGACCTGCGGCAATTGAAGCACGGGCTCTGAACGGCGGCTGGAGCTTCTGCAACCGTTGGTCACTCCGGCATTCGCAAGTGCTTTCGATCTCAGGGTCCCCCGTGTTCACGGGCCGGATTGTCCGCTGGCCGCCCGGATGGTAGAGTCACAAGGGTGGCGGGACAAGTCTCCTTGCAGCGGGCCGTGATGCCATGAGACAGCAGCGGCGACTTTGGATCGAGGCGATGGTGTCCTTGCTTGAAGAGGTGGTTGAAATCCACCAGCGGGTGCATATCGTGTTCGGCCACAAGTTGAACCGGCCCCACGCCTTTCCGCTGTTTCAGGGCAAACGCCGGAGCCGGACGATCATCTACAACGCCGAATACGACGAGGCGGGCAAGCTCCAACGGGGCGTGTTCTTCATCACCACCGGCGCGGTGGCCCAGCCGATCGCTTCGGAGCAATGGTGGGTCGGGTACGGGCGGGGGCACTGGCGGCTGACGTCGAGGAGCCTGGGCCGGCTCGCCCGCAGGATTCACAACGCCGTGGCCGACGAGTGGAACCTTGACTTGGCGCCGCTGAAGATGCCGAGCAAACTGGTTGATTGGATCGATGGCCTGGCGACCGAGTATGCCCAGCGGAGCCGGCTGGATCCGAGCCACCCGCAATTCGCCAAGAACTTGCAGCGGGTGTTTTCGCCAGTCGGGCGCGAGGCGGGCGGCGAGGGCTATTGCCTGCCGCGCGAAGGTCTGGGCGGGATCGTTGTCGCCTACACGCTGGCTGCGGCGTGCCACCACGTGCAGCGAGGTTGGGTCCAGGCGTACGCCACAGCGCGAATCGGCGCCGCGGCCCGGCCCAGGCCGCCCGAACTCTGGGTCAACCTGAATCCCGGCGCGGTGGAGGGGGCAGTCCTCGGATTCCCGCCGCCCGAGCCAGACCGGCCGGCCATTTCCGGCGGGATTCAGCTTGCCCGGTTTCCCCGTGCCGACGCCGCGGCCACCGCCGATCGGGCGTTGCGGGCGGTCGTCGAACTGTCCTCCGGGGCGCTTTACGAAGTGGCGGCCTCGTTTGCCGAGCCGAAGAATCCGGCCCGACTCGCGTCGTGGGTCGACACGCTGCACGCCATCGACGAGGCCGGCCGGACCGGCGCGGAGATCTGGAACCTGACCCAGCCACGCGTCCTGGAATCGGCCAGACAGGCGATCAAGGCCTGGGACAAGTCGTTTGCAGCCTGGATCAGCAACCTCCAGCCCGTGACGTAGGAGGCCCTGCCATCTCCCTGTCCACTTCAAGTCCAGGTTCAACGCTCAGTTTTCCATGGCCAAGAGCGGGCAGATCTCGGCCTTCGATTGCGAGCAGCAGAATTCTGAACTTTGGGCCTTGAAGAATTGAGTTGTGAACCGTGCCCACTTCATCAGAAAAGGGGAATCGAAGTGCCCAGTTCCAGACGGCCTCCCGTGGCGCGCCGCACCGAGCCGGCGAGCCGCCAATTGTCACGCCCTACGACAGGCTTGCCTCCTCTCCAGACCTGTTGCAGATCTGGTTGGGCGCAGATGCGGCTTCGCCGCTATGTATTGGCGGCGCTGGCGGCCGCGCTGTTGCCGGCCACCAGCCCGGTTCGCCCGGCTGCCGGAGAGCAAACCGCGGGCGATGCCGCGACGGTGTCCATCCAGAATCAGCTGCTGCGCGTCAGCGTGGATCGGCAAGATGGAAGACTGTTGGCACTGGAGGATGTTCTCGCGAAGCACAATCACGTGGGCGATGGCGAATCGGCCGGAGGACTCTGGCAATTGGAGTTGTCGCGCGACGGACAGAAGATCGTGCTCCAGCCGGAGCAAGCGGCAACCTTCCGCTGCGCGGCTGTTTCCCCCGATCAGAACCGGCTGCGGCTGACGTGGGAGGATTTTTCGTCCGCCGGCGCCGCGGGGGTTCGCGTGGAGGTGATTGTTGAACTGGAGGGCGGCGAGCCGGTCAGCCATTGGGGAATCTCCGTGGACAAACCGGCCGAGGTCGGCCTGGAGGGGATCCGTTTTCCGCGGCTCTTCGGCCTCCGTCGGCAGACCGAGGAACGGCTTGCCGTGCCCATCTGGATGGGGCAGCAGTTGGCCGATCCGCGCGAGACGCTCGGCGGCCCGGGGGGGCGCGGGCGCCGGCTGGCCTGGGATTATCCGGGCGTGCTCTCGCTGCAATGCCTGGCCTACTACCGGGACGGCGGATGCGGGCTGGCGACGTCGTGCGACGATGCGGCCGCCAATCGCAAGACGTTTGCCTTTTGGGGGACGGCCGGCGGCGACGTGCACCACGAGGTGATCCACTATCCGTTGGGGGCGGCCGGCGAGGGGCCGCGCTACGCGGTTCCTTACCGCGTGTCACTCGGGGTGTTCCGCGGCGACTGGATCACGGCTGCCGAACGTTATCGCGCGTGGGCGGTCCGCCAGCCCTGGGCCCTGGAAAGCCGGCTGCGGCGCGGCCTGGTTCCCGCGTGGGTGCTGGAAACCGGTCTCTGGCAGTGGAATCGAGGCGCATCGCCGGGCGTGCTCCCGCCCGCCGCCGCACTCCAATCGCGACTGGGCCTGCCGGTGCGGGTCTTCTGGCATTGGTGGCACGGCTGCCCGTACGACATCGGCTTCCCCGAATACCTGCCGCCGCGCGAAGGGACGGAGGCCTTCCGGCGGGCGGTAGCAGCAGCCCACGACGACGGTCTGCGGATGCTGGTCTACATGAACCAGCGGGCGTGGGGATTGAGCACCAAGAGCTGGGTTGACGAAGGCGCGGAGCGGTTCGCCGTCAAAGCCCAGGATGGGAAAATCCGCCCGGAGGTCTACAACATCTTCACCGGCAAAGCGCTGGTCTCGATGTGCCTGGCGACGCCGTTCTGGCGCAACAAGTACGCCAGCCTGGCCGAGGAGGCGTTCCGCGACTTGCGGGTCGACGGCATCTACATGGATCAGGCCTGTAGCCACAAGCCCTGCTTCGACCCGGATCATGGCCATCCCCTGGGCGGGGGCAACTCATGGATCGAAGGTTTCCGGGCCCTCTCGGAAGATATCCGCGACCGCTGCCGCGGCGAGCGATCGATTGTCCTGTCGGGCGAGGGCTGCGGCGAGGCCTGGCTCCCGTACCTGGACCTGATGCTGGCCCTCGAAGTCAGCAAGGAGCGTTACTCGTCGGCCGAAAATCCCTGGGAGGTGATTCCGTTCTTTCACGCCGTCTACCATCCGTATGCCGTGATCTACGGCAATTACTCGTCGCTCGTGATGCCCCCTTACGACGAACTCTGGCCGGCCGAGTTTGCCCCGGCCGAGCCCCTGGCCCTCTTGGATCGGAAGTTCTCGCGGCAGTTCTACCTGGAGCAGGCCCGGACGTTCGTCTGGGGGCAGCAGCCCACCCTGGCCAATTTCCGGCCGGCCCTGCTCAAGCAGCGCGCCGAGGAGATCGACTACCTCGCGCGGTTGGCGCGGGTGCGAAGCCGGGCGACCAAGTACCTGCTCCACGGCGAGTTCCTCCGCCCGCCCGAGCTGAACGCCCCGCACGTTGTCGCGGACTTCTCGCGGCTGTCGATCTACGCGGGGCAGAAGAGCCGCTTGACCTCGTCGCGGAAGTCGATCCCCCTGGCACTTGCCGGGGCCTGGCGGGCGGCGGATGGCGACGTCGCCCTGGTCCTGGCCAGCCTCGCTGATGAGACGCTTTCGCTGTCCTTCACGATCGACCGGCAGTATTATGGCCTTTCGCAACAGCCGCGGGTTTACCGCATCGACGAGCGCGGCCGAGAGCCGATCGAACTGCCAATCGGCGAAGGTGGACAACTCGAATGGAAGCTGCCCGCTCGCGAAGCCTGTGTAATCGAGTTTGCAGATCGCTTGTAGGCTGGTCCAGAGCGGGCCGTGGCCACGCGTCCCAGGTGGCCGAAGGCCCATCCGGAGCCGGGAAGGTTGCCTGAGCCAAACCCGCCAGCAGCGGCCCGCCGGCAGCGCCCCGGACGTCTACGTCGAGAAGCCGATGAGCCACAACCTGTTCGAGGGGCGGAAGTGCGTCGAGGCGGCCGAAAAATACCGGCGGATCGTCCAACACGGCACCCAAAGCCGCTCCGTGGCAAGTTGGAGGAGGACGGCCGCGGCGATCGCCAGCGAGGAGCACGGCAAGCTGCTCGTCGCCAAGGCCTATGCCTCGAAGGTCCGCTGGAGCATCGGTTTCA
>JAAYCB010000150.1 GCA_012744395.1 Pirellulaceae bacterium
ACCAAAAAGACGGTCGACCCGATCAACTGGAACGACGGCACCGGCAGCGTCGTGCTCAACGCGGCCGGACTCGACGACCCATGGAGCTACCAGTATGACGTCTTCGGCAATCTCTCGCGAGCGACCGGTCCGCTCGCCCACTACACGACCTATGACTACGACGCCCTTGACCGGCTCACGCGGACGACGCTCCACAACGGGGCCGACACGGCGCTCGAATACGATAACCTGGGCAACCTCAAAAAGGTCACCGACCCGGCGGACAACGTGACGAACTACACCTCGGACTACCTCCACCGCCGCCGGTCGGAGCAGACGAGTTTCGGCACCGACTCGTATCTTTACGACCTGGCGGGCAACCTGATCTGGAAGAAGGACCGCCTCGACCAGATCACCCGTTACGATTTCGACAAGCTGGGGCGCGTCGTCCAGGAGCGCTGGAAGAATACGGCGGGAACGACGATCCGCAAGGGAATAAAGGGGACAGGCGCATATATTGAGAAAAATGGGGTATTTCGGTCGTGTTGCAGCCCTGCCTCGAACCGCAAGAGGCGCGCTGAGGGATGGTGTTCCACGTTCTTAACCGCTGTGTCCGCCGCGGCAGGCGCGTACGGAAGTACGGGTTGGACCGGGCAAACAGCGGAGCAACTGGGGCTGAAATCAACCCTGCAGCGTCGCGGCCGCCCTCAAAAAGAACCGGTTTGATATGCCAATACGCGCATTTTGCCCACTAATGCGCCTGTCCCCTTTATCAGGTTCCATTTCGCCCGGTACCCGGCCCGAGCCGCGGAGAGAGAACCAGCCGCGGGCTCTATTTTGGCGGCGGGGGGAGCTGCATCTGGCCGGCGGCCGGCGACAATGCGGCGGAATACTGCCGGAGCAGATTGTAGACCGACTGGAACTCGGGGCGCTGGGCGAGCGAGGCGTATTCTGGTGTGCGATGGACGGTTTCGAAGCGGGCGAGGCAGCCGCTGAGGGTCTCGATTGGCGGGTGGCCCCGGTCGCTGACAACCTCCGAGGGGAGGGCCAGATAGGCCGCCCACTGCGGGTCGAGCAGGCTCGCCAACAGGGGGGCTTTCCGGGCCAGTTGGCCGCGGATCGCGTCGGCCTGGCCGCTTGCCGTGTGGGGTGCCAGACCGGCTGTTTGCAGGACCTTGGGCTCGTGGGGTTGGCCTCCGCCGCAGTACCGGGTGACCTCGCCGACGAGCGTGGCGGCCGAGGGCGGCACGACCACCGGTCCGCCGGGCGTGGCACGCAGATAGTACGAGGCATTGGCGGCCTGGTCAATCTGGATCACGGACCCGTCGATGGAGACGCCGGCAAACAGTCCGCGACTCCGCGAGTAGGAGTAGATTTCCGCCTTCAGCCGCCCGTCGGTCCCCGCGCTGGCCTGCCGCCCGACCGGTCCGGCGGCGGCCGCGGCGTCCGCCCCGAGCGTGAACTTGCCGCCGAGAATCCCCTGCACGCTCTGGCGGGTCTTGAAGACGAGGACGACGTCGGTCGCCTGGAGGCCGATCTGCCAGCCGATGTTTCCACCGGTCATGGAGATGAAGACCGGCGCGTGCCAGTCGTTCTTCTCGTCGCGGACGAGCAGCACCCCCCGCCCGTGGCGGACCCCGACGACAAAACCGCCCTTGATCATGTTGGGGATGATTGCCAGGCCCTCGGCTTCGGCGAGCATGCTCTCGGGGATCGAGCTGACCGGCACGGCCATGATCTCGCTGAGGACCGAGATCGAGGTCCGCACGATCGATTCCTCCTTGGAGAGCCCAGGCGGCAAAGTCTGCCCCAGCGCGAGGGCCGGGACCAACAGCAGGCAGGGCAGGCAGCGCAGGCAGAAGCGCGCCGTCAGAGGTTCCGCATGATTGCGTGGCATGGCTGTTCTTCACCCCTTCCGTTGGTTGAATCCGCGCCGCATCCCTGGACTGGCCGGAAGACAGCGATGCCGCGACACTTGGCGCCATATTATAGCGCGGCGGGGAGAAGGCAGGCAATGTCAGCTGGACGATGCGGGCGTTGCCGCAAGGCCCGCACCGCCGCCGGGTGTGCCGGCTATTCGTAGCGGAGGGCTTCGATCGGGTCCATGCGGCTGGCGCGAAGCGCGGGAAAGAAGCCGAAGAAGATGCCCACGCCGGTGGAAAACAGGATTGCGATCAGAGCCGCCTTGAAGGAGACGACGATCGGCCACTTCGTTCCGCTGGTGAAGGAATTGATGAGCATCGTGATGCCCGTCGACGCCCCCCAGCCGAGCAGGAAGCCCACCAGGCCGCCGATTGCCGACAGGAGGATGGCCTCGACAAGGAATTGCCAGAGGATGTCGCTGCTCCGCGCTCCGACGGCCAGCCGGATGCCGATTTCGCGCGTCCGTTCGGTGACCGAGACGAGCATGATGTTCATGATCCCGACGCCTCCCACCAGCAGCGAGATGCCGGCGATCGACGCCAGCAGGGCGGTCATCGTGCCGGTGATCGTGCGGAGGACGTTGGCGATCTCGGTGGTGTTCTTGACTTCGAAGTCGGCGCGCTGTCCGGGCGGAATCCGATGGCGTTCGAGCAGGAGCTGGCGAATCTGCTGCTCGGCCTCGCCCATCAGTTCCGTCGAGCGGGCGGACGCGAGAACCACGTCGACGTTGGAGAAGTTGGAGCCCTGGAGCCGCTTCCGCACCGTGGTATAGGGCGCCATGACGATGTTGTCCTGGTCGTCGCCGACGAGGTTGGCGCCTTTCGCCTCGAGCACGCCGATCACCTCGAAGGGGATGTTCTTGATGCGGATCGTCTGGCCGATCGGATTGGTGGTCTGAAACAGTTTGCCGACGATCGTCTGGCCGATCACGCAGACCTTGGCCGCGCTGGCAATGTCCCGGTCGGTGAAGAACCCGCCGCGGTGGACCTCCCAATTCCGCACGACGAGGTAATTGGTGCCGACGCCGACCAGCTCCCGCGGGCTCCAGTTGGAGTTGCCATAGACCAGCTGCGCCCGCGAGCCGACGATCGGCGAGGCGGCCAGGACGGCGTCGCAGTGGGTGGCGATCGCATCCGCGTCGCCCGGGGTGAGCGTGGGCCGGCTGCCGCTGCCGAAATGCACGCCGCCCTGCCGGGCGCTGGAGGGGAAGACGACGATCACGTTCGTGCCCAGGGCGTGAAATTCACCCAGCACCAGATCGTTGGCGCTCTGGCCGATGGAGACCATCGTCGTCACGGCGGCGATCCCGATGACAACGCCGAGGACGGTCAGGCCGGCCCGCAGCTTGTTCTTGGCCAGGGCCCTGAGGGCGATTCGCAACGTGATCAAGATCGCCATGCCGGCAACTCCGCTGGAAACCTCTCGCAGACTCCGGGCCGCCCGGTCAGAGCGGCGTCGGCGACACGCCGGTGACGAGTTGCTGCCCTTCTTTCAGCTCGCCGGCTACCAGCTCGCTGAACTGGCTGTCGCTGATGCCGGTCTCGATCTCGACCGCCCGCAGCAATTCGCCCTCGGCGATCCAGACGTGGCGGCGATTGCGTCTTCTTTTGGCGTCGGCATCTTCGGCGGCCGAGCGGCTGTCGATCGCGTCGTTCGTTTCGTCGTCGCCGCCGCCCTCGAGCAGCTTGCGGTCCTGCTCGCGGACCTGGTCGCGTTCGGGATAGAATCGCAGGGCCGCATTGGGGACCTTCAACACGTCGCTGCGCTTCTCGATCTGGAAGGAGATGTTGGCGGTCATCCCGGGCAGCAGTTTGAGTTCGGGGTTGGGGGCCGTGACGACGACCGGATAGGTGACGACGTTCTGCACGGTCGTGGGGTTGAATCGGATTTCGGCGATCGTCCCCGTGAACAGGTCGTCGGGGTAGGCGTCGACGGTGAACTCCACGAGGGCGTCGCGTTGCTGGGCCCTGCGGATCAGGCCGATGTCGGCCTCGTCGACGGAGGCGAAGACGTGCATCTCCTCCTCCATGTTGGGCGCGACGACGAACAATTGGGGTGTTTGGAACTGGGCGGCAAGCGTCTGCCCGCGGTCGATCTTGCGATCGATCACGCGCCCCGCGACCGGCGAGCGGATGTCCGTGTATTCGAGGTTCAACTCGGCATTTTCGAGGCCGGCCTGGGCCTGGTCGACGGCGGCCTCGGCGACCTCCAGCTGCGCCTTGAGCGACTTGCGGTTGGCCACGATCTGGTCGAGTTCCGTGTCGGAGATGAAGTCCTTGTGCCTGGCCCGCAGCTCCAGGGCGCGCTTCTCCTCCTTGGTGGCCTGCTCCAAGAGGGCCTCGACCCGCGCCACCTCCGCCTTTCGCGTCTTGAGCGAGGCCGTCTCGCGATCGACGGCGGCCTCGTAGAGCCGTGGGTCGATCTTGGCCAGGACCTCCCCCTCGGCCACCTGCTGATTGAAGTCGGCGTAGAGCTCCTTGATCGGCCCGGAGACAAACGAACCGACGTCGACGCGGAGCACCGGCTGGATCGTGCCGCTGGAGTTGACCACCGAGATGATATCCCCCCGCTCGACTTCCGCAGTGCGGAAGTAGACCCTGTTGCGGCTCTTCCAATAGGCCATTACCGGGGCGTACGCGAAGTACGCGCCTGCCCCCAACACACCGAGAAGGATTGCCATCTTCAAGAGCAGTTTCATATCGTCCGCCGGAAATTCATCGGGCCCGCCAGCAGCCGATCCGCTGCCGTGCGGATCGGATCCCATGCCTGATTCTAGCACGAACCGGGCGGCCGGTGGACGGCCGGGCGCGGGGCCGGACCGCGGTTCGCCGCCGCAAGGCCGCCGCCGCTTGGTTCTTGTGAGCGGGCGGTTCGGGGCGTAGAATATGGACCAGTCAACTGGACGCAGCCGGTTCGGCCGATCCATGAGAACCCACCGATCTTCGTTGCAGTGGAGCAGGGGACGCTATGTGGTGGTGGTTTCGACGAAAGAGACGCCCGGCGCCAGCGGCGCCGGAAGCGACTCCCGGCGGTTCGGCGGTCGATCGTTGCGGCGAGAGCGGGTCCGCGAAGACGGCGGTGGCCATCGCCGGCGCGGAGACGGCCGGTTTCGCCGGCCAGCGCGAGCGGATCTACGAGGAGTTCTTCGGCCCATCGGCCCAAGTCTTCCACGAAATGTCGCCTCGGGTTCCCCACATCGACGTCCGCCAATTCGGGCCGGGCCATGCTGGACGCGACTTCCACACGCTCGTCACCAGCGGCATGAGCGATTCCGCGATGAGCCTGCCCCCCGGGGCGGCCGACGCAACCAGCCGGGTCGAGTTGATCCTCTACTGCCGCGAGCCGGAGCAGGCGCACCTGGAGACGCTCCGCCACCTGGCCCACTACCCGCACGACCACCACACCTGGCTGGGCACGGGCCACACAATGCCCAACGGCCATCCACCCGAGCCGATCTGGGGCAGCCCGGCACTCGACACGTTCCTGTTCCTCCCCACGATCCTGGTCCCCGACATGACCCTTCCGGACCGGCTGAAGCTCAACGGGGAGAGCGTCGAATTCCTCTGGGTCGTGCCGATCAGCTCGGCGGAGTGCGACCTGAAACGCAAACAGGGCATCGATGAGCTGCTCGATCTGTTCGACCGGTTCGAGCATCCGCCGATCTTCGATCCGAACCGGGCGTGCTACGTGGCCGCCGCCCGCTGAGGCCCTCGGGCCTTGCGGAGCATGGAGTTGCCGCGGCTTGCCGACCGCCGCTCGCCACCCATTGGCGCTACGCAAAACCCCTACTCGATTCGTAGCCGGCGGTGTGCTGCGGCTCTCGACATGGCGATCCCGAATGGTAGAATGAATCGTGTCCGGCTAGGCATCGACTCGGCGTTCTGGATGTCGTTTGGGGTCGGTCCGAAGAGGCACCAGGAGCGGTTTGCCGTGGTCCGGTTGATCCGCGCATGATCGGCTGGAAATGGCCGCGGCACGCAAACGGAGAAGAGGGAACGTCAGGGCGATGCCTTCGTAACCGGAGGAAAGGCTTTGGCGGCGCTACCCCGGCCATACTCGTGGTCATAGACTTTTCCGGGGTATCGCGGCAGCTTGGCGAAACGGCCGGGCTCTCGGCGTTCGCCGCTGAATCGATGGTATCGGCCCCCAAGGCCCCGCGGGGGGCCTTCTCTTGCTCGGCAGCCAGCGTGGAGGCCGCCTCTCCTCGACGAACCGCTGGTCGGGCGCCGGCCGCTCTCCGCTGGAAACGGATTCTCCCGTCAGCCGGCCCAAGATAGGATAGGTTCCGGCGAAGAACCTGGCAAAGGAGGCTCCTGCTGTGTCCGGCGATCGAGAATCTCTGCGTCAACGCGTTGAAAAAGTGGAGAAGGAACTTGCG
This sequence comes from Pirellulaceae bacterium, assembly GCA_012744395.1. Classification (GTDB taxonomy): domain Bacteria; phylum Planctomycetota; class Planctomycetia; order Pirellulales; family Thermoguttaceae; genus JAAYCB01. The sequence continues at coordinate 6,281 of JAAYCB010000150.1, forward strand.
GCGCTGCGGCCGGTGCAATGCCGGAGGACGGTTCGCCGGCGGTCGGAGGCGTCGTTTCTCGGCCTGCCTGTTTGGGAAATCGCCGTTGGACCGGACCTGGAGAGGGGGGAGCCGCGGGGCCACGCCCGGGCGATCATCGCCATCGGCGACATCGCGACCGGCTGGCTTGCCATCGGCGGGTTCGCGCGAGGAATCATTGCCTTGGGCGGCTGTGCCGTGGGAGGGATCTCTCTGGGAGGAGTCTCGCTGGGACTGTTCGGCGCGCTGGGGGGACTTGCCGTGGGAACGATCGCTCTCGGAGGCGCCGCGGTTGGGCTGGTAGCGCTCGGCGGCGGGGCACTCGGCTATGTGGCGATGGGCGGCGGGGCGATCGGCCATTACGCCGCCGGCGGAGACGCTGCCGGGCATTTCATCCTGACGGCCCGTCGCCAGGACCCGGAGGCCGTCCGGTTCTTCCAGCAATGGCTGCCGCTGCTTGAATTGTGGTTGCCCGGGCTGGCCGGGCGGTGACCGGTGGCGGCTCGCCGCGCGCCCACTTGCCCGCTGGTGGACGATCTGTCACGATAGGCGTTTCCGGCAGGGTCGCATGATCGCCTCGCGCGAAACGGGCGATCGCTTGCGCGCCGCCGGCAAATCAGAGGAGATCGGAGGCCCGCGGGGCCGTTGGACCCGATTGTCTGCGCGTTGTAGGGAGGATTTACCAATGGCCGCTTTCCCCGACATCAACAAGATCAAGTTCGAAGGCCCTGAATCAGACAACCCGCTCGCCTTCCGCTTCTACGACGAGAGCGAAATCGTCGAAGGCAAGACGATGAAGGATCAGCTCCGCTTCAGCGTGGCCTACTGGCACACGATGCGCGGCAGCGGCGAGGACCCGTTCGGCGCCGGCACGATGGTCCGCCCCTGGGAAGGCCCGCTCGACGACGTGCCCAACGCAATCAACCGGGTCAAGGTGGCCTTCGAGTTCATGGAGAAGCTCGGCGCGCCGCTGTTCTGCTTCCACGATCGCGACATCGCGCCCGAGGGCGCCAGCCTGGCCGAGACGAACAAGAACCTCGACCAGGTGGTCAGGGCGATCAAGGGCGAGATGCAGCGGACGGGCATCAGGCTCCTCTGGGGCACGGCCAACCTGTTCAGCAATCCGCGCTACGTCCATGGCGCCGCCACGAGCTGCAATGCCGACAGCTTCGCCTACGCCGCGGCGCAGGTGAAAAAGGCCCTCGAAGTGACCATGGAGCTGGGCGGCGAGGGCTACGTCTTCTGGGGCGGCCGCGAGGGCTACCAGACCCTCTGGAACACCGACATGAAGCGCGAGCTCGACCACCTCGGCACATTCATGCGAATGGCCGTCGACTATGCCGAGGAGATCGGCTTTACCGGCCCGTTCTACTTCGAGCCCAAGCCGAGGGAACCGACCAAGCACCAGTACGATTTCGACGCCGCCGCGTGCATCAACTTCCTCCGCGCCTATGGGCTGGAAAAATACGTCAAGCTGAACATCGAGACGAACCACGCCACCCTGGCCGGCCACACCGTCGAGCACGAACTGGAGTACGCCGGCCACCAGGGCTTCCTCGGTTCGGTCGATGCCAATACCGGCGACCTGCTGCTCGGCTGGGACACGGACCAGTTCCCGACGGACATCTACCTGACCACCAAGATCATGCTGGCGTTCCTCAAGTACGGCGGGATCGCGCCCGGCGGCGTCAATTTCGACGCCAAGGTCCGCCGCGAGAGCTTCGAGCCGATCGACCTGTTTTATGCCCACATCGGCGGCATGGATACCTTCGCCAGGGGCCTCCAACTGGCCGCGAAAATCCGCGCCGAGGGGGTCCTCCAGCGGATGATCGAGGAGCGCTACAGTTCGTGGGAGTCGGGCGTGGGCACGGAAATCGAAGGCGGCTGCCACGACTTCAAGACGCTGGAAAAATACATGCTCGAAAAGGGCGACGTCGACCCCTGCACCAGCGGCCGGCAGGAATTGTTCGAAAACGTCGTCAACCGTTACGTGATGTGAGTGCCCGTCTTGCCCCCGCGCGGACCTTCAGAACGGCCGACCGCGCCGGCCGAATCGCCTCGCGCCGCGGCCCGGAGAACCGGATCGCCAGGCCGGCCGGCATCCGGGCCGGGACGGCTAACTCGTCCGCTCCGGATAGATTACCAGTTCCACGCGCCGATTTCGCTGTTTGCCCGCCGCGGTGGCATTCGACACGAGCGGGTGGTTGCCGCCGTGGCCGACGATGAAGACCTGCTCCGGCCGGATCCGCGTCTGGCTCAGCAGCACGTCGTGGACGGCCGCCGCCTGGGCGGTCGAGAGTTGGGTGTTGTTGCGGAACTGATAGTTCTGCACGGGATCGGAATCGGTGTGCCCCTCGATCCCGATCATCTGGTGCGGATAGGTGCGGAGGATCTCCTCCGCCGTGGCGGTGATCAGATGGCCCGCATTGGGCAGAAACTGGTTCGTGCCGTGCTGGAAGAGCTGATCGGCGGATAGCTCGATGCGAATCACGTCGCCGTCGCGCCGCGCCTCCACCCCCCGCAAGTTGACCGAGGGTATTGCCGCGAGCAAGCTGTTGTTGGGCTTGATCGTCACCCCTTGCTGCCGCCGCAGCGAGGCGGTGAGCGCTTCGGTCTGTTGATCGGCGGCCTTCTTCTCCTCCCTCAGCCGAGCGAGCTGGCTGGCGGCCGTCGAGAGCTGGTTTCGCAGCAGGGTGGCTTCATCCTGGGCGACCTTCGTCTGCTGGCGCAATTGGGCCACCAGGGCACTGAGCTCCTGGTTGTTCTGATCCAGCGACGCCACCCGCCCCTGCAACTGCTGGTTCTGCCGCTGCATGGCCAACTGCTGCTGCTGGAGTTGGCCCACGTTGCCCTTGAGGACCATCGAACTGTCGGCGCAGCCGGCGGCCAGCGCAGCCAGCGCAAGGAGGAGAGCGATGCAGTGCGTCGGTCGACGTCGACCCATGGGTGGGATCACCTGCTTGGAATCGGTCCGGGAACCCGCCGCGCGGCGAGCTTGCGGAAGGCACGGTCCACCGGGCTCCGGATGCCCAATCGGCCGGACGAAACCGTTTCCGAACGTGCCTTGGGGACTGTTCCCCCCCAAGGCCCGCCCGAGGCATGACCGGCGGCGAATGCGTTGGGCGCAGCCCGGAGAACCGGGCGCGGCGGATGGTAGCAGGACGCGCGCCCCACAACAAGGGCAATTGGCCAATCGAAACAAACGCGACCAGAGAACCTGGGAAGCTTGCGGAGGATGGCCGCCGCGGCGAGGCGGCATCCCACCGCCCGGTCGCCGGTGCCCTCAGGTCGGGTTGGATGCCGTCGAGACAGCCGGCGGGTAGTGCCCGTAGAACCGGCGGACGAACAGGCTGCACCGCGGTGAATCGTTCAGCGGCGACCAGCCCCAGCGACTCATGATCCGTGCCGAGAGCCTGCGGTTGCCGACGTGGCAGACCAGGGCGTCCGCCTCCTTGATCCGCGCGACCTCGTCGATCGCCCGTCGCGCGGCGACGACCGAGGCATAGCTCGTGCCGCCGTAGGCCAGCAGATACTTGACCGCCAGGTAGTCCGGCGAGCCCCAGGGCTGATCGTAATAGAGCAGGCACCGGTCGCGCCGCCGGCGACGGTGCAACCGGGGCCCGAAAAGCAACACGTCCGCCAGCGAGACGAGCTTCGGCCAGGGCCGCAGGATCAGTCGACGAAACCGCCCCCCGGAGGCTTCGATCACTCCGTGGCGCGCGTGCCGGACCAGGTCGGCCTGGCGATCGAGATCGAGCACGGTTGTGTAAAGCATGGGCGCGGGTTGAAGGTGACAGGCATCAGCTTTCAGCCGTCAGCGATTAGGGTTCGGGGTTCACTTCTCGCCTCGTTCCCAAGCAGGAGCTTGGGAACGAGGCCGGCACGAAAGACTGAGCCCTGAACCCCGAACCCTGACGGCTGAAAGCTTTGAAATTCTAGCACACTGCCGCTGGCCGCTCAGCCGAGAATCGCGCGCCAGAGGCCCAGCAGGCCGGCCATCAAGACCAGTCCAACCAGCATCATCGCGGGAACCAGCAGTCCGAGGGAAAACGGGGCTTCCGCCCACTGCCACAGGTCGGCCCACCGCACGACGACAAAGGCTGCCGCCAGGCACAGAAACGGCCCATACGGAATCTCGCTCTGGCGGTGCAGAACCAGGCTGAACAGGCCGATGGCCAGCCCGGCGAACGGGGCGAGAAAGAAGATCACCAGGCACGGCTGCCATCCGAGAAACGAACCGATCATCGCCATCAGCGTCACATCGCCGAAGCCCATCGCCTCGCGCCGCAAGACCGCGGTGCCCACGATCCGGACCGACCAGATGATCCCGCCGCCGGCGGCCATGCCGACCAGCGATGTGAGCAGCCCCGCCCAGCGTTCGATGCCAAAGCCCCACACCAGCGCAATTCCCAGCGAACCGAGGACCCCCAACGCGGCAATCCGGTACGTCCCCCAGTCGCGGCGCAGCCGGGCGCAGCACAACACCAGCGCGCGGACCTGACCGTGGCGGGCGTACCAGGTCCGCGGCAACAGCGCAAAGCACCAGCCCCACCAGCAGCAAAGGGCAATCCCGAGCGACCCGCGCGAAGGAAATCCATCGAGCCAGCCGGGCCAAGGGTTCGGCGACGAGAGCCGCAGAAAATCCCAAGCCGGCGGCCCGGGCGCGGCCGGGCCAATCGCCGCCGCGGCAACCGTCGGCAGCATCGCCCAGGGAAAGACCGCAGCGGCCAGCAGGCCCACCAGCGTCCCCGGAACCGTGATCGCATCGGGGATCAGCTTTTCGTCCACGTCGATCAACGACCCGGTGAGCATCAAGGCAAGCAGGATCACGTGCAGCAGGTACGTCACGTGCAGCACCGTGCTTGACGGGGCGGCGACCCAGGGCCGGATCAGCCCCAGCTGCTCGACCTCCCACCAGTACAAGGCGGCCGCCCCCAGTGCCGCGACCAGTTCGACCACCAGCGGCCGAATCCAGAAACCGGCCCCGTGCAGCGGAGCCTCGCGCCGCAGCCCCAGCCACCCGAGGATCGGAATCCGGTCGCTCGGCCGCCGTGCCGGAGCTTCGTCCGGCGGCGGCGCGAGCGGGCTGATCCGCCGCCGATGCCAGGCCAGGCGGTAAACGGCCAGGTTGATCACCGAACCGAGAAAGGCGCCCAGGATTCCAAGCACGGTCAATCGTAGTTCGATCGGCACGTTGAGGATCGGATTCACGCGCCTGCTCCGCCACTGGGGGACATCGCCAACTGGACGAGAATCTCCTCGACGAGCGCTTCGGGCGGCTTGCCTTCCGTATCGACCGCCAGGTGGGCCGCCGCGCGATAGGCCGGCTCGCGGGCCGACAGCAGGTGCCTGATCTCGTCGAGCGGCCCCCGGTCGGTCAGGTTCGGACGCCGGCTGGCGGTCGTCGCATCGCCGATCATCCGGGCGTGGATCGTTTCGGGCGAGGCCCGCAGCCAGACCACGCGGCCATGCGCGCGGATCGCCCGCCGGCTCGCCTCGCGCAACGGCGCGCCGCCCCCCGCCGCGATCACCAGGTTCGGCCGCCCGGCAAGCTCGGCAATCACCCCCGCCTCGATGTCGCGGAACGCCGGCTCGCCGTCCTCGGCAAAAATCCGGGCAATCGTCTTGCCGGCCACCCGTTCGATCTCCACGTCGGCGTCGATCCAATCCCAGCCGAGCCGCTCGGCGAGCAGCCGGGCGAGCGTCGTCTTGCCGGTGGCACGGTATCCGATCAGCGTCAGGTTCATGTTCGGGCAAAGGTGTTTTTTTGCGGTTAACGGAAGGAAGCCCGTGCTGCATGCCGCATGCGGGATGAATCCCCTGCTACCGGAGACCAACGGAAGGAATCCCGTGCAAGTGCCGCGACCTCAAGTCTTCGCCGCCGAGGTGGCCCGCTTGATCACGTCGCGCATGAGCTGCGCGGGGCCCTCTCGGCCCGTGAAGTGCTGGAATTGCAGGCACGCCTGGCGGACGAACATCTCCACGCCGGTGACGACCGTGCAGTTCCGCTCCCGGGCGTCCTTGACAAGCAGCGTGTTCTCCGGGTTATAGACGGCGTCAAAAACGGTCATCGACGGCCGCAGATAGTGTTTGTCGAAGGGCGTCTCGTCGACGTTCGGGTGCATGCCGATCGGCGTGCAGTTGACGAGGATGTCGGCCGCCACGTTGTGCCGCGCCGCCCACTCGGTCGAATGGCACTTCAGGCGCTGGGCGAGTTGGCGCGCGCGCGGGGCGTCCCCGTCGGCAAGGATCACCATCGCGCCGCGCCGCGCCAGTCCAAAGGCGATCGCCTTGCCCACGCCGCCGGCGCCAAGCACCAGGGCGCTCTTGCCCTCGAACGGCTTTTCGCGATTCCGCGCGTTCATCGCCTCTTCGAGGCTGTCCATTGCCGCCTGGTAGTCGGTGTTGTACCCGCGGCGATGCTCCCCCTCGAAGACCACCGTGTTCGTCGCGCCGATCCCCTCAACGGCCTCGTCCCGCTCGGTCAACAGCCGCAGCACCGCCTCCTTGTGTGGAATCGTCACGCTCAGCCCCTTGATCCCCAACTCGGCGGCATCGTCGATGAACGGGCCAAGGTGCTCGCCGGGCACGCGGATGGGGACATAGACCTTGTTCAGCTTCTCCCGGGCAAAGGCGGCGTTGTGAATCTGCGGGCTGAGGCTGTGCCCCACCGGGTCGGCAATCACCCCGTAGACCTCGGTCTCCGCGTTGATCTGGTCGTAGCGGTAGATTTGCGTCATCTGCTCGTACGTCAGCTGGCCGGGCGCCACGCCGCTCTCATGGCCGAAGGCGGCATACGTCCAGGGGGCTCCGAAACGGCCGGTCAAGACCCGCGAGATGATCCCCATCTCGCCCATGCAGAAACCGATCGTGGCGACCGGCGCGTCGCGTACCAAGCGCAGAACGCGGAGATTGTCGTGGGGATTGTTCGCCTGGGTGGTGATCTTGATCACGTCGGGGTCCAGGCCGGCCATCCGATCGCGGATCGCCTCGAGGTCCTCGGGCGTCTCGTGGAAATTGTGGTAGCTGACGATCCGCTTCGTCTTGCCCAATCGCGGGACCTGCCCGGCCACGTCCTCCTCCAGGTCGACCCACTCGACCCCCTCGACAATCGCCGTCCGCAGGAGGGCCAGTCGTTGGTCCTCCGTGCCGCGCCACCGCCCGCCATCGCGCTCCCGCCGGCAGGTGATCACAACAGGGCCGGTCCGCTTGCCGGCCAACGCCTTCACGCTCGGCGTGCCGTTGATGTAGTCGATCCGAAGTTCAACCAGTTCCGCACCTTCCTGGAACAAAAAGTCTGCTTCAGCGGCGACCTGGCGATGACGGCCACGGGCAATGACGACGCAAATCATGGGCAGCGGCACCGGGTAGGACAGTGGCGGCGGGCCCCAGGCGGCCCCAACGTGGTGTGCCTGGCAAGCCCCCATTTTGCCGTGCAGCGGACGAAAAAGCAAACCCCGGCTCTCCGAGCCCCACTGGCTCTGGTTCCCAAGCTCCAGCTTGGGAACCTCGACTCTCTATCGTTTCGCTGCAATTCCGTGTCAGCCGCAGAGGCTTGCCCCGCGTTTGGCCGCCAGGGCGGTCTTGTCCCGTCGAAAACCGACTGCACTGCCCGGCGCGGCGTGCGGGCGGATTGGCGCGTGCAGCCCTTGAGCTCGGCTTCGATCGATCGGCCGTTTGAGCCCTTTCCTGGGCTGGTCTGCGGCATCTTATCCACTGCGTTTGGCCCCCCGCTCCCCGCTTTCGGCGTCGATTCTTCGCGCCCCTTGCAAGACACCCTCGAATTCCGGACCATGAACTCGTTCGTGGGTCTGCCTGGCAGCTGCCAACAACGTGCTTCGCCGAGGGAGCCGCCCATCTCTTTCCATTTCCTTGCAGGAGGCCGTAAACGTGAATCTTCGCAATCCGCGATGCATCGCCGCCGTCGCAGCGGCGGCCGTCGTTTTTTGCTCGCAGGCCGCCCAGGCCGGCGCCGCGCCCGACTGGGAAGACGAACAGGTTATCGGCGAAAACAAGGAACCGGCTCGGGCGACTTCGTTCTTCTTCCCCGACGGCCAAGCGGCCGCCAACGCGCCGCCCGAGGAGAGCCCCTGGCTGCAATCCCTCGACGGAAAGTGGAAGTTCCACTGGGCGCCCGACCCGGCCAGCCGCCCGCTCGACTTCTACAAAACCGACTTCGACGTCTCCAGATGGGACGAGATCCCCGTTCCGAGCAACTGGCAGGTCCACGGATACGGCGTGCCCCTGTACACGAACATCACCTATCCGTTCAAGAAAGACCCGCCGCGGGTGACCGGAGAGCCGTCCCGGGAATTCACCAGCCACGGTCAGCGCAACCCGGTCGGTTCCTACCGCCGCACGTTCACCGTGCCCGAGGGGTGGAGCGGGCGCCAGGTGTTTCTCCAGTTCGACGGCGTGGATGCCGCGTTTTACCTGTGGCTTAACGGCAACAAGGTCGGCTACAGCGAGGGCAGCCGGACGCCGGCCCTGTTCAACGTGACCGGTTTTCTCGCGGACGGCGAAAACGTCCTGGCGGTGGAAGTCTACCGCTATTGCGACGGAAGCTATCTCGAAGACCAGGACTACTGGCGGCTGAGCGGCATCTTCCGCAGCGTCCGCCTCTGGTCGTCGGCCGAGCTGCACCTCCGCGACTTCTTCTTCCGCGCCGATCTCGACAGAGACTACCGCGACGCGACCGTGACGGTTGACCTGGAGGTCATGAACTACGCGGCCGAACCGCGGAAGTGCTCCGTCGAAGCGGCGATTCTCGACTCCAGCGGCAGGGCGGTCGCCCAGTTGGCCCCCGCCCGGCTCACCATTCCCTCCGAATGCTCCAGCCAGCGGACCCCCGCGCCGGTGGTCGTCAAGAACCCCGAGAAGTGGACCGCCGAGACCCCGAATCTCTACACGCTGGTGATCACGCTCCGCGACGCCGCGGGCGAGGTGATTGCCGCCACGAGCCACCGCGTCGGGTTTCGCAAGGTCGAAGTCCGCGGCGGCCAGTTGCTCGTCAACGGCCGGGCGATCGATCTGAAGGGCGTCAACCGCCACGAGCACCACCCGACCAGTGCCCACGCCGTGCCGCGGGAGTCGATGATCGAAGACATCCTGCTGATGAAGCGGTTCAACATCAACGCCGTCCGCACGTCGCACTATCCGAACGATCCGCGGTGGTACGCCCTCTGCGACGAGTACGGGCTGTACGTCGTCGACGAGGCGAACATCGAATCGCACGGAATGGGATACGGCGAAG
>JAAYCB010000151.1 GCA_012744395.1 Pirellulaceae bacterium
GTTCCCATGTCGCCCGCTTCCGACGAGGAGACCGCGGGGGTGGAATGGTACGATTCGGGGATCGGCTTCGCCGTGCCCGGCGGGGCCCTGCGGACCATCGTCCGCCGGCTCAAGCAGGGAGCAAACCTGAAGCCGGGCCTGCTTGGCGTGACGCTCGACAGCGCGAGCGTGATGACCTCCGCGCCCCGGGTGGCGCAGGTTCACGCCAATTCGCCGGCCGAGGAGGCGGGCCTGCGGCGCGGCGACCGGATCGTGCGGATTGCCGGCAGGGCCGTTCAGCGCTCCGCGGAGATGCGCCGCGAGCTTGCCCAGCACTACGCGGGCGATCAGGTCTCGATCGCCGTCGAGCGCGGCGGCGAGACGATCGAAGTGGAAGCGGCGCTGGTCGCCCGGCTCGAGCCCTACGAGTGCCCCGTGCTCGGCATCCTGCCCGAGCGGCAGGCGGCGGCGGGCAAGCCGGCCGCTGATGGCGCGCCGGTCCGCTTCGTGTTTCCGGGCAGCCCGGCCGACAAGGCAGGATTGGCCGAGGGCGAGCGGATCGTCGCCGTCGACGGCGAGCCGGTTGCGGACGCGGCAGCGCTCCGCGCCCGGATTGCCCGGCGCAAACCGGGCGAGGCGATTTCGCTCCTCGTCGCCAGCAACGGCCAGCAGCGGACCGTGAACCCGACCTTGGAGCCTTCCGCCGAATCGATCCCCGCCGCCGTCCCCGCAGCGCTCGCCGAGCGTGGCGAGAATCCCGGTGAAACGACGTCGTTGACATTACCGGATTGGCCCAATCGGGCGGCAGTCTATCTGCCGAAGGGGTATCGGGCGAACGCGGCGGCCGGTCTGCTGCTGTGGCTTGTCGCGCCCGGCAGCCCGGCGGGCGCGTCGGCGCTCGAACCCTGGAAATCGCCGGCCGACGAGCGGGGCTTGATCGTCGTCGTCCCCGAACCTGCTTCCCCCGAGCGCTGGTTGGGTCGCGAGGCGGAGATGGCCGAAGCGCTGCTCCGCCTGGCGATGCAACGATTCTCGATCGATCCGCTCCGCGTCGCCGTCGGTGGACAGGAAGCGGGTGGTACGTTAGCCTATCTGGTTGCCGGGCGGCGGCGCGAGGCGGTTCGCGGACTGGTGCTCGTCGACGGATTGCTGGCCGGCCCACCGGTGCGCGACGACCCGCGCAGCCGGCTGTCGATCCTGATCGCGGTCTCCAACAACGGGCCGCACGCCGGCCAGATCGAGCGGTCCCTCGCGGCGCTCCGCCAACTCAAGCTGCCACTTGCGGTTCTCCCGCGAGACGCGGCGCCGGGCGCCCTCGAAGAGTCCGAGGCGGCCGCCATCGCCGGTTGGATCGACTGCCTCGACCGGATTTGACCCGACTGGCGCTAAGCCCTTTCGCCAAGAGTTGCCGATGCGACGCCACATACTCGGAATCATCGCGCTGGCGCTCTTGGCCGGCGCGGTCATCCTCTCGATCTGGCCGCCGCAATCCAACGCCGTGGAGACCTGGCAGGCAGTCCGTGCAGCCTTCATCCGCACGGGCGCGCTGGCGTCGGTGATCTGGTTGGCTTACCGGGAATTGGAGCGGCTGCCCCACTGGCTCTTCACGGTGATTCCGGTTGTCGGCATACTGGTTGCCGCCCGCCCCCGCTGGGCGATCGTGCTCGTGCCGCTGGTCCTTGCGATCCTGTTCCTGACGCCGAAGAAGAAAGCCGACCCGCGCCGCTGAAACCGCCAGATCGGCTGACTCTCCTCGCCCCCCATCCCCGGGTTCTCCTGGTTCCCAAGCTCCAGCTTGGGAACCCCAGCGCAACGCCCGGCAGCGCGCGGCCTCTCCTGGTCCCCAAGCTTCAGCTTGGGAACCTCCCACGCTCGCAATCGGCAGCGCCTACCCCAACAGCTTGCTCCGGCCAGATCCGGGATGATTCATGAGCCGGTTGTTTCCGGTACGTCAAACCTGTGTATCTTCCCTTGACGGCCGCCGCGAGTATAATCGCCGTATTCTGGCGATTCCTGCATACTCTTGTGGGGCAGAATCACGGCAGAAGGGGGGACCAGAAGATGCCGATGGTTGTCGAATGCCACAACTGTAGGAAACGGTTCAAGGCGGGGGACCAACTGGCGGGCAAGCGCGTCAAGTGTCCGGGGTGCCAGGCGGTGCTGACGATTCCGGCGCTCGGCTCGGCCGCGATGCCGAACAGCGCCGAGCCGAACCCATTCCCGCGCCCCGGCCGCGCCAGGCCGCCGCGCCGCCTGCCGCCCAACCGGCTCTCGGCGCCGGTTCAATCTCCGACATACTTGATGATGAAATCCCCTTGCGGCGGGAGACTGGGCCGGCCATCGCGCCCGCCGCGGCGCCGCAGACCCCGCGCGACTGTCCCGGTTGCGGCGCGGCTGTCGCCCCGAGCGCCGTACTCTGCGTCAACTGTGGCTACGATTTCCGCTCGAAAATAAAGCACGGACTCCAGAAAGAGGCCGGCGAGGCGTCCTCGGGCGGCCTGAAGAAGAAGCGCCGGGCCCGATCGGGCGAAATCTCGCAGTGGCTGCAACTCGCCCGGGGCTGCCTGGTGAGTTTCATCGGCGCCATGATGGGCGCGTTCGTCTGGTACATCGTCGCCATGTTGACCCACTCCGAATGGGGCCTGATTGCCTGGGGGCTCGGCGGCCTGGCCGGCGTCGGCATGGCGGTCGGCTATGGTCACGAGGAGGCGCTGGGTGGAATCTGCGCGGCCGCGATCGCGCTGGTGGCGATCGTGATCGCCAAGGCGGCGATCTTCATCTCGATCTTGTTCCCCGCGATCAACGCGCTGGCCGAGATGTCCGCCGAGGAGATGGCGCCCGAGGGCGTGGCTGTCGAAGAAGCCGTGGGCGAAGGGGAGCCGGTGGCCGAGACGCCTGATGGATCGAGCCAGAGCACTGACGCGCAGGCGGCGCCCGGCGAGGAAATGGCCGGGGAAGCGGCTGCCGGTGAGGAGCCGCTGGGCGAAGAGTTGCTCGACGAGGAGACGGAGGTTGGCGCGGCCGATCTGGCCGGGGTGGGCGCGGCCTTCGGCGTGCTGTTTTTCACCACGATGTTCAGCCTGTTCGACATCGTCGCGATCATCCTCGCCTGCGCCACGGCCTTCAAGGTGGCTTCGAGCGTGGGGTTTGGAGATTGAGGCGGAGATAGTGCAAGCTTTTTCGGACGGCGCGCCTCCGCACTCTGACCGCAAAACAGCGCGCGGCAATTGCCCGCCCGCCGGTGGCGGTTCGCTCACGGGCCCTGCTCGACGGCGATTTCCAGCCACGCGGCCCCGTTGCTGTACTCCAGAGCGCCGCTCGTGCGGTTGTAGCGGATCATGCCGGCCGTTGCCGGCGTGGGGGCCGACTCGACGCGGCCCACCTGGACGCCGCCGACAGCCACCAGGTTGCCGAAGACTTCGGCGCTGCCGGAGGCGGCGAGGTTTCCGATCAACGCAAGGTTCCCCTCGACGCGCAGATCGCGTTGGAATCGGGCGGACTCGGGAAAATCCTTGTGGTCGTGTTCAGCGAGTGCGAAATCGGTCGGCGCCAGGTTGCCCAGAAAGGCCGCGTTGCCCGCCGTGGCCGCGGTCGCCGCCTTCTTGGCCTCTCCCACCGGCAGCTTGCCCGACAGAATCGCCGACAGGGTCTCGCCCGCACCGGCCTGGCCGTCGATTCCGTCCGGGCCGGCCTCGCGGAGAACGAACTGTGCGGCCTCACGCCCGTCCAGCCGGCCGGCATTCCGCGCGTACTCCGCCCGCAGCGCCAACTCATCGCCGCGAACGAGAATATCGGCGACCACCGTCTGGAGGTCCTTCAGGTCGGCTTCCGAGATCGATGATCCCGTCTCCTTGATGGCCGCCAGGTCGGCTCGCAACTGGGCGATCTCCGCAAGAACGCTCGCAGTCTGAATCGGCGGCGCGGCGTACTTCTCCTGGGCGACCAGGTAGCCCACCGCCAGACCAATCGCAAGACCTAGAATCAGGGCCGCCCAGAAATAGCCGCGGGAAGCAGAAGCCATAACGCTTTCCTTTGCATGACGAGGGCGAGTCCGGCCGGACTGCCAAGATTCACGGCGACTGGCCGGACCGGCGCAAGTCTCGCCGCCGCTCGACATCCGCAGCGCGCAGGCACGAAGCGGAGCCCGCCGCGAATGGCAATCTCAACTGGATATTATTGAGTTTACCACGCTGCGCCTGTCAAGACGGAGAAAAATCCGGTCTGGGGGGTCTGGGGGGCAACGCCTGACACTTGACAGACAGCTTGTCAGAGACTTCAACGGTCGAGCAAGCTGCGGTTCTTCCTTCGTCGGAATTTGCAGTCTTTGGATCACGCGATACACACCGCTCCCGTTCGCGATAGCCGAACCGCCGCGCGGCGTCGGTCATCCGCCGGCCGGCGTGGCGGATGTGAAGCCAGAGTCGATGCGATGACGACACGGAATCGCTGCACGGCTTCTCAAGCCGTGCCTATCCTGGAAGTCATGAGATTCGTCTTGCGCTACCAGGGTCAAGCGTCACCGGCCATGGGCATCATGGCCGATGCGGGCTTTTTTGCTGCCTCTGGGGATCGTTGTTCGCGTGGCTTTTCTGTCTCGTTCTCACCAGAGCTACATTCCACGGCTCGGTAACCGTTCACGGAATGTGGATTGATCTTGAGCGAATTGTGGGTTTTGGATTATGTTGCCGCCATCATGGCGGAAAAGAAGCAATCACCTGGATGCCCTCGATGCGCGGAGCTGGAAGCCCGCGTAGCTGCCCTCGAGGCGGAGTTGGCGAAGGCCAAGAAGCATTCGGGAAACTCCTCCAAGCCACCCTCGGGCGATATCGTGCGCCCGAAGAAGAAAAACAAGGACAGGAAACCCGGTCGACCAAAGAAGCCAAAGAGGGGCGGGCAACCCGGCCACGAGCGCCATTTGCGAACCTCTTCGTTGCGTGGTAGACAAGACATTAGTCAAGCAATATTGCAGCAGTGTGACCGGGCAGGAAAACTTCCTCGCCCTCTACTTCAATTGAGTTCTCCGACCCTAGAACAATACTCCTCCCGAGAAACGCCGGACATACGATCGATTGTGCGGATTCAGCAAAATTGCAGGCAATTACTGCAGAACCACGTCGCATGACAAGCCACCGCGCATCTTCATCAAAATCGATCGTCGTATTGCCGAGATATCCACTCGTCAGACATCGAGTTCGGCAGCGAAGCGAGATGAGCGAGCGATGCCACTGCAAAAGGTCGCGGTGCGGCTCCTTGAGAGGTTCCTCCCAATCGAGTTTCGATCGCTGGCAGCTTTCCTCTGCCTGAGGGTCGGGAATCTCTTCAGAATTCCAGCCGAATTCGGCAAATTCGTGTTGCCGCCCGCGTCGGACCGCTTCACCCAACTCGGCGTCCTGATGGTTGGTGAAATACAGAAAGGGGGGCATGGCGCCCCATTCCTCTCCCTGGAACAACATCGGGACAAAAGGGGACGTCATCACGAGGGTGGCCCCGATCTTGAGTTGTCCGGGCGAAAGGAGGTGACTTGTGCGTTCGCCCAGAGCGCGGTTGCCCACCTGATCGTGGTTCTGAAGGCAACCGACAAATCGGTGTCCCGAGAGATCGGCAGCCGAACGACCATGGCGGCGTCGGCGATAGGGAGAGTAACGGCCGTCGTAGGTGAGCCCCTCCGTCAGGACCTTGGCCAGGTCGGCCAGCGTTCCGAAGTCATGGTAGTAGCCGTCCCGCTCGCCCGTGAGCACCGAATGCAGAGCGTGGTGAAAGTCTTCGTTCCACTGGGCATCGATCCCGTAGCCTCCCTGTTCGCGTGAGCGTATGACGCGGGGATCGTTCAGATCGCTCTCGGCAATGAGAACGAGATGACGGCCGAGTTCGACTTCGAGATCGTCCACCTCCACGGCGAGCTGCTCGAGAAAATGGATGGCGGAAATATCGATGATGGCATGGATGGCGTCGATGCGAAGGCCGTCGAAGCGATAGTCCCGCAGCCACATGAGGGCGTTGTCGATCAAGAACCTCCGCACCTCGTCGCTCTCCGGCCCGTCCAGATTGACCGCTTCGCCCCAAGGTGTCTGGTAGCGCGCGGTGAAGTAGGGACCGAACCGCTGGAGATAGTTGCCACACGGTCCGAGATGGTTGTAGACCACGTCGAGCATGACGGCCAATCCGCGCTTGTGGCATGCGTCGACGAGGCGTTTTAGGCCGTCGGGCCCCCCGTAGGCGTGATGGGGTGCGTAGAGATCCACCCCGTCGTATCCCCACCCTCGCAGGCCGGAAAACTCGGCCACCGGCATCAGTTCCACGTGAGTGATCCCCAGTTCGACGAGATGGTCGAGGCGGCCAATCGCCGAATCGAAGGTGCCTTCCGGTGTGAAGGTGCCAACGTGCAACTCATAGATCACGGCGGATCCAAGCGGAGGTTGCTGCCATCCTGCATCCGTCCAGGTGAAACGGCTGTGCTCCACCCATCGAGACGGTCCATGAACTCCCTCCGGCTGCCAGGCCGACCGGGGATCGGGAAGCGGACCTTCCCCGTCAACGTAGTATGCATAGTCGACACCATGCCGGATGAACGGGGCATCGACGGTCCACCAGCCATTCTCCGTCCGGTCCATCTTCACGCGGCTTCCGGCACTCTCCAACTCCACGAGGCCGGCGTCTGGGGCCCAGACACGCATTTCCGCCACGTCTGTTATTCCTTTTTCGACAGGAGGCCGACAGGGAAACGCGCGAGGAGTTCCGAAAGCCGGATCCGGCCCGTTTCCCACAGATCGCCAGACAAGAGGTCCGTCCACTGCCCTGCCGGCAAGTCCAACGCGGTATCGCTCCAATCGCCGTTCAATCGCAGCACCAGCCGTGGGGCGACAGATATGACATTTTCACCACGCATGAAAGCCACGAGGTGCGAGGCTCTCGCGCCAGAAGCGAAGATCGGGCGGTATCCGCCCTGCGAACCGAAGAGTTCCGGCCGAGCGCGGCGCAGGTGCAAGCTTTGCCGGATCAGCCAAAGCTTGGGCAGGCCCTCGTCCGACCTGGCCAGGATATCCTCCGGAGAAAGGGAAGGCAACTCGTCGAGCAAACGGCGGCGCAATGCGAAGTCGACGGGCCTGCGGTTGTCCGGATCAACGAGGCTCAAGTCCCAGAGTTCGGTCCCCTGGTAGATGTCCGGGACTCCTGGAGCGGTAAGCTTGATCAGCGTTTCCGCCAGGCTATTGATTCTTCCGGCGGCCACGAGACGGCCCGTGAAGTCCGCGACGTCCTCGCAAAACGTTCGGTCTTCCAGGATGGCCTGGACAAACTCGCGGATGCTTCCCTCGTAGGTGTCGTCTTGAACGGTCCAGGAAGTGTGGTTCTTGGCTTCCCGCACGGCCTTCTCCGCATAAGAGGTCAGGCGATCCGGACCGATCGGCCAGACGCCGACCAGCGTTTGGTAGAGCAGGTACTCCGTATTTCGATCCGGCCACTGCGCGGTGCGATGGCGTTCGTTCTGCTCGCGCCATCTCCGGACGGCGCGGGCCCACTCGTCGGGCATCTCGGAAATCAACGCAAGCCGGGAGCGAACGTCCTCGCTGCGTTTCGTGTCGTGGGTGCTGGACGCGAGCAGCGTATCCGGGTGCGTGGTCTGCGTGGCGGCGCAGGCCTGATGGAACTGCTCGGGAGTTACGCCGAATCGGCTTGGATCGCCACCCACTTCGTTGAGTGCGACCAGCCGGTTGAAGCGGTAAAAGGCGGTATCTTCAACACCCTTGGCCATGGCCGGCCCGGTCAGTTGCTGAAAACGCATGGCCAACTCGGTTTCCAGCGAGCCCTCGACGCGAAGAAGCAGCAGTCCCTGGAGGAAACAGAAGAGTTCGGGCTCCAAGTCGGGTCTCTCCGCCATGGCATGTTCGACGGCCGCACTGATGTAATGGCGGTCTTCTTTTCTTGGGCCGTCGTTCGATAGGGAGACGTAGGAGCGATATACCGGGAAGCAAACCGCCGTCTCACACAGGGCCTCACGCAATTCGTGACGCGTGTAATCCCGATGTCGCCGATGGCGCTCGCAGATGTCGACGAAAAGGCTCGTAAGACGGTTGAGTTCGCTTCCCAGAAGGTCGTCCAGCACCTGGCGTTTGCAGACCCGCACCAAGGCGTGGTAATCCGTCTCTTCTCCAATGAAGTCTTCGTATGTTCGAGTCAGCGCGTCCTCCCCTTCCGGATCGACGAAGAGTCCCCCGACAAGGTTCAGGAAATCGTAGCCGGTGGTTCCCGCGATCGGCCACTGGGCGGGGAGCTCTTCCCCCGGCTCGAGAATCTTCTCGGCGACGATCCAGGCATTGGGACAGGCTTCTCGCAGGCGCTGGAAATACTGCTCCGGATCGCGCAGACCGTCGGGATGGTCGATCCGCAGTCCCTGGACCCAGCCCGACTTGACCCAACTGACCGGCAGGGCATGGGTATCGCGGAAGACTTCGATATCTTCGACACGCATGCTCGCCAGGTCCTTGATGTCGAAGAATCGGCGATATCCCACGTCCCGGCTGGCCGTGCGCCAGAAGGCAAGACGATAATTCTGCTGGTCGATGAGGGCATCCATCGCATCCGGGTCGCCATTGACACTCGCCGCTTCGGCATCGACGGCCGACCGTACCTCCGGTTCCTTGCGGCAGAGATCGGAAAGCAGCCCCTGCAGCACCGCCTTGTCGCGGTGACGACGTTCCACGGCATGCCGGGCGGTGACGGTAGGCCGCGGTAGCCTTGCGTGGCTCTCGGCGAGGAACGCGAGAAGCTCCGATCCGCAGGACTCCGCAGCCTTCTTGAGCAACTCCGGCAGGCTGGAAGGATCGACCGGAAAAATATGATCGTGGTAGTGAAGCGCGAAACTGCCTTCTTCATGGGACAGTTGGAATTCTCCGTTTTCGACAACCCGGCCGTAGTGATCTCCCAGAACGGGCAACAGGACTTTGTTCAGCCAGCGTTCTTCCGATGCCGCCCAATCGACGTCGAAATAGGTTGCATAACGGCTCGACGGCCCGTTCTCCAGCACGTCCCACCACCAGGGATTCTGACGGCCGGCAATCGCCATATGATTGGGCACGATGTCGATCATGTGCCCAAGTCCTGCGGATTGAAGGGTGTCGCACAAGCGGGCATGTGCTTCGGCACCACCGAGTTCCTCATTCACCCGGTTGGGATCGACCACGTCGTAGCCGTGCGTACTGCCGGCGGCGGATTGCAGGTAAGGGGACGTGTACAAGTGACTTACGCCAAGATCGGCCAGATAGGCGACGACATCCGCGGCTGCCGGAAAGCCGAAATCGGGACGAAGCTGGATGCGGTAGGTCGCGGCGGGCGGTGGGACCATGAGCCATTCCTAGCCGTTTCGCAGGTGAAAGCTGATGTCGAAGGCGTCTAGCAAGTCGATGTACTGTTCGAGCAAACGAGAAAGCAGAAACTTCTTTCCGACGTTCTCCCTGGCTCGCCTGCCCATCTGCTCCCGCAGGTTCGCGTATTTCAAGAGCGTCACAATGCGTTCGGCCGCTTCGTCCACGCTGGAGACCAGAAAACCGTCGTAACCATCTTGGATTTGAAGAGGAATGCCTCCGACGTTCCCACCGATGACCGGCGTTCCTTTCCACATGGCTTCCGTCACGGTCAGTCCGAATCCTTCCCGAATCGACTTCTGCAGCACGACGGCCGCGGACCGCTGCAAAGCATTCACCAGGGCGCTGTCATCCTGCGAGATGAGGATAATGCGATCCTCGGCCTGTTCCAGCAGAGATTCGTAGATTTGCGGGCCTTCCGGATCGTCGGAGGCGATGTTACCGAGCAGCACCAAAGTGGCGTCCACCTCCCTGCGTGCCTTTTTGAAGGCCTCGATCACGCCCACCGGGTCCTTCCAGGTGTCGAAGCGGGAAATCTGGACGACAAGCGGAAGATCGGTCGGAATCTGGTAATGTTCGAGTCTTTCATCGATCTCAGCCTGACTCAACTCCTTGTTCTTGATGGAGAACGGGTCGATGGCCGGCATGAAGATCAACTGCGGTACCTGGACACTCCGCTTGTAGCTTTCGGAGCTGACGATCATGGCGTCGTATCGTTCCACGACCGGTGCCATATAGTCCCACAGTTCCTGGTCCGGTGAACTCAGGTCGATGTGACAGCGCCAGATCCAGGGACATGATTTCTTGAAGTGATTGATCAAGAACAGGGGTTGGGGATCGTGTATCACCACGCGACCGAAGTCGTTCAGATTCATTCGGATCGCATTCTTCTGAAGCGAATCTTCGTAGATCGTCGTCTTCATTTCGGTGAAGTTGATCTTACCACCCTGCAGGGCGTTGTGCATCTTCTTCGTGACGCTGAAGAAGTCGGGTTCGCCCTTGATCAAGAGCCAACTAGTATCAATTCCCACGTTGTTCATCAATAACGAGAGGGGATCGAGAATCTCGGCCACTCCACCTCCGTAGTACGTGGAATTGACGTGGACAACCTTGCAGTCCGCCAAGGCCTTCGCTTTTTGGAGAATCCGTTCGATCTGCTCAGCGCCGACATAGGGTTCATAGTCTTCGATCCCGATCATTGTTCGTTCCGCAGCATTCATGTATCTGCTTTCCGTCGCTGGTCTATTCTTCGTTAATCGCGCGTAGCACGCGAAGCGATCGTCCTTCAAGCGCAATCTCGTCGGCGGGGTCGTATTGCGCCTTGCCGAGATCCCAGCCCGTGGCCGCGTCACGCACGGACTCCCAGCGAGCGCCCCATTCCCCGTGAGGAAGTCTAAATCGCAGCGGCTCGAAATGGGTGTTCACGAGGAGATAGAAGGTGTCATCCGTAGTCGGTTCGCCCCGTGGGTGTGGATTGGGAATCGTTGCGCCGTTCAGGAAGACACCGAACGTCTTGGCGAAGCCCTGCCCCCAATCCGCCTCGAACATCTGTTTGCCGTCCATGGTGAACCAGGCGATGTCCTTGGCTTCGGTTCCGTAGATCGCCCGCCCCTGGAACCAACCGCGACGGCTGAAGACAGGGTGGTTCTTGCAGTAGTGGATCAGTCTTCGACAGAACTCCAGAAGCTCTTCATCGGCGTCCTCCCAGGCGTACCAGGAAATCTCGTTATCCTGGCAGTCAGGATTGTTGTTGCCTCGCTGCGTGCGGCCGACCTCGTCGCCGCCCAGTATTATAGGGACGCCCTGCGAAAGGAGAAGGGTTGCGAGGAAATTGCGTTTCTGACGGTTGCCCAATTCGAGGATCCGGGCATCGTCGGTCGGGCCCTCCGCGCCGCACTTCCAGGAGCGATTGTGGCTTTCTCCGTCACGCTCGACCAGGTGCTTATCCGGAACGAACTGGTGAACCGGCATCCGTTCGACCGCCGTAATTCCGAGCTGCTTGAGGTCGTCGATCACGGCCGGCTGAGCCATGCCGGCATACGTCCCCCGCAATTCCTCGGGCACGTCAGGATGGCGGGCCGTGAGACCGTTCACGTGGGTTTCGTAAATCACCGTTTCGTGCCAGGGCGGTTGGAGACGACGGTCCCCGGCCCAATCGAAGTGGGGCTGGCGGACGACACACTTGAGCAGGAACGCCGAGCTGCCGTCCTCGTTGAGCGAGTCGGGGCCCAAACGATACGGGAAAACGGCCGGGTCCCAGTCAAACCGGCCGTCGATCGCTTTGGTGTACGGATCGAGAAGAAGTCTGCCTGGATTGCCGCGGTGACCGTTGGCCGGGTCCGATGGCCGATGGACACGATAGCCGTACCGCTTGTCCGGGTTCGACGGTCGGGAGGTAGGCATGCCAGCAATGCCCAGTCACCTCCGGCAAATCGACGCGGGTCTCGCTCCCTTCCTCATCAAAGAGGCAGAATTCGACCACTCTTTCCACACATCTGGGTTGGATTGTCTCGGAATTTCCTGGGCGGGGCAAGTCATTGGCCGTAGTGCTTTGGTGTGAGCCCGAGCGGGTTGAGGAGTCGGCGTCGGACGCGAGTCAGGTCGGGTAACCAGGACTTCGGCAGGCCGTTTGGCCTGGGTGAGCGTGTGGCGTTGCACGGGCTCGAACAAGTCGAGCAGGCGCCGCGCCGTGGGCCAGCAGCAGGGGCGGCCCTCCGGGTAGAGCGGCAAGGATTCGATCCCGGTGCGTTCCATGCCGCCCCGCGGTTCCCGTTCCAGCAGGGCCTCGATCAACAAGACAAAGAAGTCCATCGAGAGCAGGGCCTGGATGCGATGCACGGCATTCAGATACACCGGCGCCACCTCGAAGTCGGTATTCAACTGAGAGAACCGTTTCTCGATCGTGGGCTGCCGCTTGTAGGTCTTCAGCAGCTCCAACTTCAGACCTCCTTTGCTTCCGTCCGTTGAAGTTGTCCACGGAGCCTCGAGTGCGCGATCTTGAATTCTCGCATTGTCGGGCGATCGGCTTCCTGGTTGGCCTCGGCTTGCGGAGCCCGGGCACGCAAGGGCCTGGTGGACCGATGACGCGACATGGTCTTCCCCCACACCCCACTTGAAGATTCGACGGATGCCGTTGACGCCGACCCGGCCGTGACCCTCGGCCGACTCGTTGATGTCCGCCAGGAAAAGGGGCCTGGGCTTGACGCGATCCATACTTGCCGAGATTGTGCCGGTTCCGCTGCCCGTGGACGCCGGCCTGGCCGGATGCCCTGTGGAGACCCAGCTTCGGCGGACAATTCAGACGCGGCATGACGCAACCCGGCAACTTCGAGCCAAACGGCTATCAGGCCACCCGTGGACTTCCGTTTTCAGACCGCACTGCCGACCGCCGGCAGGTACATAAGTCTAATGTTCGGCACGACTTATAACCAATGGGCGATGACGGGCTCGAACCGCCGACTTCCGCCTTGTAAGGGCGGCGCTCTAGCCAACTGAGCTAATCGCCCGACCGCGCGGCATGCGCGGCATATACCGACCCGCCTCGAGCCGCACGCGACTCTCTGAAAATCCTAGCCCCAGACGCGCCCGGCGCGAAGGGGCCAGGGTGGGGATTTGCCACCCGTCGACGGCCCCAACCGCCTTGCCCTCCCCTCCTTGGGCGGGTGCCCTCTTCGGACTCGCTGCCCGAAAGCCGTGTCAGCTATCCAGGGGTGCTGTTGACGCCGGCGACCGCAGGCTATATTTGGGTGCCGCAAGCTTGTTCAGTCGGCGGGCCTGGCAGCGTCACTGCCCACGTCACTGCCCAGGCACGGGGGGGAAGCGACTCTCCGGGAGCGGCGTCCGGATGCGCATCCAGGGGTCGCGCGGAGGCTGTTCCGCCGCTGGCCGCCCAACGATTGCCGTGAACGCGACGTCCCATGACACTTGTCCGCAGCTTGGGAAGTGGATTCGATGTGGAAGAAACAACTGACGTGGATTCTCCTGGCCGCCGCCGTCGCCGCCGGGTTCTTTGCGTACCGCTACTGGCAGTCGTTGAAGACCGTGTTGCCCGCGGGGATTGCCTGCGGCAACGGCCGCGTCGAGGCCAAGCTCGTTGACGTGGCCGCCAAGGAGCCGCTGCGGGTCAAGCAGATTCTTGTCGACGAAGGCGATCTGGTCGAACGCGGCCTGGTATTGGTGCGGCTGGACACCAACACGCTCCGGGCCGAATTGGCCGAAGCCGAGGCGAACGTGGCGAGCGCCCGCGAGCAAGAAACGGTTGTCCGTTCGGGCATCGTCAAGAAGAAGAGCGAGGTCGACCTCGCAGTCGTCGAGTTGGAGCGGGCCGGCAAACTGCTGCCGAGCGGCGCGGTCTCGCAAGAGGAGTACGATCGCCGCAGCACGTACCTCGACGTGGCCCGGGCCGCGATGGCGGAAGAAGAGGCGAAACTCCGGACGGCACAGCAGCAGGCCAAGGCGGCCGAGGCCGCCGTGGCGACGATCCAGACCCGCATCGACGACGCGACGCTCAAGTCGCCGGTCCGCGGCAGGGTCCTCTACCGCCTGGCGGAAGTCGGCGAGGTCCTGGCTCCCGGCGGAAAAGCGCTCACGCTGGTCAATCTCGAAGACGTCTACATGGAGATCTTCCTGCCTTCGCAGCAGGCCGCCAGGCTCACGGTCGGGACGGAGGCGCGGATTACGGTCGATCACGCCCCCGGCCGCGCGGCTGCCGGGCATGTGAGCTTCATCTCTCCGGAGGCGCAGTTCACCCCCAAACAGGTGGAGACGCACAGCGAGCGCGACAAGCTGATGTTTCGCGTCAAGATTCGCGTTCCCGAGGAGCTCGTCTCTGCCTACATCGAGCGGATCAAGACGGGCGTCCGCGGCATGGGATATGTCAAGGTCGACCCGTCGGCCGTCTGGCCGGACTGGTTGGAGAACCTGCTGGCGCCGCCGGTCCATCCGGTCGATCAAGCCCCGCCCGGCGCCGGCGAGCCGCCTGCGGCAAATCCCCCGGCCCCGGTTTCCGCGACAGACGCCCCGGCAGTGGAACCGGGGCCTCCTTCTCGGACGGACTGAGCGCGTCGCGGCGCGGGTGGGCCGGACGACGCCCCGTTTTGAATCGGCAAGTCCGGCCGGGAGAAGCCGGATTCGCAGCCAACAGCCCCAACGGACGAACATGCCAACCGCCGTGTCCCAGACGCCTCCGACTTCCCCCTCCGGTTCCCCGGTGGTGTCCATTGGAGATGTTTCGCACCGCTATGGAAAGACCGTGGCCCTCGACGGCGTTTCCCTGGACATCCCCGCCGGCCGGATGGTCGGCATCGTCGGTCCCGACGGGGTGGGCAAGTCGACCCTGATGGCCCTGATCGCCGGCTCGAAGCGGATCCAGCGGGGAAGCCTGACGGTGCTCGGCGGCGACATGGCCGATGCGCGGCACCGTCGCGCCGTTTGCCCGAAGATCGCCTACATGCCTCAGGGGCTGGGCAAGAACCTGTACAACGAGCTGAGCGTTCGGGCGAACATCGACTTCATGGCGCGGCTGTTCGGGCTGTCCGCCGCCGAGCGGTCCACGCGCGTCGGGGAGCTGCTCGAAGCGACCGGGCTGGCCCCCTTTCCCGACCGGCCCGCCGGCAAGCTTTCCGGCGGGATGAAACAGAAAGTCGGCCTCTGCGGCGCCCTGGTCCACCAGCCGGACCTGTTGATCCTCGATGAGCCGACGACCGGGGTCGATCCGCTGTCGCGCCGGCAGTTCTGGAGCCTGGTCGACGAGATTCGCGCGAGCCGGCCGGGGATGAGCGTCGTGATTTCCACGGCGTACATGGACGAAGCGCAACGATGGGACTGGATCGTCGCGATCGACGCCGGCCGCGTGCTGGCGACGGGGACTCCCGCCGAGTTGATGGAACGAACCGGCAGCCGGGACCTGGAGAGCTGCTTTGTCGCCTTGCTGCCGGAAGAAAGACGCCGGGGGCACGAGCAACTCGTCATCCCGCCGCGCATGGCGGGCGGGGCGGAGGTGGCCATCGAGGCCACGGGCTTGACGCGCCGATTCGGAAATTTCACGGCGGTCGACCACGTCAGCCTGACAATCGAACGCGGGGAGATTTTCGGCTTCCTGGGGTCCAACGGCTGCGGCAAATCGACGACGATGAAGATGCTGACCGGGCTGCTTCCGCCGAGCGAGGGGACGGCGTCCCTGTTCGGCCAGTCCGTCGCAGCGGGGAGCCTCGAGATTCGCCAGCACCTCGGCTACATGACCCAGGCCTTTTCGCTCTACGGGGAGCTGACCGTTCGCCAGAACCTGGTCTTGGACGCGCGGCTGTATCACATTCCCCCCGCGAAGGCCAAGCAGCGGATCGCCGCGCTGGTCGAGAAATTCGGGCTCGGTCCGCACCTCGACGCCCTGGCCGGGGAATTGCCGATGGGCCTGCGCCAGCGGCTTTCGCTGGCGGTCGCCGTGCTGCACGAACCGAAAATCCTGATTCTCGACGAGCCCACGTCCGGGGTCGATCCGGTCGCCCGCGACAGCTTCTGGGGACTGCT
The DNA here is from genome assembly GCA_012744395.1 of Pirellulaceae bacterium. Classification (GTDB taxonomy): domain Bacteria; phylum Planctomycetota; class Planctomycetia; order Pirellulales; family Thermoguttaceae; genus JAAYCB01. Next base: position 15,864 of record JAAYCB010000151.1, read on the forward strand.
GATCGACCTTTCCCGGAGGCAGGGCGTGACGATCTTCATCACGACGCATTTCATGAACGAAGGCTTGCGCTGCGACCGGATCTCGCTGATGAACGCGGGCAAGGTTCTGGCCTGCGACGCGCCGAACCGGCTGATCGAGGCGCGCGGCGCGGCGTGCCTGGAGGATGCGTTCATCGGCTACATGGAAGAGGCGATCGGCGGCGCCGCCGCGCGCGGCGGGGAGGCGGGGAAGGCGGGCGGCGCCGCGCCGGTGGCGAGAGAGAGCGCCGCAGCGCCGCGCCGCAAGAGCAGCAGGCCAAGGTCCGGTCTCGGTCGAATGCTCGCCTATTCACACAACGAGACGATGCAGATCGTCCGCGACCCGGTGCGGCTGGCGTTCGCCTTCATCGGCTCCGCGTTGCTGATGCTGGTCTTCGGGTTCGGCATCACCATGGACGTGGAGGACGTCCGCTATGCGGCCCTGGACCTCGACCAGTCGCCGGAAAGCCGCGCGTATCTGGAACAGTTCGCTGCCGCGCCCCGCTACTTCGCGGGCACTCCTCCGGTCTGGTCCCAAGCGGAAGCGCTGGGGCGATTGCAGGCGGACGACATCTCCCTGGTCCTCGAGATGCCGCCCAATTTCGGCCGGAATCTCCGCCGCGGGAACGCGCCGGAAGTGCTCGCCGGCGTCGATGGGGCGAACACGTTCCGCGGTGAGACGATCTCGCAGTACGTCCGCGGAGTCCACCAGACGATGCTGCGGGACCCGGCAAGCGGGCTGGGCACAACGCCCAAGCCGCAGACGGCGGATATCGAAGAGCGCTACATGTACAATCCGACCTTCGAGAGCCTCTACGCGATCGTGCCGGGAGTGCCCGCCCTGCTGCTGATCCTGATCCCCGCGATTCTGATGGCGGTCAGCGTCGTCCGCGAGAAGGAGCTGGGCTCGATCATCAACTTCTACGTGACGCCGACCGGGAGGCTCGAGTACCTGCTGGGAAAGCAGCTCCCCTACGTCGCCATCGGCATGTTGAACTACTTCACCCTGGTGGCGATGGCGACGCTCGTGTTCGGCGTTCCGATCAAGGGGAGCTTCGCGATGCTGACGCTTTGCACGCTTCTGTATGTCACGGCGACAACCGGCATCGGCCTGGTGATCTCGACGTTCACGGCCAGCCAGGTGGCGGCGGTGTTCGTCACGGCGATTCTCACGATCGTGCCGAGCATCCAGTTCTCCGGATTTTTGCAGCCGGTATCCACGCTGGAAGGGCAGGCCCGGCTGATCGGCTCGATCTGGCCCACGTCCTACTACATGCACTCCGCCGTGGGAGCCTTCACCAAGGGCCTCGGCGCAGACATGCTGGCAGGGGACGCGATCGCCCTGGCCTGCTGCGTTCCGCTGCTCTGGGCGGTGAGCACGATTGCCCTGAAGAAGCAGGAGAGGTAGCCATGGCGAGCCTGCTGAACATCTTCTGGCTGGGGCTGAAGGAGCTGCGGAGCCTCGCGAGCGACCTGGTGATGGTCCTGTTCGTCGTCTATGCCTTCAGCGGGGCGATCTACATCCAGGCGACGGGGACCTCGAACCAGGTCAACAACGCCTCGATCGCCTTCGTCGACGAAGACGGGTCCGCGCTCTCGAAGGAGCTGATGAACGCCTTCTACCCCCCCTATTTCCAGCCGCCCGAGGCGATCGACGCCAGAGTCGTCGAGGACGCGATGGACGAGGGGCGGTTCATGTTCGTCGTCGAGATCCCCGACCTCTTCGAAGACGACCTGCGGGCGGGCCGGCAGCCGCAGATTCAACTGAACATCGACGCCACCGCCATGCAGCAGGCGGGCATCGGCGCGAACTACATCAAGAACATCATCAACGACCGCATCACGACGTTCCTCTCCCGCACCGACCAGTCGGCAAGCGATCCGATAAACCTTATCGTCAACAAGCTGTTCAATCCGAACGGAGAGTCCGCGTGGTTTTCCGGCGTCGTGGCGATCATCAACCAGGTGACGATGCTGGCGATCATCCTCACCGGCGCCGCGGTCATCCGGGAACGGGAGCACGGCACCCTCGAGCACCTGCTCGTGATGCCGTTGAGCGCGTTCGAGATCGCCATGGCGAAGGTCTGGGCGAACGGCCTGGTGATTCTCGTCGCCACGGCGGTTTCCCTTGTGGTCGTGCTGCAATCCGTTCTGAAGGTGCCGTTCGCCGGTTCGCAGGCGTTGTGGTTCGGCGGCGTCGTGCTCTACCTGTTCTTCACCACGGCATTGGGGATCTTCCTGGGAACGATCGCCCGTTCGATGGCGCAGTTCTCGCTGCTGATCATCCTGGCGGTCGTCGCGATGCAGCTCCTCTCCGGGGGAACGACGCCGATCGAGAGCCAGCCGCAATGGCTGCAATGCCTGACATTCTTCCTGCCTTCGCGGCATTTCGTCAGCTTCTCGCAGGCGATCATCTATCGCGGCGGCGGCCTGGAGGCGGTCTGGCCCCACTTCGTGATGGTGGCGGCCGTCGGCCTGGCATTCTTCGCCTACAGCCTCGCGCTGTTCCGCAAGTCGATCGCCGTGACGAAATGAGCCGTTCCCGACGGCCGTCGCGAGACGCGCGGGGGGCGGGCCCGAGCGGGGGAACGGTTCCCAAGCTGGAGATGGGGGAACCAGGAGGAAGTCGGCGCTTGGCCGGACTTGCCACCCGGATTGGCGGCCCCTTATAGTGGAGCCAGACACCTTCGGCCCCGGCCCGCGCTGGCCGGCCTGACTTTGAGCGAGGTTTGCCCTGATGACTTCCCGACTTGATCGTCGCGAGTTTCTCCTTCGCAGCGCGGCCGCCGGCGCGGCCGTCGGACTGGCTGGAGCGCCGGATCTTCGATTCGCCCGGGCGGCTGCCAGCCCCAACGGCGAGATTCGCGCCGCCTGCATCGGGCTGCGCGGCAAGGGGGGCCACCACCTCGGCGGCCTGGAGGCGGTCGAGGGGGCCGCCGTGACCGCCCTCTGCGACATCGACGAGTCGGTTCTGCACTCCTCCGCCGAACGGTTCGAGAAGCGCAGCGGCCGGAAGATCAAGCGGTTCACCGACTACCGCAAGCTGGTCGAAGACCCGGAGATCGACGTGGTCAGCATCGCCACGCCAAACCATACGCACGCGCTGATCGGCATCGCGGCGATCCTGGCCGGCAAGGACGTCTATGTGGAAAAGCCCTGCTCGCACAACATCTGGGAGGGGCGGCAACTGGTCAAGGCGGCCAGAAAGCACCAGCGGATGTGCCAGCACGGCACCCAGGGCCGCAGCTCGCCGGCGATCCGCGAGGCGATCGAGAAGCTCCACGCGGGGGCGATCGGCGAGGTCTACATGGCCCGCGGCATCTGCTTCAAGTGGCGCGACACGATCGGCCGCCAGCCGGACGGTCCGGTGCCGCCGGGCGTCGACTATGATCTCTGGCTGGGGCCGGCGCCGCTGCGGCCGTTCAACCCCAACCGCTTCCACTACAACTGGCACTGGGACTGGGACTACGGCAACGGCGACATGGGCAACCAGGGGGTCCACGAAATGGACATGGCCCGCTGGGGCCTGGGCGTCGGCCTGCCCGCGCGGGTCCACTCCGGCGGCGGACATTTCCTGTTCGACGACGACCAGCAGACGCCCAACACGCTCGTCTGCATCTTCGAGTATCCGGAGGAGGAGAAGATGCTCGTCTTCGAAACCCGGCACTGGATCACCAACCAGGAGGGCTTTGGCGCTAGTCCCGCCTCGAACGCGGTCGGCGTCACCTTCTACGGCTCGGAGGGCTACATGCAGGTCTACTACTTCGGCTACCGGACCTACCTGGGCCGGAAACGCGAGCCGGGGCCGGGGCGGGAGGAGGGCTCCAACGAATACGAGCGATTCATCGCCGCCGTCCGCAGCCGGAAGACCAGCGACCTGGGCGTGGACATCGAAGACGGGCACCTCTCTTCGGCCCTCTGCCACCTGGGCAACATCGCCTACCGCCTGGGGCGGACCGTCGCCTTCGATCCGGTCAAGGAGACGTTTCCGGGCGACCCGGAGGCGTCGCGGATGCTCTCGCGCGACGATCGCAAGCCGTTCGTCGTGCCCGAGATCGTCTGAACCGAATCCCGGTAACTCTCGACGTCGGGCTGATACTGGAGCGTGTCGAGCAGCGTGACCAGGATGAACAGGGCGACAAACGCCAGGGAAATCAGGAGCATCAGCCCGTGCAGCGGCGCGTCGTAGCGCAAGTGCATGAAATACAGCGCCACGAGGGTCGCCTTGACCGTGGCGATGGCCATCGCCACGGCCACGTTCCAACCGCCCAGGTCGATCCAGGTGGCGGCCACCGTCGCAATCGTCAAGAGGATCAGCGCGAAGAACACGCCCAGCAGCACGGGGACTGGGATCACGTGGGCGATTGCCTGTTCGCGGGCTTCTGCGGCGGTTGGGTGGGTCATCATCGCGGCCGTTAGTGGATCAAGTAGAGCAGCGGAAACAGGTAAATCCAGATCAGGTCGACCAGGTGCCAGTAGAGGCCCACGTAATCGACCGGTCCGAAGTACCCGCGGTTGAAGTCGCCCCGGATCGATCGCCGCAGCACCCAGGCGATCGCCCCCATTCCGGCGATCACGTGCAGGCCGTGCAATCCGGTCATCATGAAGTAGATGCTGAAGAAGACGCCGACGTTGCGCGGCTCGATCGGCTGCTCGCCGTCCGTCTCTTCGGCGGCCTCCGCCCGGGGCGCGTAGCGGTTGGCCCAGAGCAGCCCCTCGTGCCACTTGTGCCGGTATTCGACATACTTGACGCCCAGGAACACGAAACCGCACAGGAGCGTAACGGAAAGCAGCAGGGCGAGCGCCGCCTTGCGCTCGAGCTGCGCCGAGCGGACCGCCCAAGCCATCGTCAGGCTGCTGAAGATCAGCACGCACGTGTTCAGCGCGCCGAGGTTCTTGTCGAGGAAGCGGTGGGCGTAGATGAAGATTTCAGGATGGTTGGCGCGGTAGACGACGTACGCGCAGAACAGCCCGCTGAACAGCAGAATCTCGGTGACGAGGAAGATCCACATCCCGAGTTTTCCCGCGTTGAACTGTTGCCGGGGCGTGTCGAAATGGTGGGCGAGAAACTGCGGATGTTCCTGGCCGCCCTCGTCCGGCTCGGCTGTCGTGTCAGTCTCTGGCATCGGTCCAGTGGCTCTCGCGGTACCTTGTTCGTAGGACGGGTCTCCCGGCCCGTCGCGTCTCCTTGTAGTCCGCCATCGGTGGGGCGGGGCTGCCGTCTTGGTCGTGTGAGGGCAGTCGGCCTGCGCGGACCGTCGCGGCGATTCCAGCCGCCTCCGGCGGGTCCGCTCCGCACCACCACCCTACGGGGAGGCGTTCATGGGCACGAAGCACTCGTTCTCCGCATCGTATGTCAGGTTGTCGTAGTCGTAGGGGTCGCCGACGCGCGGCGGCTCGGTGAAATTCTCCTTCGGCGGCGGGCTGGCGCACTGCCATTCCAGCGTTGCCGATCCCCAGGGATTCGCCGCAGCGCGGCGCCCGCGAAACAGCGAGTGGAGCAGATAGGCGAGGGCGGTGAGCATGGCCAGGCCGGTCAGAAACGCTCCGAGCGACGAGAGGAAATGGAAGATCGCGAATTTGTCGGGGAAGTCATGATAGCGCCGGGGCATCCCGCGGCTGCCCATGACGAATTGGGGGAAGAATGTCAGGTTGAAGCCGACGAACACGCCGATCGCGGCCAGCCGCCCCCAGAACTCGCTGTACATCCGCCCGGTAATCTTCGGCCACCAGTAGTGCAGGCCGGCGAGGAAGGCGATCAGTGTGCCGCCCATCATCGTGTAATGGAAGTGGGCGACGACGAAATACGTGTCGTGGAGGTGGACGTTGGCCGAGAGCGTCGCCAGGAAGAGGCCGGTCAATCCGCCGATGCCGAACAACAGCAGGAACGCCAGCGCGTAGAGCATCGGCGTATCGAGCGCGATCGAGCCCTTGTACATCGTCGCCAGCCAGTTGAAGACCTTGATCGCCGAGGGGATCGAGACGCTGAACGTGAGCAGGCTGAAGATCGTGCCTGCCATCACCGACTGGCTGCTGGTGAACATGTGGTGCCCCCAGACGAGGAACCCCAGGAAGGCGATCGCCACGCTCGAAGCGGCGATGAACTTGTAGCCGAAGATGTGCTTGCGGCTGAAGGTGGGGATGACTTCGCTCATGATCCCCATTGCCGGGAGGATCATGATGTAGACGGCCGGATGCGAATAGAACCAGAAGAAATGCTGGAAGAGGATCGGATCGCCCCCCTTGGCCGGGTCGAAGATGCCCAGGCCCAGGACCAGCTCGGCGGCGAGCAACAGCAGGGTGATGCCGAGCACGGGGGTGGCCAGGACCTGGATGATCGCGGTCGCGTAGAGCGACCAGAGGAACAGCGGCATCTTCATCCACGTCATGCCTGGCGGGCGCATCGTGTGCACGGTGGCGATGAAGTTGATGCCCGTGAAGATCGAGCTGAAACCGAGGATGAACGCGCCCAGGCCGGCCGTCAGCACCCGCGTATCCGTCTGGAAGGCGTAGGGCACGTAGAGCGTCCAGCCGGTATCCAATCCGCCCGTGACCAGCGCGACGAGGAAGAACACGGCGCCGACGAGCCACAGGTAGTAGCTGGCCAGGTTCAATCGCGGGAAGGCGACGTCCTTGGCTCCGAGCATGATCGGCAGGACGAAGTTCCCCAGCGCCGCCGGAATGCCCGGCAGAATGAACAGGAAGATCATGATCGCGCCGTGGAGCGTGAAGAACTGGTTGTACGTGTCCTCCTTGACGATCGTCTCCCCCGGGGCGATCAGTTCGGCGCGGATCAGCATCGCGAACAGCCCGCCGAGGCCGAGCGAGGCCATGATCGAAACCAGGTACAGCACGCCGATCCGCTTGTGGTCGAGCGTCAATGCCCAGGAGAGGAAGCCGCGCTGGCAGTTCAAATAGTTCAGCGGGGCGCTGCTGTTGGTCTCGGAAAGCTTGCCGTCTGCGGAGTTGGCCATGGGTCTGTCCGGGTTGGTCGCTAACGGTTGCCCGCCGCCGATGCTAGTTCAGCGACTTGATGTACTGGATGATCGCGGTGATTTCCTGGTCGTTCAGCCGCCCCTTGTAGGTCGGCATCTGGTTCCTGAATCCCTGGCGGATCTTCGTCCCCGGCTCGAGGATCGACTGGCGGATGTAGTTTTCGTCGACCGCGGCGCTGCTGCCGTCGGCCATTGCGTGCGTCTGGCCGACGATGCCCTGGAGCGACGGGCCGACGCGCGGCGTCCCATCGGTCGAGTGGCAGGAACCGCAGCCGTGGCGGCGGAAGAGGATCTCGCCGGCCTTGGCCGGCGGGTTGTTGCCGAGAACGTCGCCCGCCGCCTTGAGCCACGCGCGGAAGTCGTCCGCTTCGTGGACGACGACCGAAGCCAGCATGTCGGAGTGGCCGGTGCCGCAATATTCCGTGCAGTAGAGGTCGTAGGTGCCGAGCTCCTTTCCCTGGAACCAGGTCCGCGTGTAGCGCCCCGGCACCACGTCCATCTTCACCCGGAAGGCCGGAATCGACAGGCTGTGGATCACGTCGTCGCTGGTCATCACCAGCCGCACCGGTTCGCCCACGGGGACGTGGAGGTTGTTGTCAATCGTTCCATCGGGGTAGGTGAACTGCCACGACCATTTCCGCGCCAGGACGGAAATCTCGTAGGCCCGCTCCGGCGGCGAGCGGAGTTCCACGTAGCCGACGAACCCCAGGTAGAACATCACGATCGTCAGCGCCAGCGGGATCAAGCTCCAGGTCGCCTCCAAGGCCAGGCTGCTCTTGGCGGTCTTGACCGCCTCGGCCCCCGGCCGGCGCCGATACTTGACCACGAACAGCACGATTAGGCCGAAGATCAGCGCGAAGAAGAAATACGAGACGTACATCACGAAATGGAAGGCATGATCCACCGCGCCGGAGGCGACCGAGTCGGGCGGAGGCAGCCAGAACGACCCCGTGGACGACTGCCCAACGAGCGCCGGCACGACCAGTTGCGCTAGTCCGCTACCCACTTGTCCGAGCATGTCATACCGCCTGAGGATCGAGCTTCTTTGCCTTTCGCGATTCCCGCCGCCAATACCAGCCAAGCATCCCGGCGAGGAACAGCAGCGTCACGACGCCGCCCGCCCGCATCAGATTCACCGCGGCGAGTGTATACCGCCCCTTCTGCTCGTCGTACTGGAAGCAGAACATCAGCACTCGGTCCATCGTCGTGCCGATCCTGCCCTCGGCCGCCTCCAACAGGGCGAGCCGCACGGTCTGCGGCGGGTACTCGATGCCGTAGAGATAGCGCGACACCCGCCCGTCCGGCGTGCAGACAAACGTCACCGCCGCATGCAGGTATTGCTGCGTCGCCGCATCGTAGGTATAGCCGAATCCCACCGCCTTGGCCAGTTGGCGGATCTGTTGCTCCTCGCCGGTCAAGAAGTGCCAGCCCCGCTCGACGTTCGCGCGGCCGTAGATCTCCAGGTACTTCTGTTTGGTTTCCGCGGCCCGCTCCGAGGGCTCCTCGGGATCGATGCTCACGGTCACCACGCGGTATTCCCCGCCGAGGTTCCAGTCGATGCCTTGCAGGCCGGCAACCAGCCCGTTCAACTGCAAGCTGCAAAGCATCGGGCAGTCGGAGTAGTTGAGCGTCAGGATCACCGGTCTCTGGTTGTCGAAGAACTCGCCCAGCGTCACCGGCTTCGCGCTGGAATCCGTGAAAGCCAGTTCCAGGGGCAACCGTGCGTTGAGATGTTCCTCGACGCCGACTTCGGACAGCTCGTCGGGAGCCGCCTCCATCCGCTGGGCCGCGGCCGGGCGGCCGACGGCTGCCGCGGCCACGATCGCCATCAGCCAGCCGGATGCGCTGCGTATCATGCTCACGACTGCACCTCGCTTTTCTAAGGACTGCACGAGCGCTCACTCGGCTCGCCTGGGTTGGTCTCCGCCACCTCGCCTCGCTCCTTGAGCACCGCCTCGATGGCCTGCTCGATCGGCATGCTGTACCGAATCTGCTCGGCGCCGTCTTCTTCCTTGATTGTACGCGCCGCGTAAACACCGAGTGCGGCCTCTTGGGCGGCGTACTGGAGATCGGCGTCGAGCCAGGGTTGCCCGGGCGAACGCCCGGCCTTGATCTGTTCCAGGCGTCGGGCGATCCGTTCAGCCGCTTCCCGCTCCCTCGACTTCTCGACGCGCGCCGACATCGCGAAATAGAGAACGATTGCCGTCAAGGCGGCCGCGGTCGTCAGAATCGTGCCAAACAGGCCGATCAGCGCGATCTTGCCGGCATGGAATTCACTCTGCTCCGCCATCATCGTCCCCTTGCCGCAGCTTTCCGGATTCACACGTTTTCGAAGGAGATCGCTTCACCCAAGCGGGGGTCTCTGGCGGGCGCGAGCGAGGCCGCTTGCGCGACCCGAATCGCCCCGGCCAGGTAGAGCCCGCCAAGACCGACCAGCAGACCCGCGTCCACCAGCCCGAGCGGAAATCGGGCGCGGCTCAGCGACGGCATCACCAGGTAGTGCATGTCGAGCCAGTGAAACGCCAGCAGCCAGACGGCCCAGAACCCCAGGATCGCCTTGCGCCTTTTTGCCGGGCGCGAAATCATGCCAACCAGCGGGATCAGGAGATGCCCCAGCAGCAGCGCCAGCGACGCCCAGAGCCAGGCCGGCGTCTGCCGCGCCAGGTACCAGGTCGTCTCTTCCGGGATGTTCGCATACCAGATGAGCATGTATTGCGAGAACGCGATATAGCCCCAGAAGACCA
>JAAYCB010000152.1 GCA_012744395.1 Pirellulaceae bacterium
GCCGTGGCGTTCGAGGATTTCTTCCTGGAGGGCTCGGGCAAGCAAACCATTCTCCCTGACCTGTTCCAAGACAATTTCCACCAGCCGCTCCCTGGGCAGCTTTCGCACATATTCTTCCGTTGATGGGACTCCCTCCGCTTGCTTCCGCTTAGGCGGCGTTCGTCTTGCTGGTGTTCGTTTTCTCGATTCACGCATCGCGACCTCGTACCTGAGAGGAATGCCTGCCAATCCAGAGTCGCTCCGGCGACCTCCCGAGCCGTTTCAATGTACATCATTGTCCTGGCGAACACCCCTGCCAAGAGGGGTCGCGCGTCATCGATAAGACTCAATAATCTTGCGGAGTTCCGCCAGGTAACGCCGCTCGTCGAACGTGGAGCCGCTGTTCATCATGTTCCACACCTGCTTGGCGGCCACGGCGCCGATCTCGTGCCGCACGTCGTGCCGCGAGACGCCCAGCCGTGCCAGTTCGCTTGCGATCGCCACCACGCCTTTCGGGTCATCGGCGGCGAGCTGGCGTTCGACCATAGCGTGAATCTGCAAATGGAGGTGGGGTTCATCGGCTGGCCATCTTCGCCGAGAATCTCATCGGCCAACTCACCCCTCTCCCACGCCCGACGCCACTCAGGATGGTCCCTCACGGCGATCTCCAACGCGGCGTCGTCGGTCAGCTCTCGCTTCTTCTTGGCCACAGCTTTCCTCTTCCGCTCAAACGTTCCCTTCCGCTCAGACTCCTGCAAAATGCGAGGCCCCAGGGTTGCCCCGCCTGCCTTTCAGCCGGCCACCCGCAAGTTATTGCCAGAGGTTGATCTGACTGGCTTGGCAAATGGGACCGGGAAATACGGTGCAAAAGCCTTCGGTCACGCCACCTTCCCCAGTTTACAGAAGATCCGCCGGCTTATCACCATTTGTTTGGACGATTCTCGTGCGGTCGTGACTTGGGCTGAATCGACCTGCGTGATTCGTGGAAAAAGCGGCTGTTATTCAGATAGCCGCGTGCGCCTTGCCCCGCGCTTCGTTACGTACGGGTTTGTGCCGCAGCGCAGGCGCGCCGCGGGGCAAGCCCACGCGGCGATCACGTTCTCATGAATTCCTCCCCGAATCACGTAAGCTCATTTAGCCGCGATAATCGCGAGCGGTGGGCATCTGCTTGCGAAGGCCGGGATCCTGGTCGACGTCACACGCGTCTTGCCCGCGGCTGACTGCGTTCCCCTGGGGCAATTGTCAAGGCGGCGTCGAGCGACGAATAAACGAGTCGGGAGTCTTTGTTTTCAGCACACCACGACGAGGCGCCGGTGAAAACAAACACGTCGACGCCGTTTTTCGACCCGTCCCGAAGGGACACCCCTAAGCCAGCCCAGGGCGGAGGACGGCGAGCGAAGCGATCCGTCCGCAGCCCTGGGTCGGAAGCCGCCTTAGACCTTGCCAGCCCCAACGGAGCGGTCCTAACCCAAATCAGACGTCGATTCACCCGCGATCCTCAATCGGCGGCGTTGCCGAGCATCTCCGCGGTTTGTGTCTGCTCTTGCGCAAATTCACAAATCATCGGCGTCATCCAGAAATCGAAAACGCCCAAATCGATCAAGCGCGGGATCGCACTCGATAAACATTACGCCCGGGATTGACCAACTCGGTCATTCGTTTCTTTAGGGCCACTTCGTTCGGGGTTGGGAAAATGTAACCGGACTGCCCCAGGCTTGCGCGGCGGCACGCGTTTGATACGTTCGCGCCGATGAATCGGCAGCCTTGGGAGGCCTCGTGATTGCTGCCAGCAGTCGCCGGCTATTCATGGGAGTTTGTCGAGGCTGAAATCTTGCTGGACGGTGCCGTCGCATCCCTCGTAAGCAGTCTTCTCAACGACTCGCGGTCGATCTTACGATCCAGCGTTCGGACTTGGTCGGAGGCGGTCACATAGTGGATGCCATCTACGTGCCGACTTCCGATGCCGATGCCCTTGTTCGGCTGGATGATCAGTAGAGCCTCGTCCAGCGTCAGGTCGCGCGGCTCCAACTGATGGATGTCGGAATGGACCACTTCGATCAGCAGAATCTTGTCGTCATCCGACCCGTCCTTGGCCAGCGTTGCCGACTTGCCACCGGGCCACAGTGTATTTGGTCCTACTACGGCAACATAATCGGTAAGAGGGGAATCCTCGTCCCGCACGCTGCGGCAGTTGAAGATCGACCATCCGAGTTGGAGATGCGAATTGTGGGGACCATTCCAAGGCTCGGAAAAGGAATATGCAGGGATGTCCGACTCCGGCCACGACCGTCTGACGAGCATTAAAAAGGTGACACCCATATCCCGCTTCGCCCCCGTTTCTCTAGTTTATATACGAATGTTCATTTTGCCTTCTTCCATTTCGGTTTCGGACCACCTAAAATGGGCCAGACAACTGGCAACTTCCAAGTAACAAAACAACGCTTCCCTGATCCTGCCGGCGATCCCACCTCTGGCCGAAAGTGCCTGCACAAGTGACCCTAATGCGGGGGCCATTTGTGAACAGAATTTCCCATCTTGACATAACGACTTGCGACGAATCCCCATTTCCCAAGTCCTTGCCAAAGACGCATACGTCAAACCGCCTCGCGCCCCCAATGAAAAGCAATAGACTCCCTCGACGGCTTCGGTTCACTCGGTTCCCCGTACTCGCGGCGGCGGGTTTTGCCTGCTGGGCAGTGCCGCTCCTGAAGGCTGGAGAGCCGCCCATGGTCGCTTCCCCTTCGGCCTCCTTCCTCTGCCCGAAAGATTCCCTCCAGGCCCTGTGCGACAGCAACGAACCCAGCCACTCCAACGACCACAGCATCCCCCGGTTCACCTTCTGGGACCATCGGGGTACCAGCGAATGGGTGCAGTACGACTTCAACGGGCCCCAAGAGGTCTCCAGCGTGGAAGTCTACTGGTTCGACGACCGGCCCGGCGGAGGATGCCGCACGCCCCAGGCGTGGACACTCCTCTACGACTCCGGCTATGCCTGGGTTCCGGTCAAACGAAACGGCCCCTGCGGAACCGCCCGAGATCAGTACAACCGGCTCACCTTCCAACCCGTCAGGACCACGGCCCTGCGGATCAACGTCGAGCAGCAGCCGGACTGGTCCAGCGGCGTCCTCGAATGGAAAGTCAACGGCCGCACTCCCAAACTCGGCAAGGTCGGCGCCGTCGGCCACCAGGAAAGGGGCCACCTCGACCTCGACTACACGGAAACCTGGCTGGCCCTCGCCGCATCGGCGGAGGTGGGCGGCAGCACCGATCCGAAAATCGCCCAAGCCCTCTCCGACTTGCAGAAGACGGCCGGCATCTTGAGCGATGCCCGGAACGCCACGCGCCAGGATTTCGACCCCGAATCGCCGCTGGCCAAGGCGGCCAAACGTATGGCCGAGTTGAAGAGTGCCTACCCGGTCGACGGCCTCCTCAGCCGACTGTACGGACTATCCCCGGATCGCTGTTTGAAGCTGATGGTCCAACTGGACTGGCTCCATCAGGACGCCCGCGGGCAGAAACCCGCCGATTTCCTCCTTCTAGCATGCCGGGTGATCGACGAAATCAGCCCGCGGAATCCTCCGGCCGGCCAGGCCGACGCAAGCACACCAAAACACCCCACGCGCGACGGCGGCCCAGCAACAAACCTCCTCGCTCGACGCGAAACGCTGCTCGAGGCGGCCGTCTCGCCGGCCGAACCGAAATGGCTCGAACTCTACCTCGATGCGTGCCGGCAGCGCCGCCGGGAACGCCTGGCATCCCACCTGGAGACTCTCTCCCGAATCGTCTTCACCAAGCACCACGACATCGGCGGGCAGCACTACGCCTATACGGAAGACATCTCCGATTCGCCCTACAACGACAACAACCCCTTCCCGTCCGGCGGCAAGCTGTGCCTTCTCGAAATGGACGGGCTGGACGGAACCGTCCACACGCTGATCGATGAGCCCGACGGGCTGGTCCGCGATCCGGACGTCTCCCATGACGGCCGCCGCATCCTCTTCGCCTGGCGGAAATCGATGACCGGCGACGACTATCACCTCTACGAGATGGACGTGGACGACGGCCGGATCCGGCAACTGACCTTCGGCGCCGGCGTGGCCGACTACGAGGGCGTCTATCTGCCGGGCGGCAACCTGGTCTTCAACTCCACCCGCTGCCAGCAGATCGTCGACTGCTGGTGGGCCGACGTCAGCAATCTGTACACCTGCGACGGCCAGGGCCGCTATCTCCGCCGTCTCGGCTTCGACCAGGTGCACACGAACTATCCCCAGGTGATGTCCGACGGCCGCGTCGTCTACACCCGCTGGGACTATAACGACCGCGGCCAGATATTCCCGCAGCCCCTGTTCCAGATGAACCCCGACGGGACCGCCCAGCGCGAGTTCTACGGCAACAATTCCTGGTTCCCGACCACCATTCTCCACGCCCGCGGCATCCCCGGAACTGGCAAGGTCGTCTGCGTTCTCTCGGGCCATCACACCTACCAGAAAGGCAAGCTGGCGATCATCGATCCCACCCAGGGGCGGCAGGAAAACACCGGGGTCCAGTTGATCGCCCCCGTTCGCCCCACGGAAGCCGTTCGGATCGATATGTACGGCCACGAGGGTGAGCAGTTCCAGTATCCCTATCCGCTCAGCGAAACGGAATTCCTCGTGACCTTCAGCACCGAGGGCAGCCGGCAGGGCCGCGCACCGGCCGAAAAACCCTTCGGCATCTACTTCATGACCATCGACGGCCGTCGCGAACTGCTCGTCGCCGATCCGGCCATTTCCTGCAACCAGGCGCTTCCCTTGGCTCCCCGGCCGGAGCCACGCCGCCGTCCCACCCGCACCGACTATCGCGCCGATACCGGTACCTATTACCTACAGGATATCTACGCCGGCCCCGGACTTGACGGCGTGCCGCGCGGAACCGTCAAAAGCCTCCGGGTGGTTGGCCTGGAATTCCGTGCCGCCGGCATCGGCAGCAATAGCAATCGGGGCCCGGCGGGCGGCGCCCTGGTGAGCACCCCGATCTCCATCAACGGCAGTTGGGACGTCAAACACGTGCTCGGCACCGCCCGCGTCTACGAAGACGGTTCGGCCTGTTTCCGCGTACCGGCACGAACCCCCGTGTATTTCCAGGCCCTCGACGACAAGAACCAAGCGGTGCAGACCATGCGGAGTTGGTCGACACTTCAACCCGGCGAAACGTTTTCCTGCGTCGGCTGCCATGAGCCGAAAAACACCTCCCCGCCGCCGGCCGGCGCCGCCAGCCTCGCCATGCGCGCCGGGCCGCAGGACCTCGACCCCTTCTACGGGCCGCCCCGGGGCTTCAGCTTCGCGCGCGAAATCCAGCCGATCCTCGACCAACGCTGCGTCGAGTGCCATAACCGCCGTAAGGTGCAAAGTGGACAAAGCACAATCAGCCTCGAAGGCACCGCTGAGCTCGACTCAGGAAGCCTCAAGCGATGGAGCGACGCCTACAAGGCCTTGGCCGACCCCAAGCTTTGCAGTTGGGTCAGCCCCCAGTCGGCCCCGCCAATGCTCGAGCCCTGCCACGCCGGCGCCGTCAACAGCAAGCTCATGAGACTGCTCGAAGAGGGACACGAAGGCGTCGAGCTTGCCAAAGAGGAATGGGATAAGCTCGCCTGCTGGATCGATCTGGCCGTACCATTCTCCGGCGACTACACCGAGGGCATGGACCCGAACCAAGTGCCCAAGTATGACCGCTGGCTCGACCGCCGCCGTCACTGGCAGGCGGAGGAAACCGCCAACATCCAATCTCTCCTCCAGTCCCAGGCACAAAACCCTAGGCCGCCGGCCTTTCGGCCAGCTTCGAACAGGGGCCGGTAGAGGATATCGCGGAGTCAGCGCTGGCCCAATCCATCTTCCAGGGCGCCGATGATCGTATCGTGCAAGGCGGCCCAAAGCGCGATGAGCCTGACCGCCCTGTCGGCAGTCGAGTTTGTGGCACTGTTGTTTCTCATGAACCAGAGAAGCGACGAATAAACGAGTCGGGAGTCTTTGTTTTCAACACACCGCGACGGGGCGCCGGTGAAAACAAGAAGTCCCGGCCCCGTCATCTCGATCGGCTGCGCCGCCGCCCATTCTCTGGCTGGGCTGGCCGCACTAGCCCTCGACCGGAATCTCCATCTCCGCCAGCGTCTTGCGGATCATCTCGATGGACTGGCCGATCCGGTGGGTCTCGAAGCCGCTCAGCGATGCGTCGAGGCGGCGGAGCATGTCGCTGCTGACGACGCCGCGGGCGCGGTATTCCAGCAGCGCCCACGCCGAGGCCGACGTGAGGCGGACGACCGCGCCCGGGTGGCCCTTCAGCGCGCTGGAGGGAACACGGTCTTTCACCACGTCGTTGCCGTAGGCGGCGAGCACGGCGAAGGCCTTGCTCGGCTGCGGCACGTTGTCTTCAATCAGCACGCGTGTCCGCAGGAACAGCGGCACGTTCGCCGTGTAGGCGTATTGCGGCACCCGGTCCGGCGCGGGGAAGAGGTTCGGGTGATCGCGCATTTGCTGCGCGATGTTCGCCTCCGAGAGCTTCACGCGGATGAACTTGGGCGCCTCGTCAAGCGGGATGCCCGGCTGGTGGAACCCCCAATGCCCATCCTCGCCGACGCCCTTGACCTGCAAGTCCGGACCCGCGCTGAGGATCGTCTCGCCGTACTCGCGGCAGGCCCTGTCCGCGTCCGGGGCGTCGGCCTGGAACAGGTGGACTTTGCGCGGGTCGCAGAACCGCGCGATCGGAGAGAGAAAACGCTCCATCAGCAGGAAGCGGAACGAGACCGGGTGATGCACCGGCAGCGCGTAGTCGTCGAACTGGAAAATCTGCGTCTCGTAGAGCGCGCGTTGGAGCGCCGGCGAAGAAAAAACCAGGTTCTGATATGCCCGGTAGAACGCGAAGGCCGACGGCGCGGCCATCACCATCATGCTGCTCGCGCCCCGCTCCTGGAACAGCCGCATCTGGTGCGCAGCGATATTCACGGCAGTCGCCAGGCCCATCTGCTCCGCGTCGGGGTAGACGTAGACCTGGGCGCCGTTCGCCATCCGTTCGTCAAGCGGCTCGGGCGCGGCCAGGCTGAACGTGGGGACTCGGTGCTTGGCTGACATCACGGGCATTCTCCTTAACGCGATTTCAGGGGGCCGCCACCGCGTGGATAGGGGCTCTGGGCACCATAGCCCGAATGCCTCGCGCGGTCAAGCTGGCAGGAGGCTCTTTCCGGCCGGCGGTTGCGTTGCGCCGCGTCTGGATTTAGACTTTCAGTTCCTCAGGGTCGGCAGCGCCTCGCCCGGCGGCGGCCTGGCCGAGCGTTCGTACTCGATCGACAACAATCGTGGTTGGGAGACGGCAATGGATCCAAAACGAATGACGCGGCGCGACTGGATGCGTGTGTTGGGTGCAACGGGCCTGGCGACGGGCGCGGGCGCGCTGGCCGGAAGCGGACCGGCCTGCGCCGATCCGGCGCAGCGGAAGGACGCCCCCAGGGGCGTCCGGGTGGCCGGGCCGGACCATCCGCCGGCGATCCTCCGCGACGGCAAGGTGATCCAGCCCGAGCGGCAACTGGCGCTGCTTCACGAGACCGATGTGCTGGTCGTCGGCGGGGGGCCGGCGGGCGTCGTCGCCGCGCTGGCGGCAAAGCGAGCCGGCGTCAGGGCGACCCTGGTCGAGCGTTACGGGCATCTCGGCGGCCTCTGGACCGGCGGGCTCGTGCTGATCGTCATCGGCCATATCGTGACCGGCAAGAAGCAGGTCTGCCAGGGGATCGGCGAAGAAATGATGCGGCGGCTGGAGAAGCTCGACCGGGGCATCTGCAACCGCCAGCCCGGCAGAAATCCGACCGTCGACGCCGAGGCGCTGAAGTACGTGATGGTCGAGATGGTCATGGAGGAAGAGCTCGACGTCTTCCTCCACTGCTGGGGCGTCGATGCGATCATGGAGGGCAACACGGTCCGCGGGGCGGTCTTCGAGAGCAAGTCGGGCCGCCAGGCGATCCTCGCCAAGGTGGTTGTCGACGCCAGCGGCGACGGCGACGTGTTCGGCGCCGCCGGCGCGGACCACGAACGCCGCAAGTACCACGCCGGACTGGTCCACCGCATCGGCAACCTCGACCAGGTGGCCAAGGACGCCGCCAAACCCGAGGCGCGGCTCCTCGGCAGCATCACGCCCGTTGCGGGCGTCCGCTGGGTCAACATGCAAGGCCCTGACATCGATGCGCTCGACGTCGCCGAGCTGACGAAACTCGAACTGAATGCCCGGCGGTTGATCTGGCGGAATGTGGAAAAGCTCCGCCAGACGCCCGGCTACGAGAAGGTCTACCTGATGGAGACCGCGCCCCAGCTCGGCGTGCGGATCACCCGGGTGCTCAACGGGCTGCACTGGCTCAAGATGAGCGACGTCCTCGGCGGCGTCAGGTTCCCCGACGTCGTCGCCGTCGGCGGCGCGTGGAACGGCGATCACCAGGAGTGGCAGATTCCCTACGGGGCGCTCGTTCCCAAGAACGTCGACAACCTGCTGGCCGCCGGGCGGTGCATTTCGGGCGAGCCGCTGATGTCGGACCTGATCCGGGTGATCCCCAACTGCTTCATCACCGGCCACGCGGCCGGCGCCGCCGCGGCCGTGGCCGTCAAGGACGGCTGCCTCGTGCGCGACGTGGAAGTACCCAAGGTGCAGAAGCTGCTCCTCCAGCAAGAGGCCTACCTCGGATAACCCGGCACGGCGGACCCCTGACGTGAACGAGAAGCTGAAGTCTCGCCGGCTTGTTCGCACGCTCGTCCGCTGCGGGGCGCTGGCGGCCGCCGCGGTTCTCGTGCTGCCGCTCTTCCCGTGGTCGGCCGCCGCCAAGGCCGTTCCGGCGCTGAGCCCGTTTGTCATGCTCGCCTCGACGATCGCCACGCGGGCCGCCGGCGGGGCCGCCCTGTTCGGCCTGCCGGTGCTCCTCGTGGTCATCGCCAGGCGGCGCTGGTTCTGCCGCTGGGCCTGCCCGGTGGGGCTGCTGACCGAGTGCGCCGGCCGGCTCTCCCCGGTCTCGGCGTCGCGATGCGGGCCGGTGCCGCGGATCGGCCGCTGGCTCGTGCTCGTTTCCATCGGGGCGGCGGCGGCCGGCTACCCGCTCTTCCTCTGGCTCGATCCCCTGGCGATGTTTACCGGCGCCGTCGGCCTGGCGCACCGGCCAACCAGTCCGGCGGCCACTGCCGCGGCGGCGGCAGTGGCCTTGGTCCTGCTCCTCTCGGCCGCGCTGCCGGGCGTTTGGTGTTTAAAACTCTGCCCGCTGGGCGCCTTCCAGGAGCTCGTCGCCGCCGGCCGGCGCTGGCTGCCAAGGCGGCTTGCGGTGGGCGATTCGTCCACGGAGGCCAACGGGACGGAGCGGCTCCTGGTTGGCCCCGTGCCGCGGCGGTCGCTGTTGGCGGCGGCCGGCGGCGCCGCCTGCGCGGCCTTGGGCGTTCCGCTCGGGATGCGCGCGCAGGCGGCGGGCCGGCAGCGGCAGCCGCGAGCACTCCGCCCCCCGGGCGCCGTCCCCTTATGGCAGTTCGGCCAGCTCTGCCTGCGCTGCGGCAACTGCATCCGGTCCTGCCCGGCGGGGATCATTGCCACCGGCTGGCGATCCGAATCGGCCGCCGCGTGGCTTGCGCCGATTGTCTCTTTCGACTCCGATTACTGCCGCGAAGACTGCGTGGCATGCACCCAAGCCTGCCCGTCGGGCGCCCTTGCGCCGCTTCGCCTGGAAGAGAAGCCGAATCAGCCGATCGGCCTTGCCGAGGTGCTGATGGACCGCTGCCTGCTGGCTTTGGGCAGCGAATGCCGCGCGATGTGCATCGACGCGTGCCCCTACGATGCGATCACGCTGCACGAGTGGACGTTTGAAGACGATCGGCGCTATCCGATCGTCGCCGAGGCGAATTGCCCGGGATGCGGCGCGTGCCAGGTCGCCTGCACGCCGATGGCCGCGATCGCGGTCCGCCCGGCCGCGCCGCCGCTCACCGGCCGATCGGTTGCTGCTCGAAATCCGTCGGATTGACCCAGCCGGCCTTGATGGTTTCGCCGCCGAGGAAACGCTCGTAGAAGCCGGCCGTGCGTTTGTCGGCGTAAGGATACCTGTCGAAGATCTGTCCTTGGCCGAACATCCGCGGGTCGTTCTGCGCGCGGAGCTCCGCGGCGAGCTGCGCCCTCAGCTCCTCCTTGAGCCGCTGGAGTTCGGGCCTGTCCGCCAGGTTCTCCATGCAGCCGGGGTCGTTGACGACGTGGTAGAGCTCTTCTGCAGGTCGCTTGCCGAACGACCAGGACCAGTACTGTGGGGCGGCGCCGCTGCGGCGGAGGTTGAGGATTTCGGTTTTCGTGGGACTGCCGTCGCAATTCAGGTAACCCGTCTCCGGATTGCCCGCCGGCCACCGGCCGGGCTCGTAATTTCTCAGATAGAGATGCTCTCCCTTGACGATGCCGCGGACCGGGTAGCCCCAATCGTGGGGCCGTCCGACATCGTGGCGCTCCTTGCCGATCAGCACGTGGTCGCGGTCGGCGCAGACGACACCGCCGGCGGTGGAGGCGAAGATCCGCCTGAGACTGCGTCCCTCGATCGGCTGCATGCCGGCCTTCGCGTCGTCGGCGCCGGCCAGGTCGAGCAGCGTGGGCGCGAAATCGATGAAGCTGACAAAATCGTCGACCGTCCGCCCGGGCCGCTGGATTCCGTTTTTCCACATGATCGCCAGGGGCAGGTGGTTGGAGTACTCGTATTCTTGCCCCTTGATTCGCGGGAAGGGCATGCCGTTGTCGGCCGTGACCAGGATCAGCGTGTTGTCCAACTCGCCGGTCTCCTCCAGCAGAGCGAGCATTCGGCCCAGGTGCTGATCGAAGTATTCGATTTCATAGGCGTAGTCGAGCAGGTCGTTGCGGACCGTCTCGTTGTCGGGCCAGAAGGCGACGACCTCGCCGATTTGCGCGATGTTTTTGCCGCCCTTGGCCGCGCCCGAGCCATACTCGTAACCGCGGTGCGGCTCGAACCCGCCGTACCAGAAGCAAAACGGCTGCCGGTCCGGTCGGGCTTGGAGGAAGGCTTTGAAATTCGCCGCGTAATCGCAATTGGCGATGCCGCTGGTGGGCGGTTTTGTGCGGTTGGCCTGATAAGGCCGCCCGGCCAGCTGGCGCGGCTTGCCGTCGATCGTGCCCGCGTCGCCCGGCGCCCAGCCCTTGCCGGTGAACCCGACATGGTAACCCTGCTCAGCCAGTGTTTCGGCATAGGTCTTGAACTTGGCCGGAAAGTGGGGAACATGGTTGGCGGCCTCCTCCAACTGCCAGGAGTTGCGGCCGGTGAGGATGCAGGCCCGCGAGGGGGCGCACTTGGCGTTCGGCGTGTAGCAGCGGGTGAATAGAATCCCCTCCCGCGCGACGCGATCGAAGACCGGCGTTTCGATCCAGGAGCAGCCATAGGCCCCCATGTGCGGATAGGAGGCGTCGTCGGCGATGCAGAACAGGATATTCGGCCGCTCCGCCCCTTGCGACCATGCCGGCACCGCCGCCAACAGGATCAACACCAGCCCGCAGACTCGCCGTTCAACCATCAACCCACCTCGCGGATCAACAAACTTCAGGGCACACGTTACAGCTCACAGCTACCGGCCAAACCTTGAAAACTGAAAACTGAAAACTGAAAACTCTCTCCCTCAGACGGCTCCCGGCCCTCTCGCCCCGTCGTTCACCTGGATCGCCTCACCGACCGGCAGGACAAAAATCTTGCCATCTCCGATCGACCCTTCCCGTCCGGTCCGGGCGACGCTGCAAATCGTCTCGATGGTCCGCTCGAGGAAGTCGTCGTTGACGACGATTTCCAGCAGCACCTTGCGGAGCAGCTTGAGATGGTATTCATGCCCGCGGTAGGTCGCGCTGCGGCCCCGCTGCTGGCCGTAACCCTGCACGTCGGTCACGGTCATCCGCGTGACCTCGATCTTGTTGAGGGCCTCTTCAACGGCATCCAGCTTGGGCGGCTGAATGATGGCAAGGACGAGTTTCACACGAGGGACTCCTGGTAGAGAAGCCGGCCGCCGTCGGCCGCGAGCGTGCCGCCCCGCGGGGGGCCATCGCCCGGCGGTTGACAACCTCCAGGATAGCGGCGGCGGGGCTGGATGCAACCCAGGCAGGTCAAGCGGCGAGGATTCGAAGGTCAGTCCCTCGCCCCGCCCTCCCCCTCGTTCCCAAGCTCCAGCTTGGGAACGCTGGCGTCTGAAACGCACATACCGCCAAACGGCGCCTGGCGTGACGAAAACGGCTAGGAAGGAGCTTGGGAACCAGGAGGCATGATACGCTCCGTGGTCAACCATTGGTGGGGCGGCGCTGACGGACCGGTTGCGCAAGCTTGTTCGGTTCCCGGTGGCGGCGGCGGCC
>JAAYCB010000153.1 GCA_012744395.1 Pirellulaceae bacterium
CGATCGCCGCCGCAATGTCGGTGAACAGCACATCCAACTCCGCCTGGGGCGCCAGACGCAAGCGATTCACGTGCTCAAGCATCTCCTGCTCGAGCGGGCTCGGATCGAATACCGGATCGCTGCCGCCGGCGACCGACAGCAAGTGGCGCCTCTCGAGAGACTCGACCGCCAGGTGGCGTACTGTTCGAACCGGTTTCATCAATGCCTTGCCGCGCCCTATTTCTGGCGTTCCCAGACCAGACGTCTTCTGGCCCACGCCGTGACGGGCTCGCCGCATGGCGATTCTCACCGCGCCGCGGCTGCCCCGCCACAGTCGCCGAAATCAAGACTCTGTTCCATCTCCATTCTACCTGCGCCGCGCCGCGCCGCCCAGCAGAAAGCGATGCCGCTCCTGACAGCGATCAACCGCACCCCCAAATATGGTGGATTTGTGTGCGAGCAGATCGATAGACAATCGCCCCCTGGTTAGACGCATGGCGAGGGCCAAAGGTTCCGCAGATTGCCGTGCGGGCGCGGCGTCGCCACAAGCCGCCGGCCGAGCGGGCCTGCCCGACCCAAAACGGTTGGCCGCGCGGAGCCTGCCCTCGCCGCTGCAAGACCATCCGGTCGCCCCCCCGGGCCGGCCAAGGGGGTGGCGATCTTGTGGCCCGTAGCCTGTCAGCCGAGACATGCCCGGAGCGTGCCCGCGGCGCGAAGCCGTCTCCGCGCGTGTTACACCAGGTTGCCATCGAGTTTGAGCCGATACATCCTCGCGAATGCCTTCAGCCGCCGGGCGTCGCCGCGGTCGCCGTAGAAGAACACCGGGTGAGCGCCGTGGTAGGCCTTGCAGACGTCGTCCAACCGGTCGATCTCCATCAACAACCGCGTTGCGCAGCCGCCGGTGGGCGGGCAGCCCGGCGACTCGATGGCCTTTCCGGTCCAGCAACAGAGCGTGTCCTGACCGCTGAGGTATTTCGCCAGCAGGACGGGTTCGCCCGGCGTCCATTGGACGTCGAGGGCGGCCGTCTTGGGCAGCTGGTGGAAGAAGGGCCGCACGCGGTATTCCTGCGCGGGCCCCTCGGGGCCGTGGAGCTTCCAGGCGCACGTACAATGGGCGCCGAAGTAGCGGTTCTCGCTGAGGTCGAATTCCGGATTGTGGAGGAATCCGCCGCGGTCCAGAAGCCAGCGCCCGAGCATCAGCGTCAGCGTCCCATCGAGGTGATTCTCGCAACCGCAGGGGACGAGCCGGCCGTTGTTGATCGCGAAGCTCAGGCAGGGCTTGCGGTGCTTGAGGAACAGGCACTCGATCGTAATCGCATCCGCGCCGTAGCGTTCCATGATCTGGTTGACGGCGCGGTGCGCCCGCATCGCTTCGACGAAATACTCGTCCGTCACGCCGGTGACTTGCGCGGCGGCGCTTTTCAGCTCCATCGCCTGCCGGACGAGCGCCTCGTCGGGGGCGGCGGCGTCGAAGATCGCGTTGAACTCCTCGGCCGGAGCGGCCACGATGTCGACCTCCAGCCTGGGTTCCCGGACCTGCTTGGGCGGCTTGCCGGCGACCCGCAACAGCCGGCTCTGGGCGAGCATCTTCTTCGCCCGGACCGCCAGCAGTCCCCGCTCGATCTCCTCCCAGTTTTCAATCGAATGGATGTAGTAGAAGCCTTCGCCGGTGCGGAGTTCCTCGGGCGGAAGCTGGTGATTTCCGCCTACCGGCTGGTAGACGATCGCCGTGGGGGCCGACTCGGTGGCGATGCGGAACGAGGCCTTCGCCAGCGTGTTCCAGAAATTGACGACGAGGACGGCGTCCAGCGCGTCGGCCTTGGCCTTGTCGATGAACTCCCGGATCCGCGCCTCCTGGTAGATCGCCTGCGGCGCGAACTCCGCGACGACGCCGAGCCGGGTGGCGATTTCCTGGATTCTCTGCGTGAACTTGCCCTGCTGCGCTTCGGGCTCGAACTGGTTGCCGGGCCAGGTGAACCACTGGTGGACGCGCCACGAATCCTCGTTCTGGCCGCCGTTGACAACGTCGGCGGGCGGGTACAGGAAGACGACGCGGACGCGGGCCGGCTGCTTCTCGCGGCGCGCCGCGGCGGGCCGGGCCGCCTCGCCTGCCAGGGCCGAGGAGATCATGCCCGCGGCTCCCAACGCGCCGCTGGCGGCCAAGAACGCGCGGCGGTTGAACCCGCCGGAAGAGCATGATTCGCACATCGAATCTTCCTCCTTTCGGATCGGAATGCGTTTTCCAGCCGATTATGCCTCCGCCAGGCTGGTCTCGGCAGTCTACCTCCGCCGCTCGGCGTTTTCCACTCCACCGCGCCGCCCCGGATCGCGACCCGACCCGCCCGGCCCACGGCAGGCATGCCGGCGCCTTTCTCACCCGCCGCCGTCGGTCTGCATGTCGAAAAGCATCGGTGACACGTCCTTGCCGAGGTGGTTCTTGTCCACCCCGGCATAAAGGCCTACCTGCTCTCAGCCGGATGAAATCTGCCTCAGCGCCGCGGCCGCCGCCCCGCGCACCGTCGGGTCCGGATCGCTGGCCGCGCGAAGCAGCGCCGGCTCCGCCTCCCGCGCGGCGCGGCCAAGCCGGCCAAGTCCTCGTGCGGCCGTGCGGCGGACTGCGGCCGCCGGGTCGCTGAGGGCAGCGATCAGGCCGGCCGTTCCCGGTTGGCCCATCCAGACCAGGGCCTCCGCGGCTCTGCGGCGCGCGGCGGGCTGGCCGGATTGGAGGGCCGCCGCCACGTGCGGCAGCACGCCGCGGCCGGCACGGCCAAGCGCCTGGGCGGCCGATCGGGCCAGGTCTCCGTTCTCGGAGTCGAGGGCCTGAACCAGGAGCGGGGCAATCGCTTCCGGCGACCGCTCGGCAAGCCGGCCCAGGGCCTCGGCGGCCTCCAGCGCGGCCGGGCCCGCCTCGCGACGCACCTGCTCGGCAAGCAAGGGGAGTGCCCGCGGGTGCCGCGCGACGTGCCACAACGCTTCGGCAAGCTCCACGCGAAACACGGCATCCTCGCGGTCCAGCGCGTCGATCATCCTCTCCACGGCCGGCTGCGCCTCCCGGCCAAACCGCCCCAGGGCCCGCGCGGAGTTGCGGCGGACGGAGGCCAGATCCGAGGAGAGCGTCTCGGCCAGCAGCGGGACCACCCGGTCCGGGTCGGCCCCGATCCGGCCAAGCGCGAAGGCCGCGGCCGCGCGGACGTACTCGAATTCAGCCCGATCGGCGAGAATCGCCAGCAGGGGGCCGACCGCCGCGGCCGCCCCGGGGCCGATCTGGGCCAGCCCGTGCGCGGCGTACCAGCGCTGGTCCAGGTCGCCGCTTGCCAGATCGGCGATCCACTGTTCGGCCGCACGGCCGCGGTAGGTCTGCGTTTCGGCGCGGGGGATCAGAACGCCGCAAGCCAGGGCAGCGACGAGCGGCACTCGGCGCGTGCCGGCGAACCAGGCTGAAAACATGGCAGGTCGCTCTAACGCGTGGTGACGAAGACAACCTCTTGGCCACCGGCATCGGCCACGATCTGGTAGTGGAGCAGCGCCTTGTTGTGAACCTGGAGGAGGAGGTCGTAATACCAGATTTGCATCAACAAGGCGTCCAACTCCCGGCTGGCCTTGTTGGCTTCTTCACCCTTGAGCTGGGCAAGACTCGCTTCGACCGTCCCCCGCCGGTTCGCCAGCCGATCGCGGGCCACTCCGATCTGCTGCTCGCTGGAATTGCCGACCATCATCTTGAAGGCTCGAGACTCGGGATTGACGAGGCGGAGTTCCACGTTCGTGGATGTTTTCCGGGCGGTTGCCAGGAGTTGAAACGCTGCGCCCACCGACTCGTTGGCGTGGCGGTCTTTGCGGATGAAGCTGAGAATCACCCGTGTCTTGGGCGGCACCGGCTCGTCCGGTTCGAACCTGGCGTCCTTCCATCCGTCGACTCCATCGAACTTGACGCGGAGCCGTTCGTCGTCGGGCGCCCACCGCAGCGCGGCCGACGAACTGCCGATGCCGCGGAGCAGATCGAAAGAAAGCGGCTCCGCCTTCAAGGGCTGAGTCAGAGCGGTGAACCTGGTTTTTCCTCCGACTCGGGGCTGGAGGATGCAGTTCCGCAGGTAGTTGGCCGTGATTGCCTGGGCCTTGTCATCCCATTGGAACACGAGGGAGTTCTCCTTCTGCCAGAGTCTGGCCACCGGGGCCTGCTCCGGGTCCGCTCCCGTTGCGGCACTCTCCATGTGAATCGCCCAGGTTGCCCGGGCGCTTTCGGCGCTGGTTTGCGCAAGGACATACCTGCGCCCGCCCTTGAGGGCTGTTTCGCCACCGAGCAGGATCAACTGCCAAGGGCTGGTCTGGCCGCGAATCGTCCCGATCTGCAGAGGCGCCCTGGATTTCTCACCGGCCGGATCGTTGTCAGCCAAGATCGGCAAATCCACGGCGTCGGGAAAATCCGCCAGCGGATCTTCCGCGGCCGCCGGCTTCGGCTCGGTCTTCTCGCCCTGCTCCTCGCCCTGGCTCTGCTGGCTGTCGGAAGTCTCCGGCTCGTCCGCCTCCTCCGCCTCGTCCGGTTCGTCCGGCTTGCCGCTTTCGGCCGTTCCGCTCGCCGCCGGCGACTCGGCCGTTGCCGATTCCGTCCCCTTTTCCTCCGGGGAGGAGGGGGTTGTCGCAGCGGCCGCGGCTGCTTTGCCTTCCGGCTGTTCAGAGTCGGGTCCGGCCGGCGCCGCGACACTCTCGGCGGCTTCTTCCTCGCCCTTCGGTTCGCCGGGCGGCGGCACGGCGGCCGGCGACTTGCCGTTGTCGCTCGGCGGCGCGCCGCCCGGATTGAAGGCCGCAGCCAGATCCTTCATGCCGCTCTCCGCACCGGGCGGATCGGCGAGGATCACGGGCCTGGCGGGCGTTGCGACCGCGGTCTGAACGTTGACGTCGTCTCCGGCGATTGCCGAAGCATCGGCCGTGGTCCGCGTCTCTTTCCCGCCAAGCATCCAGACCAGTCCGCCGGCAACGAGGCCGAGCAGCAGGCCGCCCGCGGTGAGAAGCGCAATCCACTTCCTCGTCGGATTGGCCCGCAGGCCGGCCAGCACGGCCGCCAGTCTGCCGGCGGCGGCCTGCGGGGCGGCCGCAGCGGCGCGTTGGCCGCGAGCCGGCGCGGCGCGGGTGCGAAACGAGCCCGAATCAGCCACGACGATCTTGATGCCGGGCTCCGCAGCGAACGGCTTGCCGCCATTGTCGAGCAATTCAGCGACCCCGATCCCGTTGCCGCTGGCGTCCGACGCCGGATCGTCGCCGCTCGAAGCAGACCAGGGCGCCAGCGCAAGGGCCACGTCGGCCGCCGTCGGGTATCGGTCCTCCGGTTTCTTCGCCATCATCCGGCGGCAGATGGCGTCCAGTTCCTCCGGGACCCCGTCCCGGTGTTGAGAGACCGGCGGCGGCGCCTGGGTCTGGTGTTTCATGATCCGCTGGGGCAGCGTCCCCTCGCCAAACGGCGGGCGGCCGGTCAGGAGAAAGTAGAACGTGCAGCCGAGCGAATAGAGGTCCGCGCGATGGTCGAGGTCGTCCGACTCCAACGCCTGCTCGGGCGACATGTAGTCGACCGTGCCGATGATCTTCTCATCAACGTCGCTCTCCGCAGCCCCTTCGGCGATCAGCCGAGCCATGCCCAAGTCGAGAATCTTGACCACCTGCTGGCGATTGATGATCAGGTTGGCCGGCTTGATGTCGCGATGGATCATGCTCCGCTGGTGGGCGTGCGCGAGCCCGCATGCGGCCTGGCGGATGTAATCGGCGGCGCGGGAGAACTCCAGCGGGCCATCGTCTTCAACCATCTGCTGAAGGTCCCGCCCCTCCACGTATTCCATTACCAGGAAGTAGCGCTCCCCCTCATGGTCGACGTCGTAGGCGCGGACGATATTGGCATGATCCAGCGCAGCAATCGTGCGGGCTTCCGCCAGGAACCGCTCGAGTTTCACCGGGTCGCGGCCCATCTGTTTCGAAATGATCTTCAGCGCCACGCGGCGGTTCATCGTCGTGTGCTCGGCGACGAACACGCTGCCCATCCCCCCGCGGCTGAGCAACTGGATCAACCGGTACTTCCCCAGCATGAACGAGGCACGGCCGGCGAGCAGTTGGGCGGCCTGCCAGCGGGTCAGCGTATGGTCCGCGACGAGCGCCTTGGCCAGCGATTTGGCGTCCTCGTACGCGCCGGCCGCCGCCCGGACCTTCTCCATCTCCAGGTCCGCGAGCAGTCTGCTCTTCGCAAGCACGTCGAGAAAAGCTTCCGTGGATCGCATGGCCAAACGACGGGAAAAGCGTGCTCAGTATCCGCCCAAGCGGCGCACCGGGCCGGCCGGGGCGAACCGCGGGCGACCGGGACGCCGCGCTGGTCGACATTCGGCAGCGCGGGGGAGGCGGGAATCCGCCAGCCCCGACCCACGAAGTCTACCACTGGGCAACGAGGATTGCAATCAACTGGAAGCGAGCGGTCCAGCCGGCCGCGGATCGGGCCCGTTCAGGCCGCGGAGCGTCTCCAAATTGATCCGATCGAGGTCCTGGCCGTGTTCCTTGCCCTTGGGCGTCTCCAGATACATCGGGACCCCGCGAAACCGCCGGTCCGCGAGCAGATTGCGGAACGCCGCCAGGCCGATCTTCCCGCGTCCGATGTGGGCGTGGCGGTCCACCCGGCTGCCAAGCTCCCGCAGGCTGTCGTTCAGGTGGAAGGCGCGAATCCGCTCGATGCCGACAGAGCGATCGAACTGGCGGATCGTCGCCCGATAATCCTTCTTTTCCGCCAGGGGATAGCCCGCCGCGAAGACATGGCATGTGTCAAAACAGATCCCCAGGCGGTCGGGCTGTTGGACCCGGTCGAGAATCGCCGCCAGTTGCTCGAATCGCCAGCCGAGAGCGGTCCCCTGGCCGGCCGTCGTCTCCAATAGGCACTGGGCCTTCAGATCGCCGGTCCGCCGATGGATCTCATCGATTGCCAGAACCACGTTTCGCAGGCCCCGCTCCGCGGACGCGGTCGTGTGGGCGCCCGGATGGGTGACAACAAAAGGGATTCCGAGCGAGTCGGCTCGCTGCAATTCCTCGATGAAGCCGTTGACGGACCGCTTCCACAAGACGCGATCTGGACTGGCCAGGTTAATCAAATAGGAATCGTGGGCCAAAGTCGCCCGAATCGAAGAACCTTGAACCGCCTGGCGAAACCGCTCCGCCTGCTCCTGCGTAATGGGCTTAGCACGCCACTGATTATTGTTCTTCGTAAAGATCTGGAGACACTGGCACCCAGCGGCCTGGGCACGCTCGACGGCCAAGTGATATCCGCCGGCGATCGACATGTGTGCTCCCAGAATGGCATTCATCGCGGGATCATCCTTTGGCTAACAAGAGGGGGTGCTGTTTTCGCCGCGACGCGACGGAATTCACCAGATTTGCTTGCGGAATGGCTGCCAAACACTCTAGAATAAGGTTAAGAGGCCGCCTTTCGTCTGTCACGGGGGTGATCGATGCACGGATACTGGTGGATCATGTTGGGCGTCGCGCTTCTCGGCTTCACCGCGGTCGCGGTGATGTGGAGGCCGGTGTTGTTGAGTTGGCGAGAGAACCGTCTGGCCGAGGCCCGGCGCGACTTCCATTGGCAACGCGAGCGGCTGGAGGCGAAATTCCTCAGCCTGGGGATGATGCCCAATCGCCCTGAAGACGCGCGTTGGAACGACTGCTGGTTCGACGACGATGTGGCCTACGCGAGGAGTCGCACCTCGGGCGAGTTGTCGGCTTTCGTCGCCGTGCGGATTCGTCTCGAAACGCCGGCCGACCCGATGCTCGTCGACAGCGCCCTGGGGGATTCCTGCTGCGACGCCACGGCCGTGTTTCGTTTTGACGGCCGGCGATGGAATACGGAGGGCCGTGCGATCTTCAATCTCACGCCTACCGAAGCGATCCATTTCTTCGAACGCGACCTGGAGATGATCGGCCAGGAGCAGGCGCAGCGTTCGAAAGTCTGACGGCCGGCCCGTCCACCAATCCCTTGTCCAGCGGCCGACGGCCAAGTCGCCTTCTGCTGCGTTTTCTCGCTCTTGCGGCCGAGCGGCCGCGCCATCCGCCCGGGCACCGGGCTTCTTTGCCGGATGGACAAGCGATAAAATAGGCCGCACATCATGGCCGATGCCGAGCTTTCTCTCAGCCCGTCGGACCGGCTCATGGGGCTGGTCGGACATCTAGCGGAGCAAGACGCCTTCGAAGGGGTGATCCGCGAACTCAAGATGGGTCACGCGGGCACTTTCGACGGAGTCTGGGGGTCTTCCTGCGCGCTGTTGGCGGCGGCGCTGGCAAACCGCTGTGGGCGGACGCTGGTTGTGGTCTGCCCAACCGAGGACCTGGCCGATGATCTGCTCGACGATTTCACCCTCTTCAGCAAGCGGACCGCGGAGCGATTTCCGGCGTTGGAGGCCCTCTCGGGAGACCGGTTGCTGCTCGACGAGGTGTTCGGCCAGCGGATTCGACTCCTCAAGCAGCTCGGCGGTTCGGCTGCTCCGCCCGTCGTGGTGACCAGCATCGCCGCTCTCTTGCAGCCGGTGCCCAGCGGCAAGTCCTTGGCGATGCAGACATGGGCGATTCGCACCGGCGCACGGATCGGCGTCGAGGACCTCACCCGCTGGCTGGTTGAGAACGAGTTTCATCGCACATCCGCCGTTGAGCTGCCGGGTGAGTTTGCCGTCCGCGGCGGCCTGCTCGACATCTTCGCCCCGGACTGGCAAGACCCGGTTCGGGTGGAGTTCTTCGGCGACCAGGTCGAGTCCCTCCGCCGCTTCGAGATCGCCAGCCAGCGGAGTCTGGCAACGCTCGAGCGGATCGATCTGACGATGCTCAGCCCGACGGCCCGGTACGAGGGGCACCTGGCGGACCACCTGCCCGCGGAGAGCTGGTTCCTGCTCGTCGAGCCGGAGGAGATGCAGGAGGCCGGGCGTCACTACGCGGGGCGAGTGGAACGGCCGGATGTGCTGCACGGCCTGGCGAGCGTGCTGGGGCAAGTCGTGCGTTTTCCGTCGGCCACCGCGTCGGCCATCGCCGCAAGCAGCCTGGAGGCGACGTGCCGGCTGAAGATCGAGTCGGTCGAGCGGTTCAGCGGCGACACCGGCAAGGTCCGGGAAGAGCTGGATGCGATCGGCTTCGCGCAGGAAGTGTTCCTGATCTGCCCCACGGAGGCGGAGACCAGGCGGCTGGCCGACGTGTTCGGTTCCACGCGGCTGGCCGGCGAGGGCAGGCTGCATTTCGCCCGCGGGGAGTTGCGGGAGGGGTTCCGGCTGGCGAGCGCCCAGGTCCTGCTGCTTTCCAGCGGCGAGCTGTTCCGCCGCGGCGAGATTCGCCGGCCGGTCCGCCGGCGATTGGGCAAGGCGATCGACAGCTTTGTCGACCTCCGCGAAGGCGACCTGGTGGTTCACGTCGCCCACGGGATTGCCCGCTACCGGGGAATGAAACTGCTGGAAAAGGGAGAGCGCGTGGAAGAACACCTCGTGCTCGAGTTCCAGGAGTCGACGAAGCTCTATGTGCCGGCGTCCAAGATCGGGCTGGTTCAGAAATACGTCGGCGGGGCGAAAAGCCGGCCGCGGTTGGCCAGGCTCGGCGGCCGGCAATGGGTTCGCCAGAGGTCGGCGGTGGAGAGCGCCGTGGTCGATCTGGCGGCGGACATGATCCAGTTGCAGGCGCTGCGGGCGGCGCGGCCGGGCATCGCCTTTCCACCCGACACCGGGTGGCAGCGGGAGTTCGACGCGTCGTTCCCCTACCAGGAGACCGCCGACCAACTGGCGACGATCGACGCGGTGAAGGAAGACATGACCCGGCGGCGGCCGATGGATCGGTTGCTCTGCGGCGACGTCGGATTCGGCAAGACCGAGATCGCGATGCGGGCGGCGTTCAAGGCGGTTGAAGCGGGCTACCAGGTGGCGATCCTCGTGCCGACCACCGTGCTCGCCGAACAGCACTACCGGACCTTCTCGGCGCGGATGGCCGAGTATCCCTTTGAAATCGCCGTGCTGAGCCGCTTCGCCACGCGGAAGCAGCAGGCCCGGACGATCGAGCAGTTGACGTTGGGCAAGATCGACATCGTGATCGGCACGCACCGCCTGGCGCAGCCGGACGTCCACTTCCACAACCTCGGCCTGGTGATCATCGACGAGGAACAGCGTTTCGGGGTCGATGTGAAGGAGCGGCTCAAGGCCCTGCGGCAGATTGTCGACGTGCTCACGATGACGGCCACGCCGATTCCGCGGACCCTGCACATGTCGCTGCTGGGAATCCGCGACATCTCGAACCTCGAAACGCCGCCCCAGGATCGGCTGGCCATCGAGACACGGGTGACTCGTTTCGATTCCGAAATCCTCCGGCACGCGATCCTCCGCGAGTTAAGCCGCCAGGGCCAGGTGTTCTTCGTCCACAATCGGGTCAGCGACATCGAGCGCGTGGCCCGCACCCTCCGCCGGATCGTCCCCGAGGCATCGCTGGCCATCGGCCACGCGCAGATGCCGGAGCATCAGCTCGAACGGGTGATGCTCGATTTCGTGCACCACGAGTTCGACATCCTGCTGAGCACGACGATTGTCGAAAGCGGCCTGGACATCCCCAACGCCAACACGATCTTCATCGATGAAGCGGATCGTTACGGATTGGCCGACCTCCACCAGTTGCGCGGCCGCGTGGGGCGCTACAAGCACCGCGCCTACTGCTACCTGCTGATCGATCCGAACAAGCACATCACGCCCAATTCGGCGCGGCGTTTGAAGGCGATCGAGGAATTCAGCGATCTCGGCGCGGGTTTCGCGGTGGCGATGCGCGACCTGGAGATTCGCGGCGCGGGCAACATCCTGGGGACCCAGCAGAGCGGCCATATCGCGATGGTCGGCTACGAACTGTACTGCGACCTGCTCGAGCGGGCCGTGCGGCACCACAAACAGATGCCCCTCCGAACCGAGGTCGACGTCGATCTCGACCTGCCCAGCGAGGCGTTCCTGCCCCGGACCTACGTGCCCGACATGCGGTTGAAGATCGATCTCTACAGGCGTCTCGCCCGGGTCGCCGAGGATCACCAACTGGAGGACTTTCGCCTGGAATTGCTCGACCGGTTCGGGCCCCTGCCGGCGGCGGCCGAGCGGCTTCTGCGGCTCGCCGAGCTGCGGATTGCGGCGCACCGCTGGAGAATCCATTCCGTCCGCTTGGAGGGCCCCTACGTGGTTTTTGGGTATGCGGACGGAGCCGCGATCCGAAAACTCGCCTCGATTGCCGGCAAGGCCTTGCGGGTGGCGGACGGCAAGACGGCGTATCTTCTTCTCCCGCAGAAGGTTGCGACGTCCGACGAAATCATCTTCCGGATCAAATCGCTGTTGCAGTCCAGGTGAGGTTGTCCCTATAATCCCGCCTCGCTTGTCTGGGGGCGCAACGTGTGCGGCCCGCGCATGGGGCCCATTTCGACTTGCCCGGAGGCGGACAACGTTTCGTGATGCGACAGACCTATCCCATCCTGCTCTGGACTGCGATCGCCCTGGCGGTCGGCGTCTACCTGCACCCCAAGGAAGCGCGGCAATGTCTCCAATTGGCGCACCAGTGGGGCGCCGCGGTGGCCACGGACGTGCTGCGGGCCGCCAGCGCGTTTGCCGACGAGCGCCGAGCGGTCGAGATGCCGGGCGGTTCCGCGCCGGCCAGCCCTTACGCGGCGGCTCTCCCGGCGCCCGAAGTGGTCACGGCCCCCCGAATCCTGGCCGGGCCCGGCCAGGATTCGCGCGATCCGGCCTACAGCGCAGCACCGCCGCCGGTCGATACCGCCGCTGCGCTTCGCGCTGATCCGATCCGAGACGCCTACCCGCAACAGCAGACCAGCAACCCCCTTCGCCCCACGATGCCCCGCGTGGCCCCCTGGACGGCGGAGCAGGCGGCGCCGCCGTTGGCCGTCGCCAATCCCCCGGCCATTGCGCAGCCCGTCGGCCAACCAATCGCGCAACCAGTCGCGCAGCCAGTTGGCCAACCAGTCGCACAACCAGTTGGGCAGCCAGTCGCGTGGCCGGTCGGCCAGCCGCCGCACTACGGTCCCGGCGATCCGCACGTCGCCTCGGCGCCGCCGCGGCAAGAGATGCCGGAAGCGCGAGGTCAAACGCAGGCGGCGGGCCACCCGGAACCGCTGCCGGGGGCGGAACTGGAGGGCCCCGACCCGGTAGCCGATCTGACGCTCTGCGAGGGCGCCCAGGTCCTGGCCAGGGTCGGCTCGGAAGTTGTCTTGGGCAGCGAGGTGTTGCCGAAAATCAACGAGAAGCTGAGCACGGTCAAGGGGCTCGATAAGATTCCCGCGGATCAGTTGGAGAGGCAGCGGGAGCTGCTCGTCCGGCAGCTGCTCCAGAGTCAGATCGATCTGAAACTGATCTACGTCGACGCCAAGCGAACCTTGCCACCCGAAGCGATCGAGAACATCAGCAAGCACTTATCCAATCGGTTCGCCGAAGTCGAAGTCGCCAACCGGATGAAGGAGTTGAAGCTTGCCTCGCGGCGCGAGCTGGAGGCGCAACTCGGCCAGTGGGGCACCTCGTTGGAGCGGGAGAAACGAGCGTTCATCGAGAAGGCGATTGCCCAGCAATGGGTCGTCGAAATGCTCCGCAAGGAAGAGGAGCAGATCCGCCACGACGAACTGCTGGCGTATTACCAGGAGCACGCGGAGGACTACGAGCACCCGGCGCGGGTTCGCTGGGAGCACCTGGCGGTGAAGTTCAGCCGCCATCCCGACAAGCGCGAGGCCTGGCAACTGATTGCGGCGATGGGCAACGAGGTGATGCAGGGGCGCCCGTTTGCCGATGTCGCCCGGCAGCGATCTGAAGGAGCCACGGCGATGCGCGGCGGCCAGCGCGACTGGATCACCCGGGGGAGCTTGAAGTCCGCCCTGCTCGACCAGGCATTGTTCACCCTTCCGCCCGGCCAGCTGAGCCGGATTCTCCAGGACGAAGAAGGCTTCCATATCGTCCGCGTGATCGAGCGGGAAGACGCTCACCGAACGCCGTTCGAAGAGACCCAGGCGGAAATCCGGGAGAAAATGCTGGCCGAGCGAAAGGAAGCCCGGCTGAAGGAGCTCGTCCAGCGGCTGCGGGAGGAAATCCCGGTCTGGACGATCTTCGACGGGAAGACCGCCGACGCGCGGGGCAACGGCGTCCGGAACCAGTTCTGAACAGCGGCGGCGTGGCGGCGGCGCGGCCGCTCGGCGCGCCGAGCAGCCGGGCCGCTTGATGGTTCCGGGGGCGGGGGTATAATCGGGTCGTCACCGGATGGCGAACGGTCAAACGCCAATCTTCCGCGGGAGACGATTCCCGCGTCAGTCGCGTCGCTGGGGCGATTCTGTGCTTTTTTCGAGGAGTGGATGGTGTCATGGCAGAGCTTGGTGTGAACATCGATCACGTGGCCACGATCCGCCAGGCAAGGCGCACGTATGAGCCGGATCCCGTCTGGGCCGCCGCGTTGGTCGAGTTGGGAGGGGCCGATGGCATCACGATCCATCTCCGCGAAGACCGGCGGCACATTCAAGACCGCGATCTGCGGATTCTCCGCGAGACCGTCTGCGTGAAACTGAATCTGGAGATGGCGTGCGACGAACAGGTCACGCAAATCGCCTGCGAAGTCCGGCCGGACCAGGCCACGCTGGTGCCCGAGCGGCGCGAGGAAGTCACGACCGAGGGGGGGTTGGACGTGGCGGGCCAGTTGGATCGCGTTCGCCAGTCCGTGGAGCGGCTCCACGGGGCGGGCGTGCCGGTGAGCCTGTTTCTCGATCCCGACCTCCGGCAGATCGAGGCCGCCGCCAAGCTGGGCGTCGAAGCCGTCGAACTCCACACGGGCCGGTATTCGCTGGCGCGCCCCGGCCAAGATCAAGCCCGGCAACTTGAGATATTGAAACAAGCCGCGGCGGCCGTCTCGGCCTCCGGGAGGGCGCTTCACGCCGGGCACGGGCTGACCTACCGCAACGTCGTTCCGGTCGCCACGATCGACCGCATGCATGAACTGAACATCGGCCACAGCATCATCGCCCGCGCCGTGATGGTCGGAATCGAACGCGCGGTGCGGGAAATGAAGAATCTGGTTGCCTGACCCGCCGCGGGGACCGGCGGCCAGCGACTCTTGCCGGCCGGGGGGCACGTCGGGGGCCCTGGCACTCCCTCGCCCGTTTCCTTATCATGACCCTCTTCTGGGTTGTCCTGTGAAAATCGGGCCCCTCGCGGATTTCTCTGCTGCGAGGCGTCGAGGACGGTAGTCTGTCTCTGACAGCGGAAGGAAACCAAGCGACGGATGAATACGCGAGCTGAAGAATACGCCGGACTCTCGGTCGCACTGACGACGCCATTCCGGAACGGACAAGTCGATTACCCCGCATTGCAGGCCCAGGTCGACTTTCAGGTGGAAGCCGGCGCAACCTGTGTTTGCCCGGTCGGTACGACCGGCGAATCGCCGACCCTGTCGCACGAAGAACACGAACGGGTTGTCAAGGCGGTCGTCGAGGCAGCGGCCGGAAGAGTCAAGGTCATGGCCGGCAGCGGCTCGAACAGCACGGAGGAGGCCCTGCGCCTGACGCGGTGGGCGGCAAAAAGCGGCTCCGATGCCGCGCTCGTCGTGGCCCCCTATTACAACAAGCCGAATCAGGACGGGATCCTGGCACACTTCAAAGCCCTCGCCGAGGCGGTTGACATCCCGATCTGTGTCTACAACATCCCGGGGCGGACGGCCAAGAACATCGAGCCGGAGACAATCTTGCGGATGGCGGAGATGCCGAACATCAAGATGGTCAAGGAGGCTACCGGTTCGATGGACCAGGCATCGCAGATTCTGGCCGGCAGCGATCTGACCGTGCTCAGCGGCGACGACAGCCTGACGCTGCCGCTTCTGGCCATCGGCGGTCGCGGGGTGATCTCCGTTGTCGGCAACATCTTCCCCAAAGACGTGATCGCCATGATCTCGGCCTTCGAGGCCGGCGATATGCAGGCGGCCCGGCGCTGGCATCACAAGCTGTTTCCCCTCTGCCGCGAGATGCTCGGCCTGTCGACCAATCCGATCCCGATCAAGGCCGCCATGAAGGTTCTCGGCCGCGACACCGGCGAGCTGCGGATGCCGCTGACGCCGCTCTCGGCGGATCAGGAGGCCAGCCTGCGGGCCACGTTGGCGGCGTACGGCGCCTGTTGAGACCAACCCGGCGGCCGCCACACGGATCGGCCGGGAGCGGAGGCTGGTCTGGAGCCTGGAGGCAAGCGAGGCGGTGGGTTCACGAAGGCGGATCCTGGTCCTTTGCGAATTCGCGACGCTCAGCGGCGGCGAGCAGTCCATGCTGGCGACGCTTGACGCCATTGTCCGGGCCGGGTTCGCCGTGGCGGTGGCCTGCCCCCCGCAAGGCCCCCTGGCCGAGGTGCTCCGCCGCCGCGGGGTCGAAGTCTTGCCCTTCTCCACGCGGACAGCGGCCGCAGCGCCCCGTTCGCAAGAGGAAGCCCGCCGGGAGCTCGCGCGACTTCTTGATCAGCAGAAACCAGACCTGCTCCACGCCAACAGTCTCTCAATGGGGAGGCTTTCCGGCCCCGTGGCCTCAGCGCTGCGGCTTGCGAGCATCGCCCATCTCCGCGATATTCTGCGTCTCAGCCGCCAGGCGGTGGAAGACCTCAACCATCATCGGCGGCTGCTCGCGGTTTCCAACGCAACACGGAGCTTTCACGTCGCCCAAGGCCTGGACGAGGCGCGGACGCACGTGCTCTACAATGGCGTCGACCTCGAACGCTTCCGCCCGAGCGGCGGGGGCAGCGACCTCGCCCGGGAGGTTGGCGCCGGCAACTCCTGGCGATTCGCCGTGACAATCGGCCAGATCGGGCCGCGCAAGGGGCAGGATATCCTTGTCAAGGCCGCGGAATACGTCGCCCGGCGACTGCCGGACGTGCACTGGCTGGTCATCGGCGAGCGCTTCTCCACCAAGGCCGAATCCGTGGTCTTTGAGGAACAGCTTTGCCGGGCGGCAGCGGGGAGCCTCGCCGGCCGAATGCACCTGCCGGGCTGGCGCGACGACGTGGCTCGGCTGCTGCGGGCGGCCGACGTGGTGGTCCATCCAGCGCGGCAGGAGCCGCTCGGCCGCGTCTTGCTGGAAGCGGCGGCTTCCGGTGCGGCGATCGTGGCGACCGACGTGGGGGGCACATCCGAGATATTTCCCGGCGGCCAGGCCGCGGTGCTCGTTCCACCCAACGACCCGGAATCGCTCGCGCGGGCGGTCGTAAGCGTGCTGGCCAACGACCATCTGCGGCGCGAGCTCGGGCGGGCGGCGCGGCGGCGGGCGGAAGAGGCGTTCGACATTCGCGCAACCGCTTCGAGGCTGCTTGAGCACTACCGCGCCGCGCTCGGAACATGAACACCCCTTCGGACCGATCGATCGGCGTTCTCGGCGAGGCAGCCGCCTCAGGCCCTTCCGCAGGCGCAATCGCCGGCGGCGCCGATCCCGGCCCGCCGCGGGCCGCATCGGCCAAGGACTACGACGCATCGCCCAGGTCCGCGTCCGTGGAGCCGCCCGCCGACACCGGCGCACCGGGCAGTTGCCGGCCGCCCTGCTCTTCGTCGCGGTCGTCCCACTGGGTGTTGCGCGTGCGGCGGTGGATCCGTTCCTCCTGGGCGTCGGAACGCTTCTTGGCGACGTACCGGACGCTGAGATTCGCGGCCAGTGCGAGTGCCAGGCCGACCAGTCCGAGGAAGTAGATGAGGTTGGCCACCACCGCCGTCGAAACGAAGGCGATCATGGCCGTCAGGAACCAGCTGAACATCACCCAGATGGCGCGTCCGACTTTGACTTCCGCATCGCCGCGGGCCATGACCCGATCGGCCAGACCCGTGGCGACGACGGCCGCGAATGCAACGTAGGTTGTCGACACCGGCAGGCCGTGGCTGCTGGCCAGCGCGATCACGCTGGCGGTGACCGCCATGATGACCGAGGCACGGAGGGCGTCGTAATGGAGCTTCTTGCCCCGTTCGGTAAGTCTCGGTTCGGGCGCCAAGGCGCGGCCTTTCGGCCGGAACCAGAGCAGTCCGCGCGCCACTGCCTGGCACCAGTCCGGAGCGTACAGCGCCACGCGGTCGAATTGGCTCCCCGTGTTGACCGCGGCGCGGGTCACCCGTTGCGCGTGCCGCGTGGACATCCCCAGAACGATCAGGAGGCCGCATACGAACAGCTGCCAGTGCCCGATCTCGATCCGGCTGGCGATTTCCACGGCCTCCTCGCCGGTCCCCCGGGCGTTCTGCCAGAGGTTCAGCGCCGAGAGGCCGGGCGACGCGCAATTCGCCAAATCGTTCTGCCCAAACGCGAAGCCC
The DNA here is from genome assembly GCA_012744395.1 of Pirellulaceae bacterium. Classification (GTDB taxonomy): domain Bacteria; phylum Planctomycetota; class Planctomycetia; order Pirellulales; family Thermoguttaceae; genus JAAYCB01. Next base: position 17,290 of record JAAYCB010000153.1, read on the forward strand.
ATACAGACCATTCCCAGCACGGCCATTCCCTGAAACAAGCGCCGAGTGCCCCACTCGCCGGCGAGGATCAAGGCCACGTAGACCAGGAGCGTGCAGACCGCCCACAGCAACAGCAGCACAACCGTGTAGCCGTACACCCCGATGAAGTCGGTCCGCAGCGATTCAATCAACGGCCACTCGACGTGGTTCATGCCCTTCATCACCATGAACCATGCGAGCCAACTGAGCATCATACCGGCGATCCACGGGCCGTGGAGCAGCACGCTTTCCCGGTCCTGGGAATCATCGCGGATGGCCGCGCGGAACACTCGTTGCGCAAGGAACCCCGCGATTCCGCTGATCACAATCGAGAACAGAATCGCCGAAACCACGGTGCCGACCGTCCCCCATTGGACGACGCCCGCCCCTTGGAGTCCCCGGGTGGTCACGGAAAGGCCGAACGACGCGCCCATCAGCGAGAAGATCAGGCACGCCGTGGAACTGACCGGCATCCCGAAGGCGGAATAGGAGTAGAGCAGGACGGTATCGACCAGATAGAAGGTGACATAGACGACGATCGCCTGCTTCAGCGTCAGCATGCCCGGCTCGAAAATGCCCGTCCGTGCGGTTTCCATCACGGGGGTGGCGGCGGTAGCGCCGAGCACGACGGCCGCGCCGGCCAACCAGATGGCGGTCCGCCGGCTGAGAATTCGCGATCCGAACACCGCGTTGATGATGTTCGCGGCGTCGTTGCGGCCGACTTCGACACAGTCCCAAACGAGCATTCCCAGCCCAAGGAAAGTGATAATCGTGATGAAATGGTCCATGACGTGATTGGAACCTGGGCTGTCGTGACGCGGAACCGCCGCGGCGCACCGGGAAACGAGTGTCTCGAGGCGAAGGGGGAAGAACAAGACTGCTGTTGGCGCAGTCTCTTGAACAATGCCTTCTGCCAAGAGCCGCCACCAAGCCTACTGGACGCGAGGTGCCATCCAGACTCTCGCGCAGGTAGCGCCGGCGCTGGACCCAGGAGGATGCTGGGTTGCCTCTCCACGGGCTAACGCCATGTTAACGAACCGCTAACTCGGCGACCAGGGGCAAAGGCGGTCCCAGATGGCAAGATGTTGATAGGCAACCACTTACGGTGACAATTCCAGCGGAGGGAGACAACCGATCCGGCATCCCCCTCCCCGGTCGTGTCTGGCTCTGCAACCCTCGCGAGAGCGGCCTGAACGCATCGCCGCGGCCAGTCGCAACGCATGCGTTCCGGTGGCCGGGGAAGCCTCAACGCGGCGCGAACCGGGGCTCGGTCCGGCAGTCTCCGACGGACGGGTCTCTTTCCAGCGCCTCGTCGAACGGCTAATCTATGGGCAGTCCGATGGTGCGGGAAAGCCGGTTCTCGCGCTGAGTGAAGACGCCTTCAACGACCAGGAGATAGCCCAACCGTGAGAACTCAGACGACTTGGCGAACCATCAGCTCGCTGGCACTGTTGATCTACGCCACCGCGGTCAACGCCGCCGACCCGTGGGTGGTCTTCCCTGGAGGCGACGGCCCGGGCAAGGGAAAGCACATCGTGCTGATTGCCGGCGACGAGGAATACCGCTCGGAAGAGGCCATGCCGATGCTCGGCAAACTCCTCTCCGTGCGGCACGGATTCAAGTGTACGGTCCTGTTCTCGATCAATCCGCAGGACGGGACCATCGACCCGGTCAATCAGAAGAACATCCCCGGGCTGGAGAACCTCCAGACCGCCGATCTGATGATCATTGCGACCCGATTCCGCGAACTGCCCGACGAGCAGATGCAGCACGTCGACCGCTACGTGCACTCCGGCAAACCGATCATCGGATTGCGGACGGCGACGCACGCCTTCAAGTTCGAGGCCAACTCAACCAGCCGCTACAAACACTATCATTTCCGCAGCACCGAGTGGCCGGGCGGATTCGGCCAGCAGATCCTCGGCGAGACCTGGGTCAACCACCACGGCCATCACAAGGTCGAGAGCACCCGCGGGGTGATCAATCCGGCACAGAAGAACAACCCGATCCTCAAGGGAGTGGAGGATGTCTGGGGGCCAACGGACGTCTACACGGTGGCGAACCTCCCCGAGACGGCCACGGTGCTGCTTTACGGGCAGGTGCTCGCCGGGATGAAGCCGAGCGACCCGCCGCTGGAGGGGAAGAAGAACGACCCGATGATGCCGCTGGCCTGGACCAGGACGTTCACGGGCCGCTCGGGCAAACCCTCCAAAGTGTTCTGCACGACGATGGGGGCATCGGTCGACCTGGCGTGCGAGGATCTGCGCCGCTTGATCGTCAACGCCACCTACTGGGCCGTCGATTTGGAGGACAAGCTTTCCGCCTGCGCCGATGCCGAGACCGTCGGTGATTTCAAGCCGACATTCTACGGTTTCGGGCAGTTCCAGCCGCACGTCAAGCCGTCGGACCATGCCCTTTAGGGACCGCAGATCAGCCGCTGGTGGACAACTCGGAGAATCCCTTCGGCGACCGTGCGCTTCGAGCCCGACAAGGCCGCCAGGATTTTGCCGCGGCGGTCGATGATTTCAATCTCGGTCTGGCTGGTTTGGATCGCCCCGGGGCCGTTGAGCACAATCAGGTCGGCGCTCTTGCGTTCCAGCTTTTGCAGGGCCCGCATCCGCTGGTCCTGGGTCTCCAGGGCGAAGGCGACGATCCACTGGTGCTCCTTGATCGCACCGCAGAGGGCGACGACATCGGGAGTCTCGACCAGGTGCAGCTTCAGCGCGCCGCCGGTCTTCGCCAGCTTGTGCGGGGCGACGCGGATCGGGCGGTAGTCGCAGGGCGCGGCCGCGCCGATCAAGCCATCGCAGGTCGGGAACGCATCGAGACAGGCCTCGAGCATCTCTTCGGTCGAGATCACCGGCACGACCTCGACGGCCGCCGGATAGGCCACGTCGACCGGCCCGCTGACGACCAGCGCCTCGTGCCCCGCTGCCAGGCAAGCCTCCGCCAGGGCGCTGCCCATCCGGCCGCTGGAAGCATTGGTCAGGTAGCGGACCGGATCGAGGTACTGCCGAGTCGGGCCTGAAGTGATGAGAATCCGCATGGCACGCTGCGCGTGGCGCTGTCCGGTCGAGAGGAATTGGAGATCGAGGCGATCGTCGCCCGCCTGGCGGAGGCAACTCAGGACGCCGCCGGCCCCGAGGCGAGGATTTCCGCAATCACCTGGAAGATCTTGTCGGGCGCGGCCATCCGCCCTGGCCCGCGAGCCCCGCAACTCAAATAACCCTCCTCCGGTTCGATCAGGACCATGCCGTCCTCGCGGAGTTGGCGGACGTTCCGCTGGACCGCGGCCTTGGCCCACATCTTCGTGTTCATCGCCGGCGCGAGCACGACCGGACCGGCGAACGAGAGGAGCGTCGTGCTCAACAGGTCGTCGGCCAAGCCCCAGGCGGCCTTGGCGAGGAGGTTCGCCGTGGCCGGCGCCACGCAGAGGAGTTCCCCGCGATCGGCCAGTTCGATGTGCGGGTGCCCCCGTTCCGCGAACGTTTCCAGTGCTACCGGCCGCCCGGTCAAGGCCTCGAAGGTTTTCGGCCCGACCAGCCGCGTGGCCGATGCGGTCATCACGACGGAGACCCCGGCCCCAGCCTGCACCAACCGGCTGACAAGTGCCGCTGTCTTGTAGGCGGCGATTCCACCGGTCACGCCGACAATCAGTTCGCGGCCGATCATGGCAAGGCATCCTCAATGCGGCAAGGTTCAATTCCCCATGACCAGATGGGCAAGACTGGGCCGCGCGCCGGGAGCACCGATCCGACGGAACTCGGGTCTTGAACCGCGGATTCTGGAGCGTGCCCTAAATGCTGTCCAGATCGAATTCCGGCAGTCCGCCCGCGGCCGCTTCCCCGCCGGTAACGCGGAGATTGTTCTCCGTGTCGAGGTAGATCTTGTCTTGCATGATCTCCTGGATGACGATCTTCATCTTGTCCTCGGTGGGCAGGTCGACCAGTGCCGGCGACCCCTGGTTGAGCGCTACCAAGCGCTTCTGGATCAGCGTCGAAAGCTTGAAGCGGCCCCCGACCTTGTTGATGACTTCTTCGTCGCGGAGTTCGTCCAACATGAAATTCAGCCTCCCATCGGCACAACCATGGAAACACGGCAGACCGCCCGAGTGCCCTGCTCGGATCAGTCTCGCTGCGCTGCGTCCGCATAGCGCTTGAGAATATCGCAAACCTCGCCGGCGGCCCGGTCAAGGTCGTCGTTGATCACCTGGTGGCGGTATTGTCCCGCCGAGGCGAGTTCATCCCGCGCTCGGGCGAGTCGCCGCGCGACGGCCGGTTCGTCTTCCGTGCCGCGCCCGCGAAGCCTGCGCTCCAATTCGTCGATGGATCCGGGATGGACAAAGACCGAGATCGCCTCCGGGTACTTGGCCTGGACCGCCGCCGCGCCGCTCACGTCAATCTCCAAGACTACCCATTTTCCCCGATCGAGGCTAGGGGTGACCTCGGAGTTGAGCGTGCCATACCAGTCGCCCTTGCCAAAAACCTCAAAGCATTCGAGGAACTCGCCCCGGCCGCGGAGCTCGGCAAACGCCTGCCTGGAGAGGAAATGGTAGTCCACCCCGTTGCGTTCTCCGGGTCGCGGCGGCCTCGTGGTGGCCGAGACGCTCATCACCAGCGGCACCTCTGCCTGGCGGAGCACCCGGGCGAGGAGCGTCGACTTGCCCGCCCCCGACGGCCCCGAGACAACCACCAACTTGCCACGCGCGTTTTCGGCCATCGTCACTCGATGTTCTGAATCATTTCCCGGATCCGCTCCAGGGCCGCCTTGACTTCGATCACGTGGCGGGCGATCTCCACGTCGTTGGCCTTCGAACCGATCGTGTTGCCCTCGCGGACCATCTCCTGGACCAGGAACTCCAGCTTTCTTCCCGACGATTCGGGCGCGGCCATGATCTGGCTGAACTGGTCCAGATGGCTCCGCAGCCGAACGATCTCCTCGGATATGTCGCAGCGATCGGCGAACAGGCCGACCTCCTTGAGGACGTCGGCGGGCTCCAGCGTGGCATTCAGCTCCGCCAGAATCTTGCCGACACGCTGATTCAGGCGGTTGCGGTAGGCCTCCACGACCTGCGGGGCGCGCTGCTCGACGCTCTCCAGGGCAGAGCGAATCACCTGCAAATTCGCCGCCAGATCGGCGGCCATCGCCGTTCCCTCCTCGCGCCGCATGGCTTCCAGACCGTCGAGGGCCCGCTTCAGCGCCGCTTCGATCAGGGGCCAGTCCTCCTCGATATGTTCCACGGCCGGCGCCGTCTCGTGGACGACCCCGGGGAGCATCAGGAGTTGCAGCGGGTCGATCGGCTGGCGGCTGCCCCAGGCCTCTTGAATCGCCTGCAACTGGCGCCGGTACCCCTCCAGCACCTCCTCGCTCAAGCGATAGTCGTCCGCCGACGCCACCCGTTCAACCCGAACATTGACCTGGATCGAACCGCGCCGGATACGATCCCGCACCAGCAGTTCGATCCTTGGGTCCAAGGGACCGTACCCTTCGGTCGAACGCGTCATCAGCTTGAAGTAGCGGTTGTTGATGCAGCGCACCTCGACCGAGACGGCCAGCCGATCCCGTTGCGATTGCGACTCTCCGAACCCGGTCATGCTCAGTAGCACGGATGTCTACTCCTGTCGCGTGCCGCAACCGATCCAAACGTGGAGAATTGCCGCTCCGCAGCCATCGCCCCTCGGCAATCGACAACAACCACGCACCACCCCTTTCCCGTAAGCCGCGAACCGCCACGGGCAAGCGGTCACTTCGCCGGCGCCTCGCCGGCCGGGGCGGCGGGAGCAGCGGGGGGACCGCCAGCCGGAGGACCGGCGTCTTGGCTGGGCGCCGCCGGCAGCTGGGTCGGCGCGGCCACATCCAGCTTGCCCGCCCTGTGCCGCAGGGCGCCCACGCTCACGACGCAGAGGAGAATCCAGAATGTCGCCACCCCGATCGTGATCCTGGTAAATGTGTCGCCCGCCTTCGTACCGAAGGCACTCTGGCCGCCCATGCCCCCGAGAGCGCCGGCCAGACCGCCCCCCTTCCCCCGCTGGACCAGCACCAGCAGGATCAGAACGACGGCTGCCACGAACAGCACCACCATCAGCAACGTGTTCCACATGGATCATCCCACCTTCAATCGATGGCTAGTTCTTCGCGCCCGCGATGATGCCCAAAAACGGCTCGGCTTCGAGACTCGCTCCGCCGACCAGCGCGCCGTCGATGTTCGGCTGGGCCAGCAACTCGGCCGCGTTGTCGGGCTTCACGCTGCCGCCGTATTGAATCCGCACGGCTTCGGCAACCTGTTTATTGTAACGGCTTTCGAGCAATTGGCGAAGGCCGAGATGGACCTCCTCGGCCTGCTGCGGCGTGGCCACTTCTCCGGTGCCGATCGCCCACACCGGTTCGTAGGCGATCACCGCGCGGGTCATCTGCTCCGCCGTGAGGCCCGAGAGCGAGCCGTCGAATTGGCGCCGCACCACGTCGTGCGTGCGGCCCGCCTTGCGCTCCGATAGCAGTTCGCCCACGCACACAATCGGCGTCAAGTCCGCCGCCAAAGCAGCCTCGACCTTCTTGTTCACCTCCTCACTCGACTCGCCGAGGATATTGCGGCGTTCGCTGTGGCCGAGGATCACGTAGCGGCAGCCCACGTCCTTGAGCATCGCCGGACTCAGCTCGCCGGTGAACGCACCCTTGGGCTCATGGTAGACGTTCTGGGCACCGACCCCCAGGATCGACCCCGACGCGGCCTGGCAAACGGCATGCAGATAGACACTCGGCGGGCAGACAGCGACCTCCACGCCGTCGACTCCCGATAGCCCCTCGATCAGTTTCTCGACGAGGCTGACGGATGAGGCCAGGTTCAGATTCATCTTCCAGTTGCCGGCAATAAACGGGCGTCGCATCGTAGGCACCGCTCCCACCTTGTCTTGGGGTTCTTCTCACCGAGTCAAACCAAGTATCTTCCCCCAAACAATCGGGCAGAACAAGGGGGGACGGCATTTCCCCGGCGTGCGGCCCACCCACCCCGTTTGAGCCGCAAAATGGCCGCCAGAAGCCCCCTGCGGCGGCCAGTCCTTGCGGGGATAGATCGGTCGCGAGAGCGGGATTTCTGTGGAAAACAGACGCCGTTTCAGACGCCATCGCGGCTCCGCTGCGGGCGTGAAACCGAGTGATTCCGCGGAATCACTCGAAATTCAAGGCCCCAGGTCCAGGAGTCTCGCACTCAAGGACCGAGTCGTGCCCGCGGCTGGCCGTTTTGGGCCCATTGGGGGCTGTTTTGATCCCATTGGGGCTCTTTTGGGCCCATTGGGGCCTGTTGGCGCAGTTGGGGCTGGGAATGGCGGCGCCTTGGCAAGAGAAACGTCCCAGACGCGGGTCAGCGGGTCGCCAGCGCCGTCTCGGCTTGCCGATCGTCCGGAACCACAAAGGGATTGACTATCCGGAGCGGCGCGACGGCCGTCTTCAGGGATTCCACCTCTTGTTTCGCCGGCTTGGGAACGAATTTGTTCTCAATCGTCAGCGGTTCCGGTTCGGCGGCTTCCGGAGTGGTGACGTACGGGGGATAGGCCCACGGGCCGTAGCCATAGGCACGGGGGACCGGCGTGCTGTAATAGACGGGGGGGTGGAGGGCAAAGTACGGGGGCGTGGGCACCGCGCCCACACTATACAGGGGAGTCAGATCGGCTGAATAGGGGTAAGACCAATAGTGGCAGCCGATTCCCTGAGCCCCGGCCGAGTTGGCGGTGGAAAGCAGTGCAATGGCGACAGCGGCGGCAAGCAGGGTGCTGAGTCTGTTGATCATTGGGAGTCGCTCCTGGATGTGCGGCGAACAGCGCGGGCCAGAAAAAGCACGAAAACGGTCCACAATATCCAGGCTAACCAAGAAGGCACACGCTGCAATGAAAAAAAGCAAGAAATTATCGCCTGTTTATCTAATCCGAGAGGGCGACCATCGATCCGCCACCCGGCCGACGCACCGCGCGGCCCGATTCCAGCCGGTCCGGAGCGGCTCCGGGCAAGGTTCGAAACCCAAGGCTCAAATCCCCAGGAAGCGGTGCTCTCGATCAGAGGCCCGGTCTTTCCCACGTCTGGTCATTGGGAAGTGGGCCTTGAACCTTGCTCGGGAGTCTCGTCCGTCGTCTCCCCGGTCTCCTCGTCCGCCTCGTACCGTGGTTTGGGGAGCGGATACGGCTCGCCAAAGCCCGGCAACTGCTCGACTGTTGTCTGAATCTGCCCAAGGTTTTCCTGATTCAGTTCGGGACCACAGCCAGCAGTTGCGACGGTCAAAACAAGCAGGATCACCCCATGAATCGCTCGTCGCATCGACAGGAATCTCCGCAGAATCTTCGTTGCGCCTCTTGGGAATACCCGTGTGAATCGGATAGACAGGACCATTCTAACCTGACAAGCTGGCGTGTGACGAGCCACTGCGCGTTGTCCTGCATAGTTTTCTCGACGAAATCATGAATCGGAGCGATCTGACAGAGCGGCTGCGCGACAAGGCAATCCAGCTCGGGTTCTGTTCGGTTGGGTTCTGCGCGGCGGCGGAACCGGCGGGATTCGGCCGGCTGCAAGCCTGGCTCGATGCCGGGTATGCCGGCCAGTTGCACTACATGGCCGACCGCCGCGAGGCCTATCGCCATCCGCGGCATGTTCTCGACGGGGCGAGGAGCCTGGTCGTGCTGGGGACCGACTATCGCAACGCGGAGCCCGAGGTTGCCCGCAAGGCCTGCGGCCGGATCTCGCGCTACGCGTGGGGCGCCGACTACCACGAGGTGATCCACCGCCGGTTGCGCGCACTTGCCGACTACCACCGGCAGTTGGCGCCCGGAGCGGCCGTCCGCGGCGTGGTCGATACGGCGCCGCTGCTGGAGCGCGAGGCGGCGGTTCTCGCCGGGCTGGGATGGATCGGCAGAAACACGCTCCTGTTGACGGAAGATCGCGGCAGTTGGCTGTTTCTCTCCGTTCTCCTGACGAGCGCGCAGCTCGAGTACAGCCGGCCGTACGAGCAGAATCATTGCGGGGCGTGCCGAGCGTGTCTCGACGCCTGCCCGACCGGCGCCCTGGTTGAACCTTATGTGCTCGACGCCCGGAAGTGCATCAGCTACCTGACCGTGGAACTGCGGGGGAGCATCCCCCGCGAGCTCCGCCCGCGGATCGGACCTTGGTGGTTCGGCTGTGACATCTGCCAGGAGGTCTGCCCCTGGAATCGCCGCTTGCGCCAGCCGCCGGCGGGCCGCCCGCAAGATGAGGCCCTCCGGCCACTCGAACCGGCGGCGTCGATCGAGCTGGCAGACCTGTTCGCCCTGAACGACGCCGATTTTCGCTCCCGGTTCCGGAAAACGGCCCTCTGGCGAGCCAAGCGTCGCGGCCTGCTCCGCAACGCGGCGATCGTACTCGGCAATCGGCCAACGGAGGCGGCGATCCCGGGCTTGACTGCCGGGCTGAACGACGCGGAACCACTCGTCCGCGGAGCCTGCGGATGGGCTCTCGGCCAGGCGGCGGGGCCAAGAGCGGCCGCGGCATTGCGGGAACGGCTGGCGATCGAGAAAGACCCCGCGGCTGGCGAGGAGATCGAGCAGGCGCTGCGGTCGTGTTCAAGCGCCGCAGCGGCCACCGGCCACACGCCCCCCGAGCGGGGAAACTTGGGCCGTCGAGCAGGTGGAACGGCTTGAGCAGACAGGGGCGGGTGATTGCGGATTCTGTTCGCGTGATTTCTGGGTTTTGTCGCCAGAGACGTTTGGAATTCTGACGACTTTACGCTATCATAGGGGGCAACATTTCGTTCGTATCCCGCCTGGAACTGAACGGTGGTGCGGTGGATGTGAAGTCTGCAAAGCGCGATCGCCTTGGGGTCCCGCCTTTCATCCGCGCAACACCGCCACCCCTGGAAGAGCCGAAAACCTGGTGGAATCGCGGTGGCCCGATGGACAGCCGCGAGGCATGGGCTTCGCCGGATGGTATCGCAGTGTCTGGCGCGCTGGCCGTAGGCGTTTGCCGTCCGGTTGGGGCTCCCGTGCCAACGAGTAGGTGACCGCGCTGCGGCCTATCGGCCTGGTATCCGCGACGGCCACGGGGCAATTCCGTCGCGTTTTCGGTGCAACAACTGGGTCTACCCGCGATGGCGCACAACCGGTGCACAGTCCGACGCCCGGGATCGGGCTCTCAGCTTGTGCTCTTGGCGATGTCTTTCTCGATTGCTGCCCCCCTGCTCGGCTGGGCCTTCTTTGAGACGTGGTGGGGTCGGCCCGGGGAAGACGGGCCGCTGACCTGCCTGCCGCATCGCGGCACGTTCGTCCACGAGATCGTCGAGAACGGCGCGATCGAATGCACAAGCAACGTCGAGGTGCGGTGCGAGGTCAGCGCGCGGGGATTCTTCCGCACAACGATCCTCGAAGTGGTTCCGGAGGGAACCTACGTCGAGCCGGGTGATTTTCTCGTCCGTCTCGATTCCGCCCCGCTCGAACAAATGCGAATTGCACAGATTATCCAATGCAATTCCAGCGAAGCGGCCATGATCCAGGCGGAGAACTGGCTGGAAACCACCCGCTTCACGCTCCAGGAGTACATCGACGGCTTGCTGCCGAAGGAGCAGCAAGTCCTCGGCGCCGATCTGGACCGCGCCCGGGAGATGCTCCGCCGCGCGGAGCATACGCTGTCCTTGACGCAGTCGATGTATCGCCAGGGATTCGTGACCCGGATGTCGCTCGAGGCCGATCGCTACGCGGCGGAGCAAGCGAAGATTGAACTGGAGAAGGCGGAGACGAAACTCAATGTGCTCGAGCACTACACGAGCAAGAAACGCCTCAAGCAGCTGGAGAGCAACCTGGCGGTGGCGGAGGCGAGCGTCAAGTGGCGGCGGCATGTCCATGGCCTGACGGTCGAGGAACTCGAAAATATCGAGGAACAGATCGGCAAATGCGTGATCACGTCGCCGCGGGCCGGGCAGGTCGTGCTCGCCCATTTGCATCATCGAGGGCACAGCCACCTGATCGAGCCGGGAGAGTCCGTGTGGCTGCGGCGCCCGCTGGTTCGGCTGCCGAATTCCCAGCAGATGCAGGTCTCCGCCTCCATTCGGGAAGATCAGGTTGTGCAAGTCCGGCCCGGACTTGAAGTGCGGATTCGGCTCGAGGCGTTTCCCGGCGCCGAGTTGCGGGGCAAGGTGGAGGACATCGGTGAATTCCCCCTGCCCAACGAATGGTGGGGCTCGCAGGCCAAACGCTACGGGGCGAAGATCAGCATCGACCGGGAGACGATCCGTGCGGCGGCGGTCAGTCTGCGTCCGGGCTTAAGCGCCGAGGTGCGAATCCGCGTTGAGACGCGGCGCGATCAACTCATGCTCCCCTTCCAGGCGGTGCTCAAGCATAGCGGGAAGCAATACTGCCTCATCCACGACCGCACGGGATTCCGGGCCCGGGAGGTGACCCTCGGCGGCACGAACGGGAAATACGTGGTTGTCAGCGCGGGGCTTGAGGAAGACGAGCGGGTCGTGCTCGGCGCGGAGAACTACCGCCGCGAGGTGTCCCTGCCCGGCGCCGCCGGGAACGGGCCGCCCGCCGGCAGCTGATCCGTTTCCCATGAACGCGCCACCGACGGTTCGACAAGCGGTCAGCCGGGCGTGTCGAGATACGGGTCCTGGCCCATCTGCCGCTGCATTTTCTTCCGCTGCTTCTCGAAGTACATCAGCGCTTTGCGGTCGCGAAAATGCTTCTGTTCGACTTTCTTCTGCGCTTTTTTGAACAGCCGCTCGTAGCCCTCGAAATGCCCGTCGGCGTCTTTGCCGAGGTCGTCCAGCTTGTGCCCCTTTTTCGGGCCGAGGCCGGCGATCAACAGCTCGTCGTCGAGACCGATGTACTGGCGGAAGGTGCCCGGGTCGCCCTGCCGGCCGCAGCGGCCGATCAGCTGCCGGTCGATCCGGGCGGAGTCGTGCATCTCGGTGCAGATCACATGCAACCCGCCAAGCTCCTTGACGCCCTCGCCGAGTTTGATGTCGGTCCCCCGGCCGGCCATGTTGGTTGACACGGTGACTTTGCCCAATTGCCCCGCCTCGGCGACAATCTCCGCTTCGATCTCCACGTGATGGGCGTTGAGCACCTTGTGGGGGACCTGCCGCTCGGCGAGCAGCCGGGCGAGTATCTCGGACTTGTCGATCGACCGCGTGCCGATCAGGATGGGTCTCCCCTGGGCGTGGAGCTGGCAGACCTCCTCGACGATTGCGTTCCATTTGCTCCGCTCATTGCCGAATACGCGGGGCGGCATCGACTGCCGGATGACGGGCCGGTTCGTGGGGACGGCGATCACGTGGCAGCGATAGATCTTGCGCATTTCCCGCGCCGACGAGGCCGCCGTGCCGGTCATCCCGGCCAGGTTCTGGAATCGCAGGAAAAAATCCTGGACGGTGATCCGCGCGGCCTGGCCGGTGGCCACGGTGACTTCCACCCCCTGCTTGGCCTCGACCGCCTGGTGGATTCCGTCGCGCCACTTGCGGCCTTCGGACATGCGGCCGGTGAATTCATCCACGATCACGATCTCGCCATCGACGACGACGTATTGGCGGTCATGGTGGAACTCGCGTTCGACCTTGATCGCTCGTTCCACGTACTGGTAGATGTGGAACATGCCGACCGTGTCCATTTCCGGCGGTTTGGGCAGGAGCCGGGCCTTCTTGCGGCCTTCGCGGGTCAGCTCCGCCGACTTCTTGTCGTAGTCGTACTCGTAGTCCTCGTCCTCGATGAACTCCCCGACCTTTTCGGCCGCCCATTTGTAGCACTCGACCTCCAATTCCTGCTCTTCCGTCGGCAGGGCGCTGATGATCAACGGCGTGCGGGCCTCGTCGATCAGGATGCTGTCGGCCTCGTCGACCAGCGCGAAGAACGGCTCGCGCTGGACCGGCTGTTCGTTGGTTGAATCATCGCGGCGGTCGGCGAGCATTCCGCCGAGCAGGTCGCCCTGCCCTTCCTGAATCCGCCGCAGCAGCAAACGGTCGCGGAGGAAGTCGAAGCCGAACTCCTTGGCCGTGCCATACGTCACGTCGCAGGCATACGCCTTGCGGCGTTCGGGCTGCGGTTGCTGGGTCTGGATCACGCCGATCGACAGGCCCAAGGCCCTGTAGATCGGTCCCATCCAGTCCGCGTCGCGCTTGGCCAGGTAGTCGTTGACGGTGGCCAGGTTGCACCCCTTGCCCGCCAGCGCATACAGATACATCGGCAGCGTGGCGGTGAGCGTCTTTCCCTCGCCCGTCTGCATCTCGACGATCGAGCGGTAGAACATGGCGATTCCGCCGAGCAGCTGAACGTCGAAATGCCGCATGCCGAGTGTGCGGCGTCCCGCCTCGCGGACCAGGGCATAGGCCTCCGGCAACAAGCGAGCGAGCGGCTCTCCGCTTCGCGCCCGGTAGCGGAGCGAGAGACTCTCCTTCTTCAACTCGCGGTCGCTGAGCTTCTGGTATTGCGGTTCGTAGGCGGCGATTCGCGGGAGCAACCCCGCCCAGCGAACCAGGCGGCCACGGCTGTTGATCGGCGCGATCGCCTCGATCCTGCCCAGCAGCCCACCGCTAATCCTGCGTACATCCAGGTCCTGATCAGCCATGAAATCTCGATCGAAAGTGCCGACGAAGCGCCCCCATCCCCTCTATTATAGGTTGGTGCGCCCGTTCCGCACCGGAGGGTCCGGCTTTGCCGTGTTCGACTCCCCGCTCGCCCGCCGCGGAGCCGCGGCAGACCGCGGATTTACAGCCCTAGGGGGGCTGCTGCCACGCTGCTGCGAGGGGCTTACCGCCGCTACAGACCTCCCCGACGTGCCAAACGCTGCAAACCGCCCAGCGCTCGGCAGACAGAGCATTCCATCCCCTTGAACCTTGAACCTTGAACCCTATTCTTCGGCCCCTCGATCCTTCTCACTCGACCACTATCCGGACCTTGGCGATTCGCATTCCGTCCATCTCAACCACTTCCAGGGACAGGCCATGGAAGGTCGTGCGGTCGCCGGGCACCGCGATCCGGTCGAGTCGGGCTTGAACCAGCCCGGCAATCGTGCTCACCTGGCTGGGAGCCTCCGCCTGGAGGTCGGGCCGCCCGATCGTCTCCAACACGTGGTCGACGTTCGACGTGCCACTCACCAGCCAGGCCGCGCTCCCCTCGCGAACGACCTCGGCATCCTCGCGGCGGCGCTCGTCGTGGATCGTGCCGACCAGTTCCTCCAGAACATCCTCCAGGGTGACCAGCCCCTCGGTGCCGCCGTGTTCGTCGAGCACGACGGCCATCTGGGTCTTCTTCTGGCGAAAGATCTGCACGAGCTGGTCGAGCCGGAGTGTCTCCGGCACGAGGATCGCGGGCCGGATCAACCGGCGCAGGTCCAGGGGGCGGCCCATGTGCAGCTCCAACAACACGTCCTTGATGTAGATGAACCCCAGAATTCCGTCCAGGTCTCCCTCATAGACCGGCACGCGCGAGTAACCGGACATGGCGACCGCCCCGAGGACCTCGTCGGGCGGCGTGTGCACGTCGATCGCGTCGATATCCAGGCGGGGCCGCATGACTTCGCGGACCTTGCTCCCCGAGAGGTGCGCTCCCCGCTTGAGAATCGACTCCAGTTCGCCGCTGATTTCGCCCGAGAGCCGCGCAAAGCCGCTCAAGGCATCGATCTCGTCGATCGCGGTGAAGGCGTGCGGTCGCGACGAGACGCCGCCGAACGGCCGGTTGATCAGGTGCACGACGGCCTGGATCGGCCGCAACATCCGAACCATCCACGCCAAGGGCCGCGCGATCCAGAATGCCGCCTGGCGGTTGTAGCGGACGCCGACCTCTTTCGGGAGAATCTCCGTGAACTGGAGCATGACGAACGCGAAGACAATGGAAAAGCCCCAGAGCCACCGCTCGCCATGGAGCTGCTGGAATTCCGCCCCGGCCACCGTTGCGCCGATCGTGTGGGCCGCCGTGTTGAGGATCAGGATCGAGGCGATCGGGCGCTCGACGTTCGAGCTGAGCTGCTGCCAGATCTGGCCGATCCGCGGCCGCCGCGCGGCGATCTCCGCGATCTGCCCGGGACGGAGGCTGAGCAGGGTGGCCTCCATCAGCGAACACAGAGCCGAAATGACAAGGGCCACCAGTACGCTGAGAGTGAAGAGCCACATGACGGGGTTTCCAAGGGTCGATCAGACGTCGCAGAGGGCGACGGCCTGGCGAAGGCTCCGGAGCGGATCGCGCGTGGGGACGAACTCCTGGGCGACGAGGCCCTGGTAGCCGGTCTCGATGATCGTCCGCATGATCGGCGGGTAGTTGATCTCCTGGTTGTTGTCGAGCTCGTTGCGGCCCGGATTGCCGGCCGTATGGTAGTGGCCGACATACTGGGCATTCTGCTTGATCCGGGTGATGATGTCGCCCTGCATGACCTGCACGTGGTAGATGTCGAAGAGGATCTTCATCCGCTCCGAGGCGATCTGCCTGCAAACCTCCACGCACCACTCGACCGAATCGCCCATGTAACCCGGATGGCCCTTCATCTCCGCGTCGACCCGGCTGTTGAGAACCTCCAGAACGAGGTTGATCTTCTTCTGCTCCGCGTAACCGACGACCTTCTTCAGCCCCTTGACGGTGTTCTCCAGGCCGACGTCGTCGGGGATGCCGTTGCGGAATCCCGAGAACGTGATCACGTTCGGGAACCCGGCTTCCGCGCAGGCGTCGACGGCCGCCTTGACCTTGTCGATGCACATCTCCCAGTTGGCCGGGTCGTTGAACCCTTGCACGAATCCGTGGCTGTTGGCCAGCCCGCAGATCAGGTTGTATTTCTTGAGGATCGGCCAGTCGGGCGGATCGACCAACTCCACCGATTTGAGGCCCAGCGCCGCGGCCTGCTGGCAGAGCTCTTCGAGCGTCATCGGCTTCGGCGAGCAGTCGCCGGTGAAGCACCAATGGCAGACCGACTGGTGGATGCGGCCGTTGACCACGGCGGGGCCGTCCTTGCGGGGCCTCCGCGCGCGGCCCTGCCGCTTTCTCTCTTCTTGAGCCAGGGTCAACGACGGCAGGCCGGTCGTTGCCGCCACCGCCATCGACGTGGCGGCGCCGGCCAAGAGGCGTCGGCGAGATAGACGCATTTTGAGGTCTCCTGAGATTGGGTTGGAAGTTGCAGGTCGCGGCCGCTTCGCCGCGTGGACGCGGGCCGCGATTCAGGCAGCACTCGACCGCGCCTGCTTCAGACTACTTGCCCGCCAGGGTGGAAGCAAGCGGCGCGAGGAGAAAGCCGGCCCGCCGCGCACCGCACCGCGCTTGGGCTCGGCGGATCGAAGGTCCGCCCGTGCGGCCGCCCCCTTTTCTCACCCGAGCGGGTGTTCGACGATGAGGAATTCCCGCACGATCTTGCCGCCGAGCAGGTGCTCCTGGATGATCCGTTCGAGGGCGGGCGGATCGCAGCGCGCGTACCAGGCGCCCTCGGGGTAGACGACCGCCACCGGGCCGCCCTGGCAGATTCGCAGGCAGTCTGCCTTCGTGCGGTAAACGCCGCCGGCGCCGGCCAGTCCGAGTTCGTCCAGCCGCTTCTTCAGGTAGTTCCAGGCCACGAGCGACCGTTCCCTGCTGCAACAGTTCGGCTTCGCCTGATCGCAGCAGAGAAAAATATGCCGGCGGACGCGGCCGACGTGCAACTGCTCGGCGGCAAGCCGTTGCGCCGCAAGCACCTCGCCGAGAGGCCGTTCTCCATCCATCGGTGGCTCCTGATTTTCATGCACTTTACCACAATCGCCGCCCTGCCGTGAAGACTCCCGCACGGCCCATGGCCGCCGGCGCGCCCGAACTTCTTTGCTGGTTCCCAAGCTCCCGCCCGGGACCCCCTGGACTTGCCCCCGCTGTCGCGCCGGCTCGCTGTTCCACCTGCCCCCGCCGCACCGCTTGCCTTCGCCCCGTCTTCCAAAGCGGCCCTCACGGTGTAGAATCAGGCGGTTGCCCCGCCGTGATTGACACGCCCAGGATGGACTCAGAACGCAGGAATCTTTCATGCACAACAGCCCAAGCACCCGGATCGGAACAGCACTTGCCGGATTGGCGATCGGACTGGCCTCCGGCTGCGGCGGCAGCGGCGGCAGCGGCCCGCAAACGCCGCCGCCGGGCGAGGTCGTCGCCCAGCCCGCGATGCGCGCCGCCTCGCATATCCTGATCATGCACCGGGACAGCGATCGCGCGCCGGCAAGCATCATTCGCACACGCCAGGAGGCGTTGACGCTGGTCCAGGAAGTGGCCGCCAAGGCAAAGGCGGAAGGCGCTGACTTCGCGGCCCTCGCCGGAGAGTATTCGGACTGCCCCAGCAGCGCCAAGGGGGGCGACCTGGGCAGGTTTGCGCCGGATCAGATGGTGGCCGCCTTCAGCGAGGCGACTGAAAGACTCGCCGTCGGAGAGATCAGCGATCCGGTGGAGACGCAGTTCGGATTCCACATCATACGGCGGGACCCGTAGTCCGGCCGGGATATCTCATGAACCGATCATCGACCCGACGCGCAGGCGGGCGTGGCCGGCCCGCGACAGAGCGGAGCATCCCCGGCCCATGAATCATCCGGGCTAGCGAATCGGCGGCTTTCCCAGCAGGCGCCGCAAGAGGCCGATCTGCCCGGCGTGGAGCATTTCGTGGTGGGCGCAGAAGACAATCGCCCCGAGCTTCGTCGGGTAGACCGCGTACGGTTCATCGAGCGGCTCGGCGAGGTGGGCCTCGCTAAACCCCTCCATCTCCTCGATCGCCTGGGCGCCGACTCTTGCGAGAACCTCTCGGATCTGGCCGGGAGCGAGGTTCTTCTCCGGCGAGGGGTCCGGCCTGGATCCCTTGCCGTAGATCTTCACGAAACCCCGCGGCAGCAGGCCCCGATCGGCGTCGCTGCGCCCACGCTGGCGAAACAGGCACAGCCCGTACTGGGCCATCGCCAGGTGGGCCGCCTGCCAGGCCGCGTGGGTGCCACAGCCAGGCGGCATCGTCAGCCACTGGTCGTCGTCGATGTCTTGGAGCAGGGTCAACGTGTACGATCGGGCGGAAGCGATCTGCTTCTTGGCCAGTTCAAAAGCGCAGTCCATGGTTCCACAATGCAGGGGTTGGGTTGGAATCTGCCGCCGGCGCGCCTTGCCCCGGCCTATCGATCCCTCAGGACTTCGCCCTCGGCGTCCGGCTCGGTGAGCCGGCGGTAGCCGTACTCGACGAGGTCTTTGAGGTCGTAAGGGAACTTCGCCCGCAGGGCGACCGCGCCCGCTTTCTCCGCGACCGACTCCTTGCCGGCAATCTTCTCGCGCGGAACGGCGATGACGATCTTGTTGCCGACCCCGCGGACGTCGACGACCGCGACGTGCTCGAAGGTGTCCTGGTAGGTTCGGATCATCGAATGGTAGAGATCGTTGGAGTAGGAGCTCCAGACATTGCCCACGACCACGCCGCCCGGCTTGAGCGCTTTGCGCGCGGCCTGGAGGAACTCGCGCGTGGATAGCGAATAGGGCACGCTGTCGGCGCTGAAGGCGTCGAGATAGATCACGTCGTAGACCGCGTCCGACTTCTCGATGAATCGCCGCCCGTCGGCCACGAAGGCGCGCATCTTCTCGTCTTCGTGGAAACCGAAGTATTTCTTGGCCACCCTGACGACAACCGGATCGATATCCACCACGTCGATTGTCATCTCCGGGAAATGGCGGCGGAGAAACTGGGGGATCGTCCCGCCGCCGAGGCCCACGACCAGGACGCGCTCGGGCTGTTCGCAGAAGGCCAGCCCGGCGTGCACCGCCTTGGCATACGGCAATTCCAGGTAATCCGGATCGCCGAGCTTCACCACGCTCTGCCGGGCGCCGCCCCGCTCGAACGAGAGCGTCCGGATTCCCTCTCCATCCTCGCTGACGTAGATCTTGGTGAACTCGGATTGGCCGCGATAGATCTCCTCGTCAGCGCACGCCCGCACCGCCAGCGCAGCGGCGACGCCGACCACAAGGAGGCACCCGGCAGGGAAGACGATCTTCTTCATGATGCACCTCAACCTCGTTCCCAAGCTCCAGCTTGGGAACGCTCAGTCAGCCTCGTTTCCAAGCTCCCGCTTGGGAACCGGGGGGGAGCTGGGACAGGGGGAACCAACGGGCGGTGGCGGTTGGACTGGCAAAAGCACAGCCTTTTCCAGCACATGCCCGGCAAACCGGACGAAAATGCCTCGCCAGTCGTCAAGGTACCCGCTGAGGATTCGCGCGCCGAGCCCCTCCCGGTCGCCACAGCGGACCAGGGCCGCCGCCGCGTGCAGCTCGACGAAGGACCGCACGAACGAATCGGAATGGAGCGACTCCGTCTTGCCCTCGGCGTCGGCGTGGCCGGCCACGCCGGGCCGGCTCAGGAAGCGGTGGATCGCCGGGGCGGCAGCCGGATCGCCGATCCGGCCCAGCGCGGTGGTCACCGCGCGGATATGGCTGAAGTGGCCGGCTTCGGTCGTGCACCGGTCCAACTTGGCGACCAGGGCCGGCACGGCCCGCCTGTCTCCCGCGGCGCCCAGCAGCCAGATCACCGCATCGACCTCGGGCACGCTCAGGAATGCGTCCCACTGGTACGCCTGGCCGCCGGCGAGCGGCTGGCGCTCCAGCCAGGCCGCCAAATACTCCACCGCCGCCTGATCGCCCAGTGCGCACAGGGCCTTGGCCTTGGCCAACGAGGGCGCGGCCCCGAACGACGCCCGCAGGTGCGGGATGCTGCGGTCGCCCCCGCGGATCAGCGTGGCGAGTTGAAGCTTGCCGCCGAGGTTTTCCGCCGCCTCTTCAAGCTCCGCGTCGGTGGGCTCGGGGGTCTCGACGCACTTGTCGCGGCGGTCCGCCGCGGAGATGTTGCCCACCTCCACCAGGTGGTCCTGGACCGGTCCCAGGTCCACGCCGCGGAGGTCTTGGCCGGTCTTCACCGCCTCGGCCGCCACGCAGCCGGCGGCGTAGCCCTCGTTCATCAGGTCGGGGTTCATCCGCACCGTGACCTGCACGTCGTGGGTCACCGAATGGGAGCGGCCCACGACCATGATCCCTTCCAGGCCCTTCGGCAAAAGCGAACGCAAGGGGATGTAGGTGATGAATCCTGCCTTGGTTTCGTGCTTGGTCGGCGGCATCAGGCCCGCGTAGATCGCGTCGCTGTCGTGATACCCGTGGGGATCATAGGCCGACTGGGCGACGGAGACCAGGTCGCGGTAGGTGCGGCCGATGATCTGGTCGGGCACGTCGATCACGTGCTCGCCGCGGATCAGCCGGCTTTCGCGCATTCCCACCATCGGGTAGAAATCCCAGAGGTCCTGCTTGCCCGCTTTCCGGGCCAGCACGTGGTGCATCGTCAGGCTGTGTTCGTCGGCCGGATCGAGCGGCAGCACGTTGCCGTAGAGCCCCAGGTCCCTGAATGAATCCTCCTGGATGCAGAGGTCGCCGTCGTTGACGAAGGAATATTCCGCGCCGGCGGCGGCGCACAGATCGGCGTCGCCGCTGGCGTCGATCACGACGCTGCTCAGAACCGCGCCGCGGCCCAGCGGGCTGGCGACGATTACGCCGGCGACGCGGTCCCCCTCCTTCACCGCCCCGCAGACCAGCGTGTTGTACCAGATGTCGACGCCGGACAGCCGCAGTTCCGTAAACACCTGCGCGCCGCGCCACGCCAACTGGTTGATCCCGTGGAGATAGCCTTTCCAGTAGTTCGGCGTGCCCAGCTCCCGGTTGCCGCCGAGGTGGCCGAGCATCTCGACGACAAGGACCCGCGCGCCCCGGCGGGCCGCGCCCAGCGCGGCCGGCCAGCCCGAGGTGCCGCCGCCGACGACCACCACGTCGTATCGGCCCCAGACGGGAATCGCCAGTTCCTCTTGCCGGATCGTGCCGAGGTCGATGCGGCGGTACCTGCGGTGGCCCGTCAGAATCTCCGCCACGTCGGCGTTTTCCACAAGTCCCGCAGCTTCCGTCAACCCGGCCGGCCCGATCCGCATCGGGCCGGACAGTTCCCGCCGCGCCGCCTGCCGGTGGGCCTCTGCGCCGATCCGCTCGCCCAGGTCGGCCAGGTAGACCGGCCGGGTGAGTCGCTCGGCGATCTGCCGCCCCACGCCGGCCGACTGGCTGACGATCAGCACGTCGGCAATTCCCTTCGGGCGGCAGGCGTCGAGCGGCAGCCGTTCCGCGCCCGGCCAGGTCGCGATCGGCGTCTGCGACTCGGAGACGATCGACACCGGCTCGACGATGTGCATCAGGTGGGCGTGGGCCCGGTTGGCCTGAACCTGGTTATACGCCTCGCGGAGGAGGACTTCCGCCCGGCAGCGTTCGGGCCAACTGCCGGTGGGCATCGGCGCGGAAATCGCATATTCGGAAAAATCTCCGATTCGCCGGCCGCCGGCGATCGGCTGCTTGTAGACGGTGCGGCTGACGGTCACCTCGCCAACGTCCCAGGGGGTGGTCCGGGCGCCGGCCATCCGTGCGACGGCGGCTGTCGGCGTGGCGTCGATCACGACCTTGGCGACCACCGCCTGAAGGCCCGCCTTGTTGGCGGCGACGACGCCGCAGGGGCGCCCCGCGTGGTCGAAAACCACGCCCGCCGGGTGGCTGTTGAAATGAAACCCCACGCCGGCGGCGAGCAGCAGGCCCTCGATTTTGCGTTTGTACCGCGCTGGGGAAAGCATCGGCAGGCTTGCGGCCTGATCGGCCAGGAGCGCCCGGGAAAATTCGCCGCGGGGCGACTCTTCCGGCTCGAGCCAGTATCGGGCCTTGGCGGCAACCTCGTCGCTGAAGAAATACTGGCCGCCGACAACGAGCACGCTCGAACCGGCCTGGGCGGCTTTCCAGGCCGCCGCCAGCCCCCCCTCGTTGCCGCCGACAACCACGATGTCGACCGTTGCGCTGACGGGTATCTGACGGCCGGAGGAGTGGACGGCGCGAGGCCCATCCGTGACAACCGCCGGATCATCCGCCCGATCCGCCGCCGGCGTCCGCCCCGGGGCGTGGCCGGCCTCGGCCGCCCCGGCCAGGTTCACCGCGAATGCCACCGTCGTCGCTGCCAGCAGGACTCTCCCGATCATCGGTCCCTCCCAACCGTTCTTTTCTAACCTCCAAAACCACTTCTTTAGCTTAGCAGTTCAGCACACCGGTAGACAGCCGTCCGGTGACGGCGGTGGCCATTGCCCGGCTTGGGCGCTGCGCACATGCGCACGATCGGGCAAGGTTCACGCCTCAATTTTCAATCGCCAACGGTCGGCGCGGGGGGGCGCGCCCGATTCGTCTTGCTTGCCTAGGTGGATTATGCTATACGTCGCCTGGCCATCGGAGCAGAAACGGTCCTTCTCTTTCGGCCGGTTTTCCGCGTCCGAGGCGATTGCCGCCAGAGCGGCACGATGTCGGCCGCCGCTGGCGGCGGAGAAAGACCAGGGCCAGATCGTGGTTTGTACCCGTTGGGAAGACCGAATTCCGGAAGGCTGGGCAAGACGGCATGGATGCGAAGAGATTGTGCGATGCGCAGGGACGCGACCGCGCGTGATCGTCGAGGGAGCAGTTCCGATTGGGAAGGAACCGGTGCGCTTACGGTTCGGGTTGCCAGAGGCCGCTCGGAATTGGCCTCCGCCTATCGGCTTGTCTATCGCCGCTATTTGGCCAAGGGTTACGTGCGGGCGAGGCCGGGCGGCATCGTTTACCAGCCGCGGTTCGGCTTGGGCACGAGCCGCACCCTGGTTGCCATTGACCCCCAACAAGGGGTCGTCGGCGCCTTGACCGTTGTTGGGGACAACCCACTTGGGCTCCAGTTGGAGGAGATTTGCCGGCGCGAGGCGGAGCAACTCCGTGGGGAGGGGCGTCATCTGGCGGAGGTGACGTGCCTCAGTATTGACGCTGCTGGCAGGATTCCGGGGAAACTTGTGTTCCTTGCGTTGACCAGGTTCCTGTTCCAACATTCGTATCTCCGCGGCTATGACGATCTGTTATTGGCGATCCATCCGCGCCACTACCGCGTCTATTGGCACGCGTTTCGCGCATTTCCGATCGGCCCGTGCAGGGAGTATGGGGCCGTCTGCGGCAATCCCGCTCTGTGTTGCCGGATTGACATGCACGACCTCAAGGCCAACATGACCGCAAGCATGAGGCAGGCGTATTTTGAGAATCTTCGTCCAGAGGAGGACTACGACGGCCCGCCCGTGGGCCGAGCGGATCATGAGGAGTTCTGCCGCATGCTGGAAATCTCGTCCAGCATTCCCGGCTGCGACACAACAGGCGATCGAACGCTTGCGGCGTGAGGCGGGGCGTGATTCAGAAGGAGACGGTGACCGGTGTCTCCGCTACACGGACGTCATGAATCATCGCCGTGGCCTGCGAGTCGGAAAGACTGTGGATGACGCGGCCGAGATGTGCCAGCAACTCCTCAGACGGCGGCTGATAACAGAAATCGGCGTCGGCGAAGGTCTCCCTGAAAACCCTCTGGTAGCCGCGCGGGCAGACACTCTCCAGTTGTCTGAGGTCAAGCGAGAGCGGAACGGCGGGATGATTGTTCACTGCCTGGTATGCCTTCAACTCGCCGATCACGCGAAAGCCAAAAAACCGTTCGTAGAAGCTGCCATGTCTTGGATGCACGGCAATCAGCAGTTCATCCGAACCTCGCCGTGCCGCACACTGGATTGCCAGACTCATGAGCCGCGCCACGAGGGGAAATTGCCGTTCCAGATGTTCGCGCCGGTCGGCAAAGCAGGAGACCTCGGCGAGATGCCTGCCCCGCGAGCGGCGAGCCTTGACTTCGGCGCTGTAGAGGCCTTCCATGGGGAGGCCCAATTGGCCGTCGCCAACAACCGTGGCCGTTGCCACGACTTCCCCGCGCAGCACGGCCACAATCACCTCCGTGGTGGACAGCAAATGACAGGGCATGACCCGTAATTGGAACACGTTGGGTTCAATCAGTCCTGATCGCACATACGCCGCGTGGACAAGCGACAGTGCCTGCACGATCTCCTCATCGCCTCTGGCCATGCGGACTGTCGGTTGACCGAGGGTGCCGGCCTCTTGCCCGGTTCGCTCCTGATTCCGGCATAACATGAGAATGCACCTGATGCGACCGCGCGATTCGAATCGCCGTGGGCCCCAGTCTTCTGGGCACTTGGCGGACGAATCGAAATTGGATCGGCGGGCCGTTCCGCCTTCCCGGTCAGGGCAGCGAAGTGAGAAGACGTCAACGGCCGCTCGCCGGCAGATTGGGGAAGTCAGAGAAACGCCAGCGGACTCTGGAAAACCCTAGGTTCCGCTTGGCCTGGCGTCAAACGGCTCGGCAGCATGTCGGAGGCGGCCGCGGCATCTTCCCCGCAATCCTCAAAACCGGACGTGAAGACAGCCAGGCGGATGATCGCGACACCGAGCATCCGTGGAGCCCGCTCGACTCGCTCGGAGCCCTCGATTGGTTCCCGGCCTCAATAATTGCCGCTCTGCCGGCATTGGACTGCCCGCTCGCCCAGGTCCACGGTTTCGCGAATTCGATCAGCGGAGCGGTTTTTCCCCCCGTCCGGCCCCCGTTGCGGGGGCAACGATCGAAGAGACCGCGCCGCTCGATTCAATCGCCAGCAGGCCATTCAACCCGACCGGAATCGCTTCTACACTATGGGAAGGTCTATTCGCGTTGCGTCGCAGCCTTCCTTCAATAACCCGGCCGAATCGGCCAGAGAGTAGAATATGCGAAGAGTGGTTGTCACCGGCCTTGGTGTTGTAGCCCCCAACGGAAACAACGTTGCCGATGCCTGGGCATCCGTCTTGACGGGCAAGTCGGCCGCCGGGCGGATCTCGCTGTTCGACGCCTCCCCACTGCCCGTTCAGATCGCGGCTGAAGTCCACGGTTTTGACCCGGTCGGGGTGATGGGAGCCAAGCAGGCCAGGCAGTCCTCGCGGTTTGTCCAGTTCGCCGCCGTGGCCGCGGAGGAAGCGATCACCGATGCGGGGCTCGAGACGGGTTGCGAAGGCGACCGCTGCGGCTGTTCGATCGGCGTCGGGGTCGGCGGGATGGACCAGATTGAAGAGGCGACGATAACCCTGCGCGACCGGGGATATCGCCGCGTCTCTCCGCTGTTCGTCCCCTACATGATTCCCAACATGGCGGCCGGCTACGTGGCCCTTGCCCACGGACTGAGAGGGCCGAATCTGGGTACGACGACGGCCTGCGCAAGTGGCTCCCACGCGATCGGCGAGGCTTTCCTGCATCTTCGTGCCGGGACGGCCGAGGCGATGGTGGCCGGCGGCACGGAGGCCCCGATCACCCCGCTCTCCGTGGCGGCCTTCGCCCGCATGCACGCCCTCAGCACGCGGAATGATGCCCCACGCGAGGCCTCGCGACCTTTCGACCTCCAGCGCGACGGATTCGTGATTGGCGAGGGCTGTGGCCTGTTGGTGCTCGAGGAATACAGCCATGCCGTTCGCCGAGGGGCAAAAATCTACGCCGAAATGCTTGCATACGGTCTCTCCGCTGACGCCTACCACATCACCTCGCCCCCCCCTGACGGCAATGGCATTGCCCGGGCCATCCGCAGCGCGCTTCAAGGCGGTGGAATTTGCCTCGACGAAATCGATCACATCAACGCCCACGGAACATCGACCCCGGCAAACGATGCCAGTGAGAGCGCGGCCATCGAAAGCGTTTTTGGCCAGTGCGCGGCCAAGCTGGCGGTGTCGTCAACCAAGGGGGTGACCGGCCATTGTCTCGGGGGGGCCGGGGGCATCGAGGCGGTCTTCACCGTGCTTGCCGTAAGCCAGTCGCGGATCCCGCCGACGGCAAACTACACGTGGCCCGACCCCGACTGCCGACTCGATTACGTGGGAGAGGGCGTCCGCGAACAAAAGGTCCGTTTCGCCCTGTCGAATTCCTGCGGTTTTGGCGGTCAGAATGCCTGTCTCGCCTTCCGTCGCCTGGAAAGCGCAAATCCATGACCTAGGCTTTCCTCGGAGGGGGGTAATGGTACCTGCCGAGGATTGCCGTCATGACAGCCAGGATTGAATCCGAGACCGAGACGCTGGAAGTCCGATTGTTGCCGTACGAAGGGACCTGCCTGCTGGCGGCCCTGGAGACCCTCGCCGCGGAGGCTCGCGACGACTTCCCACGCGAGACGATCACCGCGCTGGCCAACCGCCTCGATGCGTCGAACGCCGTCGCTTCCTGGCTTGGAGAGTACGTCCGCCTGGAGCTTCGCCCCGCTGAGATGGTCGAACTCGTCGAAGTGATTGTCTCCACCCTGAATCGCGATCCCGTACAACCGAAGGCGGTGGGCATCGCGCTATCGAACATCGGCGAAAAACTCGCCACGTTCGGATACGCCCGACGCAATGGGAAGCGAACATGAATTGACGAAATCACTACAAACCGGTCTAATACCTATTCGCAGGACGGGTCTCCAGGCCCGTCGAGCCTCCATACGCTTCGCAACACGGGGTCTCCAGGCCCGCATCAAATCGACACAACAACGCCCGGCACACCTCGCGACAAAAAAACACTCTCTCGACCCGCACATATCCCCTCGGCCCAGCTTGAATCCTCGCCCGATCGATCCATTAAGCGAATACGCATAACACTGTTTCCCTCGCACCGAGTCACGAAAACACGACGTTGACCGATAAAGGACTTCCGAGACGGGCCTGGAGACCCGTCCTGCGTGTTGTTGCTTTGCGCCAATCGGATCAGTTCGTTGCACTCTTGCGAAGACCTCTCCGTTCGCCGCCTGTCCAAGATACCCTCGGATGGCTGACCCCTCTTCCAGACAATCGACCGCCGCCTTTCACAAAGAGCTCGTTGCCGCCGCGGTGCTCGCCCCCACGCCCGACAACAACCAGCCCTGGCGATTCTCCAGCCAGGGAGATCGGCTGCTCATCGATCTCGACCGGCGCCGGGCGCTGCCCTCCGACGTCAATGGGATGTTCGACCTGGTGGGCGTGGGCGCGGCGATCGAGAACGCGGCGATCGCCGCCCGCCAGTCCGATTGCGAACTAAAGGCCGAATACCACGGCTCTCTCGATGGCCTGGCCGACGAGACGCTCCGGCGCGTGGCGACGCTGACTTGCTCGGGCGGCGGCGAGCCCGACCCGCTTCACCCGTTCCTGTCGAAGCGGTGCACCTCGCGGAAGATGTATTCGACCCGCCCGGTTGACCCCGAGGCGCTCGCGCGGCTCGGCGCCGAAGTGGTTCGTTTCCGCGGCATCCAGCTCGAATGGATCGCCGAGCGGCGGCGGATTCGCGCGTTTGCCCGGGTGGTGGCGTCGAGCGACCAGTACCGCTTCCAGTACCGCCCGTTTCACGAAGAGATCTTCCGCCAGTTGCGATTTACGCCCGCCGAGGCCGAGGCGACCCGCGACGGATTGGACCTGCGGAGCCTGGAACTGCCGCCCGGCACGGGGCTGCTCCTTCGCTGGATGCGGCCGTGGCATCGCATGCAGTGGCTCCAGCGGCTCCGCGTGGACCGCGCGCTGACATTTCCCTCGCTTCTTTCGGTGTGGAAGAGCGGCGCGCTGGGCGCGCTCTCCGTGCCCGAGCCCGGGCTGGCGCAATTCGTCGACGGCGGCCGGGCCTTCCAGCGGCTCTGGCTGGCCGTTGCGCGGGAGGGATTGTCGCTCCACCCGCTCGGCAGCCTGCCGGTCTTCCTGGCCCACCTGGAGCAGCTCGCCGGCGAGAAGATCAACGCCGCCCACCAGAAGCTGGCCGCGCGCCTGGGCACTCGGCTGCGCGAGCTGGTCCCCTCGACGCGCGGCCGCACGCTCCTGATGCTCTTTCGCATCGGCCACGCATCGCCGCCTTCGGTCGGCTCCCTGCGGCGGCCGGTGGAGGAAGTCATGGACTTGCCAGGGTAGAGGTGTTGCATGGGTTGCGCGAATGCAGCGGGGCAAAACACCGGCGACGCAAATCGGCAATCCGGCTGCCGCGCGAGTCAGCCCCCGTCAAATGTCTGGTCCTACGAGGAAGCCTTCTCCCGCAATCTTGGGTTGCTCAACACGGACGAGCAGAAGAAGCTCCGCGAGACCACGATCGCCATCCCGGGAATGGGCGGCGTGGGCGGCATCCACCTGATGACGCTCGCCCGGCTGGGTGTCGGAGGGTTTCGAATCGCCGATCCCGACACGTTCGAGGTGGCCAACTTCAATCGCCAGTACGGCGCCGACATCCGCTCCGTGGGTCGCGGCAAGGCGGAAACGATGGCCGAGTTTGCCAAAGCCGTCAATCCGCAACTCCGGCTGGAAGTCCTCACCGAGCGGATTTCGCCGGAGAATGTCGGCCGGTTCCTCGAGGGCGCCGACGTGCTGGTCGACAGCATCGACTTCTTCTCGTTTCAGACGCGCCGCTTGATCTTCGGCGAGGCGCGGCGGCGCGGAATCTGGGCCGTGACAGCCGGACCGATCGGGTTCAGTGCCGCCTGGCTGCTGTTCGACCCTGCCGGCATGAGTTTTGACGAGTACTTCGATATCCGCGACGACATGGCCCCGGTCGACATGTTCGCTGCGTTCATGGTCGGGCTGACGCCCAGCGGCACGCACGGTCCGTACATGGATCTTTCCTGCGTGGAAGGCAGCAGCGGCCGCGGGCCTTCTGCCGGACTGGCGTGCGGACTCTGCGCGGGAGTCGCCGCCGCCGAAGTCGTCAAGATCGTCCTCGGCCGCAAACCGTTGCGGCCAGCGCCGTGCTATGCCCAGTTCGATGCCTACCGCCGGGTGCTGCGGACTGGCAGGCTACGCTGGGGCAATCGCGGCCCCTTGCAGCGGCTCAAGCGAGCAATTCTGACGCGGCGGATGATCGAGTTGGGATACGGCCGGTAGGGTGGTCCAGAGCGGGCCACCTCAGATCGGCAGCGAAGCGCCGACGTGTTCACAATCCGACACAACGTTGGCATCACCATGGCGGAAGCGGCGGCCCACCGCGATTGCGGCATCCAACCGTTGCGGT
The DNA here is from genome assembly GCA_012744395.1 of Pirellulaceae bacterium. Classification (GTDB taxonomy): domain Bacteria; phylum Planctomycetota; class Planctomycetia; order Pirellulales; family Thermoguttaceae; genus JAAYCB01. Next base: position 46,168 of record JAAYCB010000153.1, read on the forward strand.
TGCGCTCATGGTGGGGCGGCGCTGACGTTTTGGTCGTGGGAAATCGTTCGGCTCCGGCAACGGGGATCGCGCTTTCAGCCGCGCTCGGTTGGCTCGCTCTGCACCACCCTAC
>JAAYCB010000154.1 GCA_012744395.1 Pirellulaceae bacterium
GATCAGTTCTCGGAATACCCGTCTGTGAACTGGAACAACGATGCACCCACGACCGGCCCTATCTGCGGCCCACTGACCGGACCTGCCTGGGCGAATGAAGCTTCCAGACACTCGGCAGGAACCGAAGTCTATCCAGTTTGGTACTGAGTCTCACTCCTTCTCGAACCCCTGGCTCGTGAATTTCAACGTCCGGCTGTTCTCCGTGACGGTGCGGACAACGTGGTCCGGCACGCCGGCGGGGATATCGGCGGAAATCTCCAAGGTGACGGTGACCTTCGCGCCGACCAGGCCGCCAAGGTGCGCGATCACTTCGTCCGCAATCCGGCTCGCGTCGCGCCCCACCCGGCTGCTGTCTAATGTGACCGTGCCGTGGAAACGCTTCGGTTGCTGCTTCGCCGCCGGCGGAGTTGGGCCGGGCGGTGGGGTCTTGCCGCCGACCTCCGGCGTCCCCTCCGGCAAACGAACATCTGGCGCGCCTTCACCGCCGCCCGGCGGGCTGCCCGAGCCGCCGCCCGGCGGTTCGGCCGTCTCGGCGGCGAGCTGCCTGTTGGCAACCTCCGGCCGGACCACGAGACCGGGCGAGTCGGCGTCCGCCAACGAAACGGCCTCCATTCGCCGCAAGCCCCGGTAACGGCCCGCGCTCTCGTCAAAACTGTCCGCATACGCAAAACCGTCTTGCTCCCAAGTCATCAGCCCGACCCCCTCCGAGACCGCGCTGACCAGGATCGACGAATGCTTAAGACGCGGCAGGTAGACATACCGGGCGAAATCTTCGGCAAGCTGCCCCACGGAGACATGGTCGCCACGCCAGAGTGGAACGCGGTCAAGCTCCATCCGCAGTCGCGACGCCGCGAACCCGGTGAGCAGCAGCTCATCGCTCCGCAACTTCTTACTCGCCCGGACCGCCAGCGCGTCCTGCCCCGCAAGACGGATCGCCTCCCACGTGATCGCCGACTGGGGCGTCGCCTGCACCGGCGCCAGCAGCCACTGGTACGTCTCCGGAATCCGTGCCGTCACGGCGCTGTCCGCGGCTGCCAACTGGGTCTCCGCCTGCTTGACCTGTTGCGGGGCGAGGTCCAGCGTTTCACTTTCCACCAGGATCGACTGCCAGGCCAGATACTTCCGCGCCGCTTCGTCGAGGTCCTGAAGGCGGGTCTTGTCGGCCGCCAGGAACACCAGTGCGTTCTGGAAAAGCCGCGGGGTGTTCCCGCGCATCTGGAGGATCGCCTTGGCGGCCGCCACCGCCGCGTTGCCCGGGTCCTTGCTGTACGGGTAGTCGGTCCGAAGCACAACGAGCCGCGCGTCGCGATCGTCCGATACGTCCTGCCCCGACTCCGGCATCGCATGGATCCGGCTGAAATCGCCCTTCTGCTCCAGGTCCTTGCGGAGCCGCTTCTCCAACTCCGCGACGACCTTGTCCGCGTCGCGCTTGAGCTGCTCGGCCCGATCCTCCGCCAGCTTCGTAACCGTCGGCTGCGTCGAATACCAATAACGCGGGCCGTCCTGGTAAAGGTAGGTCGCCGCCCCCGCCAGCCGCCTGAGCGCGTCGCCAAACACCGCCGGCGACTCGCCCGGCATCACGCAGCCAAGCTTCACCTGCCGATCTTCCAGTCCCCGGTGGGCGGCCTTCCCGAGGGGAGCAGAACCCATGTAGATGGACCTCGCCACCCGACGGCAGGCGGAAAACTTGCCCAGGTTGGGGACATCGCGGTCGAGCTGAAGCGGCAGTGAGCTCGGGCCGTCGACGTCCTTTTCGATCACCGGCACCCAGTTGTCGGAGAGGTATCGCGTCAGCTCGAACTGCACGCGAGGATCGTCGATGGAGATGTTGGCCGGCAGGATCAGCGGGCTCCGGTCTCCCTTCTCCCAAAGGCTGTGGATCACCGCCGCCATCAGCCGCAACACGCCGCGGGTCCGCTGAAACTTGACCAGTGTCGACCAGTCGTTGTAGAGCCGGTCAAACACCTCCGGGTGGATCGGGTAGGCCGCCTTGATCCGCTTTTCATACTCGGCGTCGCGACACTCGGGCGGGAATTCCTGGTGCTGAATCCGGTAGAGATCGGCAAACGCCCTGGCCACCACGTCGCGATCCTTGAAGTGGGCCGGATCGAGAATCGGCTCGAACAACCGCCGGCGGACGATCTCAAACCCCTCCTCCGCGCTCGCCGGCCGCCA
>JAAYCB010000155.1 GCA_012744395.1 Pirellulaceae bacterium
CGCAGCCCCCGACGCAGCCCCCGACGCAACCCCCGACGCAGCCGCCGGGGCTGCCGCCCGCGCGGCCGGTCGACCAGATTCAGCTCGATGGCCAGACGATTACCGCCGCCGGCCAGTGGTACGCCTACACGGCGACCCGCGACGGCCTGTTCACGGTCGAAGCCACGTTCAACCGCGCTCAGGGGGGCGTCAACCTGGAAGTTTTCGATTCGAGTCAGCGACGGCTCGGAGGGAGCGATGCGGCCAGCGGCAGCCAGCGGATCGACGTGACGGTCTCCGCGGGCCAGTCCCTCTACGTCCGCGCGTGGGCCGATGGCGGCCAGGCGAACCCCGGCGTGCGGCTGCGGGTGACGAACCTGGTCCAGATCGACGGCGGCTCCGTCCTGGTCCACGGCACGTCCGGCGACGACAGCTTCGAGTTCGCCGCCGGCGCCGAGCACGCGGTCCGGATCAACGGGGTCGAATACCGCTTCGACGGGGCCGTGGTCAACACGATCGCGTTGGACGGGCTGGCCGGTTCGGACACGGCCGAGCTGGCCGGCGCGGAAGGATCGGACACCGCCGCGCTGCGGCCGGGCGCGGCGGAGCTCAGCGGGCCGGGCTACACGGTCGCCGTGACCAATGCCGAGACGATCCGGATCGATGGCCGTGGCGGACAAGACACCGCCGCGCTGGACGATTCGCCGGGCGACGATCTGTTCACCGCCTCGCCGGGACTGGCCCAATTGACCGGCGCGGGGTTCACCCTCGAAGTCCGCCAATTCGAGGAGGTCCATGCCTACGCGCGGTACGGCGGCGTCGACGAAGCCAGCCTGTACGATTCGCCGGGCGACGACCTGTTCGTGGGCACGCCGGAGTTCGGCCGGCTGACGGGCGAGGGGTTCGTACTGCGGGCAAAGTTCTTCGCAGCGGTCCATGCGTATGCCAGCGGCGGCAACGACCGCGCCCAGTTCCAGGGTTCGGCGTCGGCCGATCTGCTCCTCGGCACGCCGGTCTACGCGAAAATGGTCTCGCAGGGCCGCTTCAATCGCGCCAAGTATTTCGACGAGGTGGTGGTTTTCGCCGGCGGCGGCGACGACCGGGCCTACCTCTACGATTCGCCGGGCGGCGACACGCTGGTCGCCCGCCCCGACGGGGCGTCGTTCTACGGGCCCGGCTTCTACTACGCGCTCCGCGAGTTCGAAGGGGTCGTGGCGACGGCCTCGGGCGGCAACGACACCGCGGACTTCCACGGCTCGACCGGGGCCGACGCATTCTTCGCCAGCAGCGTCGAGGCGCAGATGTCGGGCAGCGGATATTTCAACCGGGCCACGGGGTTCGGCCGGGTCACCGCGCGCGGCAACGGCGGCTTCGACGAGGCGGTGCTGTTCGACTCGGTCCTCAGCGACACGTTTGCCGCCGAGGGCAACGAGGCGTCGTTGAGCAATCCCGCGGCCCTCACCTGGGTCTGCGATTTCGATCGGGTCCGCCTGTTCGGCGATTCCGGCGGCCGCGACACGGCCGAGGTCGCCGCCGTCGACTACGTGCTGGAGATTCTCGGCGCGTGGCGGAGGAAGTGAGGCGGACCCTCGGGCGGAGGAGCCGGCCGGCTCCGCCGCCGTTCGACCGCCGTCAGCCCTTGCCCAGGCTGGCGCGGTGCGCCCAGACCTTCTCGAAGGCGGCCACGTACTGGTCGATCAGTTCCGGAACCGGCCTGGTGAACCGCGGCAGCGAGACGCCCGTCCGCAACGCTTCTTCCAGGCCCGGCAGCCGATCGGGGATCACCGGGGGATAGCGCCACCACTGCGCTTCGGTGAATGCCGGATCGCGGTGGCTGACCGAGTAGTTCAAGTTGCCGATCGCCACGCCCTCGGCCTTGAGGGTCTTGACGACCACGTCGCGGGACATGCCGCACTTGTCCGGATCGATAAAGAGTTGGTTTCTGGACCAGTAGACCCGTTTCACGCCCGGCGCCGGCGCCTGCTCGTAGATGCCGGGCAGCTGGCACAAGCGGCTGTTGAGCGAGTGGGTCTGCCCGCGTTCCAGCTCGGTCTGCTGATCCAACTTTTTCAATTGGCAGCGGGCGAGGGCCGCGCCCATCGGATGAATCCGCAGCTTCAATCCCAGCCCGGTGGCGCTGTACTTGCGGTACGGGCTCTCGCTGGGGAAGCGTCCCGGGCACTCGTAGTGGCCGAAGGTAGCCGCCCGTTCGTAATACTCCCGGTTCTCGTAGTTGGCGATGCCGCCCTCGATGGCCGGCAAGACCTTGCTCCCCTGGCAACTGAAGGCCCCGATCTGGCCCCAGTTGCCCACGTACCTGCCGTGGATCGAGGCGTTGTGCGCATGGGCGCAGTCTTCCAGAACAAGCAGGCCCTTCTCCTTGGCGAAATCGCAGATCGCCTCCATGTCGCAGGGCAGGCCAAACAGGTGGACCACCTCGATCGCCCGGGTGTTCTTCGTCAGCCGCCGCCTGGCGTCCTCCAGGTCGAAATTCAGCGTCCGCGGGTGGCTGTCGACGAAGACCGGCACCAGGTCCAGCAACCGCATCGGGAGGATGCCGAACCAGGGGTCGAGGCTGGGAACGAGGATTTCGCTGCCGGGTGGGAGATTCAATCCGAACAGGGCGGAGGCCAGGGCGCTCGTGCCGTTCATGTGCGACTTGCAGTAGGGCGGCTTGAAATGCTCCTGCCAGGCGTCTTCAAACGCCTGGACCTCGGCGTAGCCGGGGCTGCTGACGACGGCGTTGACGGCCTGGCGTTCCTCATCGCCGAACAGGGGCCAGGAGGTGGCGCCGCTGGCCGAGGCGGTGACGGCCTTGCGGCCGCCGCGGATGGCCAACGTCTGCACCCCCGCCGCACCAGCGATGGCCGGCGCTGCCAGACACGCGCCGGCGGCGATTGCCCCGCTGGATGCGAGAAACTCGCGGCGCGAATTCCGCGCCGCCCTGCCGGTGTTTCGTTCCATGACTTGTCACCTCGCGAAAAAAGTGGTGCGTGCACTGCCCCAATCCAGGGGAGCCCCTCCGCTTGCCCTGGCCACGCGAACGCCGCGCCGGCGGCCGGCCTCCAATTGCCGCATGCGCGCCTTGGGCTGGACCCGGGCGGCCGCAGGTCCCATTATTTCCGCCCGCCGTCCGCATGCAACAGTCCGCGCCCATATTCCTCGATGAACGCCAGGTCCTGATGCCGGTCCCGGTAGCCGGCGTCGATCCATGCCGCGAACGTGGTGATGTGGCGAATCCCCCGCTGGCGATAGGCCGCCACGTCGGCAAGAAACACGTCCCGGTTCCAGGGCAACTTCACGCCGGGCCTCTTCCACTTGGAGAAACGGGAGACATCGAGCCAGTACTCGAGGACCTGGGCGGTGTGCCTGGGAAACACCTCCAGGTTGGCGTCCAGGGCGTCGAGCCCCTCGGCCGCGCGGGGACCCCGCTGCTGGTCGAAGGCCAGATCGTAGCGCCGCCGGATCGGCGCGTATTCCAGGAAGACCCCCTGCTCCGGCTTGACCTTCCGCGGCGGCGCGAGGCTGTTCACATAGGCCAGGTGGGCGAGTTGCGCGTCGGGGTCGACCTGGCGGAGCCGTCGGCAGATGCGGTTCTCGACAACGAGCGCCTGCTCCGCGGGCGAAAGCTCGCGGCACTTGCCGCAGCCGCACCAAGGCTGGCCGTCGTCGCCCCAGTAGAAGTAGCGGCCGGTGGTGGGGCGGAGCGCGCGGCCGATCGCCAGCGCGGCATCGGCGATGATCTCCAGCGCCCGCTCGGAGTGCACGCAGCAGTTGGCGTCCGCGGTCCGCTCCCCCTTCTCGTTCATGCGGAACAGCTCGGGGCTTCTGGCGAACAGATCGCGCGGCAGCAGCTCCTTGATGGCGTGCAGTTCGTACTCCACTTCAAGGCCCAACTGCCGGCAGCGCTCGAGGAATCGCCGGCCGGCAACGGTCCGCAGGCAGTCGATCACCGCCTGCGGCGAGTTCTGGTGGTGGAGGCCGATCGTCGTCAGGCCGGCCTTCTTGGCCCGCTCCGGCCAGTCGCCGAGCGTCAGGTCTTCCGGCACGAGGACGACGCCGCGGGTGACAAGCGCCTCGGGCGCTGCCGAGCCGGCCCGGGCGGCGCCGTGAAGAGTTGCCGCCAGCGCGGCGCCCGAAGCGCCGAGGAATTGCCGCCTGTCGAGTCTCCGCATCGCCTCGCTGCCTCCGTTGGACGTGGTTCCAGCGCGCGCTGCTTCCGGTTTGGCCGACACGCCGCTGCCCACATCGCGGCGCGGCGTCCGATTCTTCCAGGGTGGCTCGCCGGCTGGCCGGCATCCCCGGGGCCGAGCATGCCGCCGCCGCACACCGCCCGGGACGCGCTAGACCGCTTCTTCAACCACCCACGGCTTGCGGTACTCGCGTCTGAATAGCCGCATGGCCTCGGGATCGTCGAGGATCTGTTCGGTCTTGGGGTCGATTTGCAGCGTCCGGCCGCTCAGCCGGCAACTGATGTTGGCATAGTGGACCAGGAGCAGGCTGCGGTGCCCTTCTTCGATGTCGGCGTTGGGCCGCTTGCGGCCCTTGACCGAGACAACGAAATTCTCCTTGTGGTGCGGGTCGGGGTAGCGGCCGTACATCTGGTCTTTGACCACCGGCTGCCGGTCCTTGGTGCGGACGTAGACCTGCCAGCCGCCGCCCATCCGGCCGACGTACATCACCCCCGCCTCCCCGTAAAGCTCGATCCGCGTCCCGTTCTGGGGCCAATAGGGAAAGATGTCGCCGTTCCGGATGCCCGAGTCGCTCCGGAGCATGTAGGGCGTAAACTCGGTCTGCTCGTAGGTCATCACCAGTTCGGGGAACTCGAAGACGGCCAGCTGCGTGTCGGGCGTTTCGGCGTCGCCCGGGGTGAACCGCTTGCCCGTGCAATAGACCGAGCTCGGATAATCGACCCCGCAGAGCCAGCGGGCCAGATCGATCTGGTGAATCCCCTGGTAGGACATCTGGCCGCCCGAGTAGTCCCAGAGCTTCCGCCACCGGACGTGGATCGCCGAGTTATACTTGCGCGCCGGGGCCGGACCATTCCACATTTCCCAGTCCAACGTGTCGGGGGGCTCGGTGTCGGGGCCCCACTTGAAGTTGGACTCGTGCGTCTGCTCAAATACGCGGCAGAGGTGCACCTTGCCCAGCTTGCCCTCGGCGAGGTACTGTTTGGCGGCGAGGTTGTACGGCGCGCTGCGGTTCTGCGTGCCGATCTGCACGATGCGGTCATATTTTCGTGCGGCCGCGACCGCCTGGCGGCCTTCCCAGGGATTGTGGTTCTGCGGCTTTTCACAATAGACGTCCTTGCCGGCGCGGCAGCAGAGAATCGTCGCCAGGGCATGCCAGTGCGGCGGCGTGGCGATCACCGCGGCGTCGACCGCGGGGTCTTCGAGCATTTCGCGAAAGTCCTGCACGCATTTGGGACGCTTGCCCCCTTGGCGCGCGGCGTATTCCTTGGCCCGCGGCTCGTGCAACTGGCGATTCACGTCGCAGATATAGTCGACCTGGCAATCGCCGCGTTCGAGGAAACCGATCGCCAGCGAGTGCCCCCGCCCTCCGCCGACGCCGATCATCGCCAGCCCGAGCCGATCGTTGGCGGGAGTTGCCCGGGCGGACGCCGGATTGGCCAGAATGGTCACGCCGCCGGCCACGCCCAGCGCTGCCGCGGGTGTGCGATTGAGGAAATCTCGCCGGTTGATCTTGGACATCGTCTGCTGCCTTGAAACTAGGGGTGCGGTTGGTGCTCCTCGCCAAACGGCTAGCATACGCGATCCGGCAACGCCGCGCCAAGATACAAAAAATCGCGGCAAACCATTGCACGAAACGAGCAGTTGCCGGCCGCATCGCCCCCCGCGTTCGACTCGCCGCGGGGGACGCCGCCGCGGATATTCGCAATCCGCGACGCTGGTCACCGCGCCGCGTACCCGGCCGCCGGGTGCGAGCCGGGCGCCACCGGTTCTCCTTCCATCCATTGATCGAGCAACAGGGCCGCCTGGTAGCCGGTCCGCTGCGAGCCCTGATCGACGCTCGTCAGCGGCGGATCGGTAAACGGGCAAACGGCCTCCTCGTTGTCGACGCCGACCAGCGGGAACGGCTGGCGGGACGAGCGAAGCGATGGGAGCGGTTGCGGACGAGCGGACGCGGGGGGCGGGGCTGGCGGGCCGCGGCCATCCGATTACCGCACGGGGAGCCGTGGCCGGCAACCGGCGCCCTCGGCCCAGCCGGGGCTTATCGCCGGCACTCTTCGGGCGTGAGCACGCCGTCGCCGTTGCGGTCGAGGCGCTGGAATTCAGCCAGCCGTTGCGCCGCGCCGTTCGGGGCGAATTCGGCCACCGTCAATTGCCCGTCCCCGTTCGCGTCCCTGGCAAGAAACCAGTCCGGCAACCCCGCCAGCCGGTTCTTCGGCGTCACGAACCGCCGGGCAGTCGGCGGACTGGCCGGTTCTTCGACGGGCACCGGCTGTTGAGGGTCTTCCGCCGCCGCGGCCGCCGCCGCGGCGGAGTCTTCCGCATCGTCCGCAAGCGCGACCGGGAGCACGGAATCCTCCCCCGAGGCCTGTCCGGCCGTCTCCTCCGCCGCCTTCGCGGCCGTCTCCTCCGCCGCCTGTTCGGCGGCCGCGCGGGCTTCCTGTTCCGCCGTGGGGATCCAGCTGGACGTCTCGGCAACCGCCTCGACCATCGAACCGGTCAGGCGCATGCGGCGATTGCGCCCGAAGTCGGCCCAGTAGGCCGACAGCTCCTCTACGGTAATCACACCATCCGCGTTGTAGTCGATGCTTGCCGGAGCGCCGGCCATCGTCTTCCATTCATCCGCGTCGATCGCCCCATCCCCGTTCTTGTCGTGCCTGGCGATCCAGTGCCGGACGTAGCGGCTGACCTTCAAAGGAATCGGGCCGCTGGGCATGGGTCTTGCCAGGGGCGGCTCGGAACCGGACTGGCCGGCCGGCGCCGGCTGGGAATTCGGCTGATCGGGCGTCGCGGGCGCTGCGGGCGCTGCGGCATCGGAAGGCGAACGGGAGACGAACACGGTCGCGGGAGGTTTTTTGTAGTCCGGGGGGGGGGTTGGCTTTGCGGGAGACCTCCCCGGCTGGGGGAATCCAGGAGCGGGTTCTTCTTGCCGAGGGGCCTGCTCCTGTCGCGGGGGCACGGGCTGGGGGGCCGGCGCCTGTTTTTTCGTCGGGGCGGCGATTTCGGCGGGTTCTTCCCGCGGCATGTATTGCAGGAGCACCACGATGGCCGCGGCGAGCAGCAGAATCAACAGTCCCGCCTTGCGGAACGTCGCGCTTCTGGAGGACGCCATGAGACTGCCTCGACAGGGTGGAAGGCGATGTTCCTGGAAGGCGGGTCCGCTTGGGGTGTCTTGGCCGCCCCGGGGTGCAAGGAACACCACCCGGGGGCCAGAAGCCCGCAAATGCCGCGGTTTGAATATTCTTCCAGAAACTTGCCGTGGGGGGAGGTTTGTGTTGACGGCAAAGCCATACAAACTACAATAATGCTATACATCTGTATTTTAGCATGGCAGGTCCGGTCGCCGTCAACCCTCCAAGCGAATATCGTCCCGCCTACGCCACGCCCACCTCCTGACAGGGCCCGCCGATTGCAGGTGTTTCGGTCAGCCGCTTTTGGCTGTCCTGGCCGATCGCCGGTTGTCGCTGCGCCGGCGGCGCTCCGATCGTCCGGTGATCCCACGCAACCCGTAGCAGTCTTTGAAGCGATGATTTTTGCCCAGACGTCCGCTGAGAAGAGCATCCTGGATGCTCGCAAGTTGAAAATCGCGCGGGAGGCCCAGACCCGGGACGGCAGTCTGCAACTGGTTGCTCGGGAGCTTGGCTTCGACAGCGAGGAGCAGGCCCTTGCCGCCGTCGGCGCCACGCTGGGCATGGACATCGTCGATCTGGCCAAGACGAAGATCGACCTGGGCGCGCTCGGATCGTTTCCCATCAAGTTGATCCACAGGCACCTGGTGTTTCCGCTGGAGGCCGACGGCGACTCGCTGCGGCTGGCGATCGGCAATCCCTTCGACCTGCACGCGCTGGACGCGGTCGGCGCGGCCACGGGGCGGAGCGTGGTGCCGGTCGTGGCACTGCCCGCCGAGTTGGCCAAGCTCATAAAAACGCACCTGGGCGTCGGGGCCGAGACGGTCGAGGGCCTGCTCGCCCAGACGGAGGATCGCGACTCCGGCGTCGAGGTGCTCGACGACATCGAATGGGACCATTCCGAGGCCGCGGAGATGGCCCAGGAGGCCTCGGTGGTCCGCCTCGTCAACGAGATTCTCACCGAGGCCGTGGAGAACCGGGCCAGCGACATCCACATCGAGGCCCAGGAAGAGGGCATGAAGGTCCGCTACCGGATCGACGGCGTGCTCCAGAAGCAGCCGATGCCGCCGGAGATCAACCGCTTCCAGTCGGCGATCATCAGCCGCCTGAAGATCATGGCGCGGCTGAACATCGCCGAGAAGCGCGTCCCGCAGGACGGGCGGATCAAGCTCAAGGTCCAGGGCCGCGAGATCGATATCCGCGTTTCGATCATTCCCATGCTGCACGGCGAGGGCGTCGTGATGCGCGTCCTCGACAAGGATCGGATGAGCTTTTCGCTCCGCGGCATCGGCATGGATGAGGACATCTACGCCGAATTCGGGAAGCTGATCAGCCTGCCCCACGGGATCATCCTCGTCACCGGCCCGACCGGTTCCGGAAAGACGACCACGCTCTACAGCGCGCTGAACGAGATCAAGAGCGAAGACACGAAGATCATCACGACCGAGGACCCGATCGAATACCAGCTCAACGGGATCAACCAGATCCAGGTCCACACGAAGGTCGGGCTGACGTTCGCGGCGAGCCTTCGCGCGATTCTCCGCCATGACCCCGACGTGGTCCTGGTGGGCGAAATCCGCGACCTGGAAACGGCGGAGAACGCCGTCCAGGCGTCGCTCACCGGCCACCTCGTGTTCAGCACGCTGCACACCAACGACGCCGCCGGCGCGTTCATGCGGCTGGCCGACATGGGCGTCGAACCGTTTCTCGTCTGTAGCACCGTCGAAGGCGTGATGGCCCAGCGGCTCGTGCGGACGCTCTGCAAGGAGTGCCGCCAGGAGACGATTCCCAGCCAGAAGGACGTGCCCGATGACTTCCCGTTCGATGAGTGCATGGAGACGGCCGGCCACGTTTACGCGCCAACCGGCTGCCGGGCGTGCCGCGGGACGGGCTACTCCGGGCGAGTCGGGATCTATGAATTGCTCGTCGCCAATGACGAAGTCCGCGCCCTGGCCAGCGAGCGGGCGCCAACGAACCTCGTCAAGCAGGCCGCCATCCGGGGCGGAATGCGGACCCTGAGACAGGACGGGTGGCGCAAAGTCATCCAGGGAAGAACCACGATCGACGAGGTCTTGCGCGTGACCAAGGCCGACTGATAGACAATCCGCCTGGTTCCCCAATACCAACGGGTTCCCAAGCGGGAGCTTGCGAACGAGGGTAGAGGCGAAGACGAGATGAAGAAACGAGAGGGCAACGGACCGGCCGCCCATGCCTGAATTCACTTACACCGCACGAACGCTGTCGGGCGAGGACGTCCGCGGCACAATCACCGCCGGAACGAAGCGGGAGACGCTCGCGCTGTTGGCCGACCGGTCGCTCTACCCGATCCACGTCGCCAGCGCTGATGCGGGCAGTGTCCGATTCCGGTTCAAGAAGCGCGTCGGGGCGGCGGTCCTGGCGTCGACGCTGACCCAGTTGGCCGACCTGCTCGAGAACGGCGTTCCCCTGCTCAATTCGCTGGAGATTCTCGCCGAGCAGTCGGCCCATTCGACGATGCGCGAAGTGCTCGGAGACATTCGCGACAAGGTCTCGGAGGGCACGTCGCTCGACGTCGCCTTCGCTTCCCACCCGGAAGTCTTCAACGAGTTGACGATCAGCGTCGTCCGCGCCGGCTCGGAAGGCGCTTTCCTGGAAGACGCCCTGAAGCGGACCGCCGATTTCCTCCAGCTCCAGGAAGAGTTGAAGAACAAGGTGGTCGGGGCGATGACCTACCCGGCCTTTCTCGCCGTCGCCGGCTTTCTTGTCACGCTGATTCTCGTCGTGTTTTTCGTGCCGAAGTTCGCCACGCTGTTCGCCCGGGTCGAGCAGCAGGGGGGGGGCCTGCCGGTGCCGACGATCATCCTCTTGGGGGTGAGCGATTTTCTCGGCCAGAACGGCTTGCTCGCGACAGCCGGCACGGCGTTTCTCGGCGTCTGGCTGTGGAACCTGATCAAGACCCCCGCCGGGCGGGCCTTTTTGGACAAGTGGAAATTGCGGCTGCCGGTCTTCGGCCGGATCTTTCTCGGTTCGGCACTCTCGCGATTCTGCCGAATCCTCGGCACGCTGCTGCAAAACGGCGTGCCGATCCTCCGCGCACTGGAAATCAGCGCGGAATCGACCGGCAACCAGGTTCTGGCCGAGGCGATCACCAGATCGGCTGAGAATATATCGTCCGGCGAGACGCTTTCGCGGCCCCTGGCCGACTGCGGGCTGATCCCGCCGCCGATTATGGCGATGATCAGCGTTGCTGAAGAATCCAACAATCTGGATAATGTGTTAGTCAGCATCGCCGAAACGATCGACCGCAAGACGGCTCAGCAACTCGAGACCATGGTTCGGCTCATCGAGCCGGCGATGCTCCTGGTGATGGGCACGGTGATCTTGCTGGTGATGGTCGCCTTGCTGCTACCGGTGTTCGAAATGAGCACGACGATGGGCTGAAGAAACAGAATTTTTCCATGGGAGGATTGAGAGATGCTACGATCCGCACGGTCCGGTAGGCGAGCTGGTTTCACGTTGATGGAACTGCTCGTCGTCTTGGCGATTCTCGTGCTGCTGGCGGCAATGGTCGCGCCGCGAATTCTGGGCTTGCAGGGCAAGGCGGACATCAAAGCCGCCCAGACCCAGATCAGCCTTTTCGAGGGGGCGCTGGAGGGCTACGCCGTGGAATGCGGCGGCTATCCGACGACGGAACAGGGCCTGCAAGCCCTGATCAGCCCCCCGGCGGCGAGCGCGGGCATGGGCATGGGGACCGGTATGAGCACCGACATGGGCATGGGCATGGACATGGGGGCTGGCGCGGCCCCCGGAGTCAGTCCGGACTTGGGCGCTGGTCCCGACATGGGGATGGGGACCGGCATGAGCACCGCCCCAACCGCCAGCGCGATGCAGCCCTCCGGCGCGGTCGCCTCGCGCTGGGACGGCCCCTACCTGAACACGGACACCGTCCCGGTGGACCCCTGGGGGATGCCCTATGGCTATGCCTATCCGCCCACGCGAGGCGCCGGCCCCAAGCCCGACATCTGGTCGTTTGGACCGGACAACCAGGATGGGACCGAGGACGACATCGTCAACTGGTCGAGAGCCGCCACCGGGGCCGGCCAGATGCCCGGCCAGATGCCCGGCCAGGAAGGCATGACGAGCGAGCAACTCGGCGGAGGCCTTGGTCCGGATGCGATGCCCGGGCCACCGCCAATCGATCAGGGCATGCCGCCGATGGGCCAGGGCATGCCGCCGATGGGCCAGGGCATGCCGCCGATGGGCCAGGATATGCCGCCGATGCAGCCGATGACGCCCCCCGCACAGCCGATGACGCAACCAGCCATGCCGTAGAGCAGCGGCACGCGCTGAACCAGGGCCGCACGGAGGATCGGTTCCTCCCCGCGGCCCTGCGCCGTTTTTGGGGGTCTTGCCCTGCGGCGAGCCCACCCCCTCCAGAATGTCCAAGGCTCGATTCCCAGTGGCCAACAAGGGGCAGGGCCCCGCTTGGGGTTTCAACCCGCCGAGTCATTGGAACTTGAACCTTGAACATTGGATCTTGAGCCTTGCGTGACCATGGTCCCACGCCCTCCCATCAATTCGGCCGCCCCAGACCCATCCGGACGGACCAGTTGGCGGATGCCGCTTCTCGCGCTGCCGCGGTCGCGGCCCGGCCGCCACGGCTACACGCTCCTGGAGATGCTCATCGTCCTGGCGATTCTTGCCGTCATGATTGGGTTGGGCTGGCCCGCCATCCAGAAGATGGCCAGGCGAAGCCGCATCGGCGACGCCGCCAAACAGGTGCGGAACGCGCTCGGCCAAGCGCGGCTGGCGGCGATCGAATCGGGCAAAGCCCAGGTGTTCCGATTCCAGCCCGGAGCTGGCCGGTTCGAAATCGCCGCCAGGCAAGAGGAAGACGCCGGGCCGGCGGTCCTCCGCTCGGCCCTCGATCAGATGGCGGAAGCGGCGGCAAGCCCCCGGCCGGCCGCCGCCGATCCGCAGGCCGGCCCGCGGGACCTGCCCGGCGGCATCGTCTTCGCCGGGCAGGAGGTGGCCGAGCAGCCGGGCGCGGAGGACGAGGGGACCGGCCTGGCGGGCGCCAGCACTGCGGAGCTCGCCGAACGGCAGGCCTGGTCCGACCCGATCGTGTTCTACCCGAACGGGCGGACGTCAAACGCCCGCTTCCGGTTGACGGATCGTGAGCGCTACTTCGTCGAGATCAGCCTTCGCGGGCTGACCGGCACGGTTCGGATTGGCCCGACGACACGGCTTGCGGAGGTTCCCCAAGGCGCGGCGCAGGCCGGCCCGCGGGCCTTCGCGGCGGGAGGAGGCCCATGAAATGCGGCCACCGCGAGGGGTTCTCCCTGCTCGAGGTCGTGCTGGCCACGGCTGTGCTGCTCGGCTGCGTGATCGTGCTCTCGCACATCGCCTTCGTGGGCCGCTCCCACATGGAGAGCGCCGACCAGTTGTCCATCGCGCAATTGGCCTGCCAGACGCGCCTGAACGAGATGCTTTCCGGCGCCGCGCCGATCCAGCCGGTCGCCGGCGAGCCGATTGCGGAACTGCCCGGCTGGTCCCTGTCGGTCGCGGCATCCTCGGCGCCGCAACCGGGGCTGGTCGAATTGCGGGTGACGGCGGCGAAAGCCGCAACGGCGACCGGCCAAGGGGCCGCCGGCAAGCAATTCACGCTGGTCCGCTGGATCGCCACAACCGCGGCCGTGGACAGGCCCGGTGCGAGAGTCTCGCCCGTAGCGCCCCGCTCACCAGGCCTGGAACAGCCGCCGGAGATCGACATGCCCCTGCCGCCACCGACTGCCGACCTGCCGACTGCCGAACCACCGACTGCCGACCTGCCGGCGCCGCTGGGCGAATGGGAGCCGAGCGGCCCGCCGTTTTGACCGTTCGCCGCGCGGTCCCGGCGCGCGCCGGGACCGGCGGCTGTCCCGCCGCCGCGAGTCCTTCGATTCGACAATGCCAGGGTTTTTCATGACGCACCGTTCCGCCAGTTCGACGTTCGGCCGACCGGCCCCGCGGGGTTTCACCCTGCTGGAGGTCTTGATCGCGTCGGTGTTGATCGCCGTGCTGATGGCTGCCGTCTGGCATGTCCTGGACCTGTACAGCGACATGTTCGAACGGGGCGAGAGGCGGACGGAGGAGAGCCAGTTGGTCCGCACCTTGGCCCAGCAGTTTTCCGACGATTTGGCCGGCGCGATCCAGGACCCCGTGTTCATCGATCCGGATTCGCCCGGCCCGACCGGCGCGCGGCGGTTCGGACTCTACGGATCGTCGCGCGAGCTGCGGATCGACGTGCTGCAAATTCCGGCGTTCGAGACGGCTCCTGCGGTGACGGCCAAGGAGATCGAGGATGCCGCCGCGCCGCGGAAGCTCCAGGCGCCCGAGCTTCGCACGGTCTACTACCGCTTCCAGGGGTCCGTTGTTGACGGCACCGGCGAGGACGAGCGGATCGGGCTGACCCGCCGGGAGCTGGACTTCGAGACGCCCGAGGAATTGGACGAGACCGCCGCGGCAATCGGCCCGGCAATCGCCGCGGCCAGTCCGCTCGCGGCCAGTCCGCCCGC
>JAAYCB010000156.1 GCA_012744395.1 Pirellulaceae bacterium
ACCCCGTGGAGTGGGAGACGCCGGATTGTCCGTTGTGCGGATCGGACCGCTGGAGACTGCGAATGCGAGCGGGCGATCTGCTTCACCGGACGCCCGGCTGCTTCCAACTGGTCGAGTGCCGAGACTGCCGGCACGTTTACGTCAGCCCGAGACCGACGCGCGAATCGATCGGCCGCTTCTATCCGCAAGATTATGCGCCCCACACGCCGCGAGGATGCCGCGGCGGATCCGCTTCGACTCCGCCGGGCGGCGGAGCAGCGAGTTCCCCCGCCTGGTATCTCTCTCGGCCCATCCGGCTGGTTCCGGGGCTGCGGAGACTCTACCACTGGCTCAGGGAGAGCTACGGGGAGATCATGCCGCCGCTCGACGCGCCCGGCCGGCGGGCCCTGGAACTCGGTTGTGCGGGGGGGCGTTTCTTGGAGATGCTGCGCGGGGCTGGGTGGCAAGCCGAAGGCGTCGAGCCGGCCTCGGCGCCGGCCGCCGAGGCGCGGCAACTCGGCTTTCGTGTGCATCACGGCGCATTCGAGCCGGGGCTCTTTGCCGACAACTCCTTCGATGCGGTTTTCGCGTGGATGGTCCTCGAGCATCTTCACGATCCGCTCCGAACGCTTGATGAAATCCAGCGGATTCTCAAGCCCGGTGGTTGGTTTATCTTCAGCGTACCGAACTGGGCCTGTTGGGAGCCTGCCGTCTTCGCACGCTACTGGTATTGCCTCCAGCCGCCGATCCACTTGCATCAGTTCACGCCCCGCAGCTTGCGCCGCATTCTGGCTCAAGCCGGATACCAGGACGTCCGCGTCATCCACCAGCACAACGTCTTCAACCTGCTGGGTAGTCTGGGATTGTGGCTGCGAACCGCATTTCCGCAACGGCGTCCGGGGCCGCGATTGCTCGAGTTCATCGTCAATCCATCCGTTGGCGGCCAGTTGGCCTTGGCCCCGCTCGCGAAGCTGCTCGCCTGGCTTCACCAAGGGGGCCGGTTGACCGTGACGGCCCGGGTCGACAAGGCGAAGTGACGGCGCTGCTGCCAGAATGACACCCCGGGGTGACGATTGCGATCGACGGTCCGGCTTCCTGCCATTTTGGCAGCCGCCGCCCGGTGTTTCGCCGTCCCCAAATTCCTTGTCGCACGCCGGACAGCGCTGGCTCGCACGGCGAAACTCCTTGCCCGGCAAGGGACTTCGTAAACACCCCATATTTCCTTCCGCTGTCGGTGCGCGAATTGGCACGGCAGTTGCTCATTAATTCTAGCGGTTTGGCGGCCAGCTTTCAGCGGTCGGCAGGGGCAAAACATTCCCGCATTTCTTAGCCATTTCGGGCTGGGCGCTGATCGCTGGAAGCGGCTGTCATCCCGAGTGAGTTTGCCATGAATCGAAGCGACTCCGGATGGCGGAGTTGGCCGTCCGGACTTTCGGTTGTCTCAGGAAAAAAGGAGAGTGCAGATGTTTTCCACACGATGGCAGCCGCTGAACGACGTCTGGTCGGAAATGGGCCGGCTGTACGATGAAATGAACCGCCTTTTCGATCGCTATGGTCACGCGGACCCGCGCCGGCGGCCGGCGCCGGGCTACCCGGCTCTCGACTTGACACAGGATGAAAACAACCTGTATGTCGAGGCCGAGCTTCCCGGCATGGAGCTGCCCGACCTGGAAATCCTCGTGACGGGAAACGATCAGCTCAGCATCAAGGGAACCCGCAAGCAGCCGGATGGCAAAGCTGGCGTCTGGCACAGGCGCGAGCGGACGGCCGCCGAGTTCACCCGCATGATCACGCTGCCCCAGCCGGTCGATCCCGACAAGGTGGAGGCGTCGCTGAAGGCGGGCGTTCTGACGATCAAGCTTCCCAAGCGGGAAGAGGCGCGGCCGAAAAAAATCACCGTCAAAGCTGACTGAAACAGACCGGCGGAAGCCGATCGGCACTGCCCCCTTGGTTTCAGAGAACAGGAGACAAAACCATGAGCGAAATGGTGAAGAAGGACACGCACGAGCAATTGCCCGCCGTGGAACAGACCCGCGGCACGGTGACTTACACGCCGCGATTCGACATCCTCGAAACGGACGACGAGCTGACGCTCTACGGGGACCTGCCCGGCGTCGGCCCGGAAGACCTCGACATCCGTTTCGAAAACGATCACTTGCTCGTTCACGCCAAGGTGCCCCCCAGGCACGACGGGCGGGAACTGATCTACAGCGAGTACGGCGTGGGTGACTACTACCGGGAATTTCGCATCAGCGAGGCGGTTGATGCCGCCAAGATCTCGGCCGAGATGAAGAATGGCGTTCTCACGCTGCACCTTCCCAAGGCCGAGTCCGTCAAACCCCGGCGGATCGAAGTCAAGGCCGAATAGCCGCTGCCCGCCGGCGCGGCGCGCG